>NZ_RQES01000010.1:300000-523715 GCF_004769405.1 Leptospira selangorensis
GAAATCTGAACATAGGAGTTCTTAAAAGATTAGGACTTAAATTTTTACTTCCATACAATGCAAAAATTTATGTGGGAGATAAATGGTGGAAACCACTTCATCCAGGAGAAAGATTTAAGAGACCTGCGTTATCCGCCACACTAAAAGAGTTGGCAGAGACGGAAAAGGCCGCTTCTTCTTCTGGAAAAAACCGCGCTGAATCTCTGGATGCTTTGAGGGATTATTTTTATAAAGGACCGATAGCGGATAAAATCGCAAAGGCTCATGAAGAACATGATGGCACCATGGCTAAGTCCGACCTGGTAAGATACAGCGCCGACTGGGAAGTTCCATTACAAGGAAATTATGGGCCTTATACGATCTTCTCCAATCGAACTTGGAACCAAGGTGCTGTCGTTCCGATCGTTCTACAAATTTTAGAAGGTATTGATCTAAAATCAATGGGCCATAACTCTAAGGAGTATGTTCACACTGTGATCCAAGCTATCGAGTTAGCTATGGCGGATCGCGAAAAATATTTCGGAGATCCAGCTTATGTTTCCGTTCCGGAGAAGGGTTTACTCAGTAAAGAATATGCTGTAGAAAGGAGAAAACTTCTACAATCTAAAGCGTTCGGGAAAACTCCTCCATCAGGAAATCCATTCTTATTCGAATCTCCTGCAAACGCTAAAAAGATTGCGTATCAAAAAGAAAATACTCTTGCTAATAATGAAGGAGCCTTTTTTGATCTTACTCCAAGTTTTTGGGAAAGAACGGAATCGGGAAAAATAGGAAGAGATACAACTTATCTAAGTATTATCGACTCCAAGGGAAATTCTTTATCCTTAACTCCGAGCGATTTCCCTCAATCTCCAATTATAGAAGGTGATATCACATTAGGGATTAGGATGACCCAATTCCGTTTAGACCCAAATCATCCATCCGCTTTGGTTCCGGGTAAAAGACCAACAATTACGCCTAACGCGTCAATGGTATTTAAAGACGGAAAATTCTGGATGAGTTTCGGGACTCCCGGCGGAGATATGCAAACTCAGGCAGTCGTCCAAGTATTCTTAAATTTAGTCGTTTTCGGAATGGATCCGCAAGAAGCAGTGAGTGCCCCTCGTTTCCGCTCCTTAAACTGGCCAGATGCATTCTCCCCTCATAAATATTATCCGGGAAGAATAGAATTAGAAGAAGATATCTATAAAAAAGAAGGAAAAGCTCTCGAAGCTCTCGGTTACGAAGTCAAAGAAAGAGAAAAATGGGAATATGATTTTGGGGCTCCTTGTATTTCTTTAAAAGATCCTAAAACGGGGATTTTATATGGCGGAGCCGACCCAAGAAAAGAATCCTGGGCGGAAGGAAAATAAAAGAGGTAAGAATGAAAAAAAGAAGGCTTGGAAAAACGGGGATGGTCGTCTCCGAAATTTGTATGGGGACAATGACTTTCGGTTCTAGTTGTGACGAGAAGGAAGCACATCGAATTTTAAACAAAGCCTTCGATTCGGGTATAGATTTTTATGATACTGCCGAGATCTATCCTGTTCCTCCTGAAGCGGAGTATGTTCATGCTACTGAAAAAATTTTCGGCAATTGGTTGAAGACTAAAAAGAGAGAATCCATCCTGATCGCGACAAAAGTCTGCGGTCCAGGCCACGGATGGTTCACTCCTCCTGTAAGAGAAGGTAAGACTGCATTAGATCGCAGAAATATCAAAGTAGCGATCGAAGGAAGTTTAAAAAGACTCGGGACAGATTATATAGACTTATACCAAACTCATTGGCCTGATCATGATTTCGGATTCGAAGAAACATTGGAAGCTTTGACCGAATTGATAAACGAAGGTAAAGTCAGATATATAGGAAGTAGTAATGAAACTGCTTGGGGGACTATGAAAAGTTTAGAAGTTTCCCGCACGAACAAACTTGCAAGATATGAATCCATCCAAAACAATTTCAGTATCTTAAATAGAAGATTCGAAGACGCTCTTTCTGATATTTGCAGGAGAGAACAGATCAGCCTTCTTCCTTATTCCCCTTTAGCCGGTGGAGTATTGACCGGAAAATATAACGGACCAATTCCACCTGAAAATGCGAGGTTCACACGTTATTCAAAACTTCCTACAGAAAGACAAAGAAGAATGGCACATCGTTTTCTGAATGAAGGTACTCTCGCTTCTACAAAAGAACTGATAGAGATCGCTAAGGAAGCAGGAATCAGCGTGACTGCTCTTTCAGTAGCTTGGTCCAAACAGCACGATTATGTTGCTTCTACAATTATTGGAGCAAATACAGTGGAACAATTAGAAGAAAGTTTAAAGGCAACGGATCTAATCTTGTCCGACGATATTTTGAAAAAGATAGATGAGGTTTCTAAAAAAATCCCTTACCCTATGGGATGATCAATGCCCTCTCCAAACTTCTTCTTCGGAGATTATCTCATTTTTTTCTCCAACGAAATTAGGAAATGATTTAAAAAAGCCGGTGATTAGATAAGGGATCACGTCGAACATCGGCCCTGATCTACCTTCTCCTTCCACGTTTGCTTTTAAAAGAACGCTGGAAGGAAGTCCTCTATAACGTTTTCCATCATAGATCACTAGCTTAAAGATCACATCGTAAAAGTTTTCGTAATAAGGGCTTCCACCTGAAATCCTAGAATTTCCGAAATTTCCCATAAATGCAAAAGGAGAATATCCTCCTACACTTCCTAAAATAGGCACTGCAGCTAATCTACTGGAAGTCCCACCATAAGAATGATATCTCATCCCCCTTGCACTAGTCCATCCCCCGAAAGCGCCAAGGTCAGTTTTATGATCGATTACACTTCCCCTCGGAAATATTAATATATCATAATGTATTAATTGGTCTGCTCTAGAGATATCTACCTCTTTGTAACCCTTCTCCGCTAATTTTTCCCGGATCAAATCCTCGTTTTCACGAATGATAATAGGAGGAGCTTGACCGAAAAAAGGAAGAAATGCGTAGGTTTTTTCGTAGTACCGAATATGATCCGATCTTTCCACCTCTACCTGTGATTTTACTTGGAGAGGAGAGCAAAAATTGCTGCCTAATAATAGCAAAAGGATCAGAACTCTCATGGTATTATATTCTTTCGACCGGATCGAATTAGATTTTACTCCTAAATCGGATCGTTTTCATTTAAAAATCGATCGTTTTGTCTAAAAGTTTTGGAAAACGGACCTTAACGATTCCCAATCATCTGTTCTAGATCTTCCGCTTTTCCGAACAAAACTAAAATATCTCCTTCCGACAAGACTAGATTCGGAGAAGGAATTCCTAAAACTTCTTCGTCTTTTCGATCCGATTTTCTTCTGGTCTTTTTGGGCCTTTTGACTGTGATCAAATTTAAGTTCCAGTCTTCTCTCAGTTTGGCACCTTGGACTGTTTTACCTTGCATATGTTTTGGGACCGTAGCTTCTAAAATTCTATAATCCTGCCCAAGTAAGGTAACACCTTTAACGCTACTATTCGCAAGTTGTTCCGCCATAGAGTGAGCAGCTTGTTCTTCCGGGTTGAATAAGTTCTCGATCCCCAACATTTGCAGAACTCGTTTGTTCAAATCGGATTGATAACGAGCGAATATATTAATTGTACCGATCTTTTTTAAGGAGTCCGCAGTCACGATCAGATTTTCGAAATTATCTCCGATCGCTAAGACAACTGCATCCATTTCATCCAAACCATGTTCTTTCAATTCTGATTCGTCCGTGGAATCTATCGCAACGCAGTAGGTGGAAAATTCCCTGATACGATCTATTTTGTTTTTATCCTGGTCGATTGCTGTGACTTCTTGTCCGTCTTCATATAATCTTTTTACAAGTTCGATCCCGAAATCTCCGAGGCCGATGACTGCGATCCTTTTCTTTCTCATTCGAACTTTCCTTTAGCCGACCACGACATATTCTTCAGGATACCAATATCGTCTGGGTTTTGGTTTTGGGACAAAAGCCAATAATACCGTTAGAACCCCGACCCTTCCCACAAACATCACAACACATAAAAGTAATTTTCCGGGGGCCTCAAACTTAGACGTGATCCCTCTGGAAAGGCCAGTGGTCCCATAAGCGGAAACTACCTCATAACAAATATCTAAAAATGGTAAAGGTTTCTCGAAACAGATCAGAAATAGGATCCCCATAAATATTATAAACATGGAAAGTACAATCGCAACAGATGCTCTAGAAAGAGAATTTTCCGCGACTGTTCTTCCAAAAACATCCACTCTTTCTTTTCCAGTGAAAAATTGATAAAATTGTAAAACCGAGAGCGCCAATGTAGAAGTTTTAATCCCTCCTCCCGTTGAGTTAGGAGAAGCACCCACCCACATCAAAAATAAACTTACGAATACCATCGGGATCCCCATGGAAGAAATATCCAGAGTATTAAATCCTGCGGTCCTTGTGGTAACTGAATAGAATAAAGAATGAAATACTTGGTCATACCAACTCAAACCATGCAAACTAAAATTCCTTTCAAGTATCCAGTAGGATATCCAACCGAAGAGTAATAAGAATAAAGTAGTGATCAGGATCAGCTTAGAGCCCAGAGAAAAACGATGCCTAAAAGATTCCCCATCAAATCTGATCTTTTTTAAAAGCTGATTTACGGTAGGAAAACCTAGACCGCCGAATACGATCAAGATCATCAATATGGAAAGAAATGAATAAGATTCCCTAAAATAAGGTTCCGCTAATCCTTTTGGAAAAAGTGCAAAGCCCGCATTACAAAATCCTGTTATAGAATGAAACACAGATTGAAAAATAAGTTCTTTTTGGGAAAATCCAAGCTCTTTAGGAAATGTTAAGTATAGAAAGATCGAGCCGATCCCTTCTATCGCGAATGTTTGGTAGGCAACTTGTTTTAAGATGGAACCTGCCCTTCCTATAGATTCTTGGCTAAACAAATCCTTAACGATCAACTTTTCAGTAACGGAAACCTGGCCTTCTAAAACTAATGCAAAAAATACAGTCAATGTCATTAGCCCTAAACCGCCTAGTTGGACAAGAACCATCAAGATCACCTGCCCTGTTCCGGTTAAATCCTGGGAAACATCTATCGTGCTTAAACCGGTAACGCATACCGCACTTACCGCAGTAAAAAATAGATCCACTAATTGAAGCGGTCTTGCCTCAGCTCTAGGAAGGCATAATGCAGCCGTTCCCAAAAAAATCAGGATCGCAAAACTTCCTGTCATCACCAAAGAAGGAGAAATTTTTCCGAGAGAAAGTCTGGCTCTTCTTAAAAAATGCGCAAACCCACCGAATGCTAAGGTCAATTGGCTTAAGGATAAAAATAAAAGTACAACTTCTTCGGTTCTTTGTTGGGAAAGAATAGATTCTATTTTTTCTTCAAAGAAGAACTGTAAAATAACTAAGAAGACTACAAACGTTTCTATCTTGTGGAATTTTAAATAAGCCTTATACGGAGTTAATGTAAATAGAAAGCTTAAACATTCGTAAATTACTAAATACCAAACTATGGTCATTGTAACTAAACGAAGTGGATGGATCCATTCGGGTGGATAATAAAATCCGTATAGAAAGATGAGTATAAAAAGGGAGATAACTCCCAAAACACCGAATATAAATCTTAAGATAGGTTTGATATTCTCTTCGAAGAAGAGCGAGATCCTTCCCCATTCGGAAACTAATTTTGTCCGCAACGCAGGATCTAAAAAAGGATTCATGTTCTATCAGAAACGAGTATTGAAAAATTCGAATTCCATTCTATATTCGAAATTTCTGGAGTATAATCCATATCCCGGGATCGCTCTAGGATGTATCGTTTCGGAAAGTTTATCAGGTACAGTTGGATTCGGAGTAGGACTTTGAGGTTGGTTTTCCAACTTCATGCGGTCGTAATCTCTTAAATCCAACCAAGCATTTGTAAGAGCTAGGGTAGAAGCTACTCCGAATACGATCCATCCACCCTCAAACGTTTTTTGATAACCCGGTTCCGCAGCGGATAACGCACCATAAGTCACACCGGCAGCAATTGGTAATGTCATAAAAAATATAATCGAAAAACGACGAAGTCTAGATTCAGTATAAGGTTGAGGATCACTGCCGAATTCTTCTAATTTTCTTTTGCGATCTCTTGCTTGGTCCTGCTGTCTTTGTAAAGCCTCGACATTCACTTCTCCAGTGACAGGATTAAAAAGCCCATCGTCGCCCCTCCCTTGCACCGGATTAGTAGTTCTTCTGGTTCCTTGGCTTCCGGAAGAAGTAGGTAAACCTGTCTGAAAAGGAACCTGCACGTTCTTAGGACTTACTAATGTCGGTTTATCCATTTTAGGAGGAAGAGAATATTCTCTAAACCCATCCGGAGATTTTTCATCTTTATAATTTCTTAAATTATAATCGTATGGATCCGAAAAATCACTTTGGTTCTGGGAAAATATCGGAAAAGAAAATACGAAAAGTATAAGAAGAGCAAAGAGCTTGTTTAATCCGGAAAAAGATCTCATCTTTAAAGAATTGCTCCTTGTTTAAATTCTATCCTTCCCGAAAGAATCTCGGATGTATATTGAAAAGAATTCTTTCTGATCTTTTCTAAATATTCAACATCCAATCCTAAACTTTCTGCCTTATCATATTCTTCTTTAATATTAGTTCCGAAAATTCCAGGATCATCGGTAGAGATCGTAAATTTTAAATCGTTACGAGCGAATCTAACTAAAGGATGATGAGCTTTATCCCGGACCATTCCAATATACTCATTGGAACTAGGGCAGGACTCTATAACAGCATTCGTATTTTTGATCCGATCCATACAATACTCTTGAAATGCCTTTGTTTCAGAGACCAGGTTTTCAGTAACGGAAATTTCTAACTTCTCCTTATGTCGGATCGAATCCAACTCGGATTCCAGTCTTTTTTTAGGAGGTAATTCTCCGTATTTGGAAATTTCTTCCCAATGATCTAATTGGAATTTGAGAGTATCTTCTCTTTCAGAAACCGGTTCTATTACTTTTTTTCCAAGATAAGCGTTCGGATCTAAACCTACTGCAATTGCATGTCCGAGTCTATGTGCTCCCCATTCCGCAGCCTCTAAAACCCAGCGAGATGCAGATAAGAGAGTTTTGTCTAAAAAAGACTCTCCTACATGATAAAGAACGGTAAGTGCAGTAGAAGTTTCTGCAATATTATCTTTTTGCACTTCTTTCAAAAATTCTCTTTTACCTTTAGGTGGGAAACCTTCTTCAATATAACAAAAATCTAATCCGACTAGGTATTTTTTAATGATAGGATCTTTTTCCATCATTTCTTTTAACATCTCGTATTCTTTAAAAACTTCCCCATCTCTATGTAAGGAAACTACTAAGCGGGATTTTGCCTTTTGGGAAAGTTCTGATTCTGCTTCTTCAAAACCCTCACAAGCGGCTAAAGTTTTAGAATAAATCCCCT
The DNA here is from genome assembly GCF_004769405.1 of Leptospira selangorensis. Lineage (NCBI taxonomy): Bacteria > Pseudomonadati > Spirochaetota > Leptospiria > Leptospirales > Leptospiraceae > Leptospira > Leptospira selangorensis. The sequence continues at coordinate 307,412 of NZ_RQES01000010.1, forward strand.
CGTAAGTATCGAGCGGAGAATACATGATACGATATTCTCCGTATACTACACCTTCTTCATATTGATCCTTAGTGATATGTTTGGAAACAAATTTGATCTCTTGTGGATCGAATTTTGAAAGCGCAATGATCAAATTAAACTTTGCTTGGAATTCAGGAAAAGGGCCTTGGTGATTGAATAAATAGATTTTTTTAAAATCTTCCAAAGATTTATAATCTTCGAAGAAGGTTCCAGTATTGATGGACTTTCCATAAAGTTCTTGGAAAGGTTTTGTAAAAATTTCCCAACGAGGAGATGGATTGCTCATTCCCATCTGCCTAAGAAGTTCAGGCTTCAGACTACCGTATAGATGATTATGAAGGTCTGCAAATCCTAGATTCGAATCCATATATTCTTCTACGCTTTTAAGTCATCCTAACTCTAACGTTACCAGGATAAACCGTTTTTCATGGAAAAAATGTTGTTTGCACAACCCTTCTTTCAAAGCTGGAAACTACTTGGCCTCTTTATATAAAAAAATACTCAAACTATATCGCCCTAGCCGATTGAACGTTAAAATCCTTTCCTTAGCATTACCTGTTGTTTTCGGAATGCTTAGCCAATCTTTGGTTTGGATTACTGATACAGTTATGGTCGGATATCTTGGCCAAAATGCAATCGCGGCAATAGGTATAGGCGGGACCAGTTATTACACTCTTGTTGCATTCCTGATCGGATTTTCAATGGGAGTTCAGATCATAGTCGCGAGAAGATTTGGAGAAGGTAAAAGATCCGAGATAGGAAAAGTAGGAGTTTCTACACTTTATCTTTCCGTATTGTTAGGATCTTTCTTATCTATATCCGGACCATGGATTTCGGAATGGATTATGTTTTGGATCGGTCCGGAAAAAACAGTCAACGCACTCGGAACTGATTATTTATATTTTAGATTTATAGGCAGTGGGTTTTATTTTTTAGGATTCTGTTTTAGAGGATTTATGGACGGTCTTGGATTAACCAAGGCAGGTTTTGTTTCCATGGCGGTGACCACTATCGCAAACATAATTTTTAATTGGATACTGATCTACGGAAACCTGGGATTCTCTCCTATGGGAATCGGAGGTGCCGGACTTGCATCTTCTATCGCAGGATTCGCAGGACTTTTAGTATTTCCTATATTCTTTTTTTATTATAAATTAGGAAAATATTTCGAAGGAGTAAACCTTCTTCCAAGCAAAGAACATATAATCGAAATTTTCAAAGTGGGAATACCTCCCGGTTTTGAAGAAGGATTAGTCAACGTTGCATTCGTAATCTTCTCCAAGATACAAGGATTGATCTCTATACTTGCAGTTGCAGCTTCCAATGTCCTATTTTCTACATTAAGTTTTGCATTCTTGCCCGGATATGCATTCGGAGTGGCGGCCACAACAATCTTAGGACAGGCAATGGGAGCTAAAAAATACAAACTAGCGTATCATTCTGCATTTCGCTCCGCATTCATCTCCGCTCACGTAATGGGATTTATAGGTTTATGTTTTATCTTCCTGGGAAAAATAATCGTGTATGCGATGACCAGAGATCAAGCCTTAGTGGAAGAATGTTATCCTGTGCTTTTATTATTAGGAGTTATCCAAATCGGAGACGCATATCATATGGTGATCGGCGCTGCCTTAAGAGGAGCAGGATTGCAGAACTATGTCTTTAGGATCTATATTTTTCTCACCTATCTAGTAATGCTTCCATTGTCTTATCTTTTCGGGATCGTATGGAAAGGTGGAACCCTTGGGATCTGGGCAGCTATATTCGTTTGGATCTCTTCACTTTCTCTAATTTTCATCTATGAATTCAGAAAGAAAAATTGGATAAAAGGGACAGTTTAAGCCCGTTGTTGGAAATCCCACAAATACTGGAATTTCAGACCAGTTTGACAATCTAATCCTTCTTGCCCCAATAACAAAGCCGGGGTTTTTGGTTCCAGAATGAAAAAGGCGCTAATTACAGGGATCACTGGACAGGATGGATCCTATCTTACCGAACTTCTTTTGGAAAAAAAATACGAAGTACACGGGATCGTCCGTAGAACCAGCTCTTTAAACCGAGATCGGATCGAACATCTAAGAGGAAACCCTCACCTTTTTCTGCATTATGGAGACTTAACCGATTCCAGTAACCTAAACAGGGTTTTGGAAAAAGTCCAACCTGATGAAATTTATAATCTTGCAGCTCAATCTCACGTAGGAGTTTCTTTCGAAGTTCCTGAATACACTGCAGAAGTTGACGCAGTCGGAACTTTAAGAATTTTAGATGCGATCAAACAAACCGGAGTAAAATCCAGATTTTACCAAGCTTCTACTTCCGAATTGTATGGAAAAGTTCAGGCAGTTCCTCAAGACGAAAAAACTCCATTCTATCCAAGATCACCTTACGCAGTCGCAAAATTATATGCATACTGGGCAGTAGTAAATTATAGAGAAGCATTCGGATTACATGCTTCTAACGGAATTTTATTCAATCACGAATCTCCAAGAAGGGGAGAAAGTTTCGTAACCAGAAAAATCACTCTGGGAGTCGCTGGACTTATTTCAGGAAAAGGTGGCCCGATCCATTTAGGAAATATAGACGCAAAAAGAGACTGGGGATATGCTCCGGATTACGTAAACATGATGTGGATGATGTTACAACAATCGGAACCGGATGATTACGTAGTTGCAACCAACGAAACGCATACAGTCAGAGAATTTATAGAAGAATCCTTTAGACATCTGGACATCCAAGTGGAATGGAAAGGAAAAGGAGACCAAGAGAAAGGTTATAATAAGAAGGACGGAAAACTTTTAATCGTAGTAGACCCTTCTTTCTATAGACCAACCGAAGTGGATCTTCTGATCGGAGATCCTGCAAAAGCAAAAGCAAAACTTGGTTGGGAACCTAAGGTCAAGTTTAAAGAACTAGTAGAGATCATGATCAAAGCGGATTGTAAAGCTGCCGGGATCAATATCTGAACTGAGTCGATCCTATAAATTTTCAACCCCAACGGAAGCTCTCCATAAGTACCAAGAAAAAATAGTACGATAAGGAGAATATCCCGAGGTGAATTCTAAAATTTCTTTTTTAGAATTCATTGGGATCCCATAATTATTCTCAATCGATTTTCTTAAGATCAAATCGTTATAAGAAAAATGATCCCAACGATCCAAAGAAAACATCAAAACCATTTCCGCAGTCCATGGTCCGATACCTTTAATGCTGCAAAGAAGATCCAAAACTTCTTGGTCATCTAATTTAGAAAGTTTTCTATCGGAAATACTTCCATCTAAATAAGCTTTAGAGATCAATTTAACGGTGTCTATCTTTGCGAAAGAAAGACCTGCCTTTCTCAACTGCGGTTCGGAAAGTTTGACAAGAATATCCGGCTTAGGGAATTGTTTTCCGTTTCCGTAATATTCTTTAACCCTATTTTCCATTGTCCTTGCAGCCTTCACGGAAAGCTGTTGGCTTATTACCGAACGGATCAAAACATAATAAGGGTTTCCCATCATCTTATGGGTACAAGGTCCTACGGTTTGTATGATCTTTTGGGTGGTCGGGTCTTTTTTCTTGAGCCAAAGGACCGCTTTACGTAAGCGAGCCTCTCGGTCTGAATTAGGCACGTTTTTTGATCTTAGCGTCTATCTGCGATTTTTTGCGGAATGCTTGTACTAATTTTTCCAACTCTACAAGATCCGTGCAGGAAATTTTTCCCTGATCCAATTTGATAAATTTGTTTTTGGAGATCAGATCCAGAACCAGGTTCTCATCCTTAGGATAAGTTAATCCAACCATCTTGATCAAGTCTTTAGTACCGATCTCGAAGTTGTAGGTGGATTTAGGAATGACTTTAACTCTATTTTTCTCCACAAGAGTGAGCAATGTATCAGCGACCCTTCCTTGAGGATCTGAAATAAGCAAGTTAGCAAGCTGTTTATAAGCGGTCCAAATCCTTTCGGAAAGAAGAGTGATCAGCCTTGTTGCCAATTGAGGTTGAGCCTTAACCATTCCCTCGAAGTTGGCTTTATTGATCGCAAGCAACTGCACTTCGCCCCAAGCAATTGCGGAAGCGGATCTAGGTTTATTATCTAAGAGCGCCATCTCTCCGAAAATATCCCCGCTTTGTAAAACTGCGAGGAGCACTTCGTTAGAGTCCACGATCTTGGTAATCTTCACTCTTCCATGTTGGATGATATATAACTCTCTTCCAGGCTCGTGCTCGCAGAAGATCATCTCGTTATCTCCGTAAGATCGGTTAAACTTTGTATAATCGATCGGAGGAGGAGCAACCGGTTGATTAACGGTTTGTAATTTCAGTTTTGCCTGAGTGGCAAATTGACCATTCGGAAGATATTGCAGATATTTTTGGAAAGCATACGCAGCGTGAAGAGTATTCTTTTGGTTAAAGTAATACTCACCGATCGCGAACAATTGATTCGGATCTTCTTCTACAGCAGTACGGAAAGACAGACGAGTGATCGTAGAGTCGAACTGTCTGAGTTTCATGGAGAAATAGCGAATGATCTTCATCGCTACCGGAGTATTTTTTTGGATCAGAGTTCCGAACTGATCGTAGCTAACCTGAATTAAGGAAACATCAGTAAGAGCTATAGCGGATTCGATCTGAGCGTGCTGACTCATCGCAGCAACCACTCCGAAAAAATCCCCAGGTCCCAAAAGTTGATTCGGGTCCTCACCTACTACTTGGTTTTCGCGGGTGACCCTGACCTTGCCTTGTCGGATGATAAAGAAATTATGGGCTTCTTTCTTGCCTTCGACGATGACATAGGACCCTTTCGGGTAATTCACGATTTGAAAGAAGCCGTTGGACATACTTACCAGAGATTAAAAAATTCTTCCGTGGGAATTCAACTATAAACTAGTATCGGCTCGCAATGAGGGAATTCGGACTTAAATCCGAGTATTTCCTTATTTTTCGCGACAAGATTCCCCTTCCGGAGAAGATTCTTCCCCATCCGAAAGTAGATCGATACCGGAAAATTCCAGGGCGGCTTTTTCTGCCATAGCTCTGGAGTAAGATTGTCTACAAATTGAGGAGAAAATCTGCTTCGCCTGGTCGATTTCTCCCATCTTAGCCAGTAGGCGCCCGGCTTCCAAGTAGGATTCTAGTCCAAATTCTCCAGTCGGTTCCATTTTATAAAGGTCCAGACTCACTTCTAAGGCTTTCTCAGGACGATCCAACTTTAGAAAACAATCTCTGAGAAGGCCAAGTACCCTGTTTTTTTTAGGATTCCCGGGATAGAGAACCAGGAAGTTGCGAAGACTTTCCGCTGCTTTGTAAAAGCGACGGTCCTTATATGCTTCTTCGGCGATCCTAAACAAAATATCAGGATCAGAAGGTCCTTGTTTGGAATGATTTTCCCCTTGGCCGAATGCGGAGAAGGAGAATGAAAAAAGTAGAAGGAATAAGACTAGGATTCGGGAGAAACCAAACACTTTTGAAGAAGCGTTTGAGGAAAAGGGAAAATGTGTGCCCTTAAAATAAAATCCGGAAAACAAGAGTACCTACCAGAGCTAAGCTCTATATAGATTATCAGTCATTTTCCGGATTTTATGAATTACTTTTTTTTATCTATTTTCTTCCGGTGGAATTCGCAGAGGCGATACAACCTGCCAGTAGACGGATTTTTTTTACCTACTTTAGTGCCGCAGACGATACAAAGACCTTCTTTCCTTCTCCTCTGGTAAAGGAGCTGAACCCTCTCCGCCCCAGACAGGTTGTATTTACTAACCTGAATGCGAAATCCTTTATAGAGGTAATTACCGATCGCTTCAACAGCTTGAGTTTTTACCCCGGCGATGATCTTTTCCAAATCATCGTTAGTGACTTTCTTTGGTTTCATAAATGTTAACTGACGTAACAACAGTTATATTCTTACAAAGATAGTAAAGTGTTTTTAATTTTCCGTATAACACAGCATAAAATTTTTTGACAAAACTTGTATTAGGTTACTGTTTTTTTAATAAATTTCTTCGTCTTAGGGAGCCTCTGTTTCGGCTAACGATTAACAATTAAAATAATCGATTATTTCGCCCGGGGCAACGTTAAGTCGTTTTACACCAATTCTCAATAAATGTGGAAATTTATTTCCAAAGCTCTGACATATAACGGATGTTCCATTAGACGATTGCAGCGAAACAAAAAGACTTAAGCTAACGTTGAAAAGCCGAGCCTTAAGGGATAAAGAAAGGGTTATTATAACTATCCAAAAAATCGTTACACGAAGGCTCGAACGCCAAAATTGCATTTTTTAACGATAGATTTTTTTCGGAAAATAAGTCATATTATATGGCAGATCGGTCTTGGAATTACTATGAAAACAAATGTTCATATATTGATGATCTTTCTGGCCTTCTTCCAACTAATATCTTGTTCCAAATCGCCTCAAGAAAAAGTAAAAACTATACTTTCAGATGCGCAGTTAAACGAAGAAGAAAAGATCAAAATGGCTGCGTTCGCATTATTCGGCGAAAGATTGAAAGAAATTGATCTAGTCAAAGTCCAGGACGAGAAAGGGGCTAAATTCGAAGTCTATTTAGGATTCGGCGGAACTTCTGCACTTACCTTCCTGGGTTCGGAAAAATATTCGGATCATATGAAATTGGAATTAGCTCTCGGAGCTTATAAATTCCTGCAATCTTTGCAGGGATTTCGTTTCGGAAAATATAGAATGAGCCTGATCAAACCATTCTTCATCAAAAATGGAGAAGCAAGAGGCGCAGAAGAATTCGAGATCTATAGATTCAGAGCGGAAGGAGAAGATCTGAAAAATGTGGCCGGTTTCAAAGAGACTGACGCATTCTCTTCCGATAATTACGATGTTCCTTCTGAAAAGGTAATAACAGTTTTAAAAAATATGATAGATCATTGGCAGGTAGAATTGGACCAATTTGCAAGAGTGGAGATCAAGTAAGCAAGGATCTCATTCTTTTAGGATAATTCGTAAAGATCCCATCCACTCCCAAATCGATTCCGAACTTTAATTCTTCTTCCGTATTCAAAGTATAAACTAAAACCTTAAATCCTTCTTTCTGGATCTTGGAAACTGTTTCCTTATCCAAACCCTTTGCAGAAAGATTCAAACTGAATGCATTTAATCTAAAACCTAGATCCAATGCTTCCATCCAAGAGGAAGTTTCTTCTCCGATCAAGATGCCGAGTTTTGCCTCTATCGATAATTCTCTAAGCCTCACTAAAGAATCCCAACAGAAAGAAGAGAATAATGTTTTATAAAAGAGAGAATTTCGTTTTGTATAGTCGATCAATTCTTGTTCGATAGGAGTTTCGATCGGGATCTCTTCATAAGCGCCGGATTTGATCTCCACATTTAAGCCGATATTTTTGGACTTTAAATAATCCCAGACTTCCCAAAGATCCGGGATCTTCTCCCCTTTAAACCTTGGATCTTTCCAAGAGCCCGCATCCGCCTTGCGGATCATATTGAATGGAAGTAGTTTCACTTCTCCCTTATGATCTGTGGTTCTATCTAATGTATCGTCATGAATGACTACTATTTTTCCGTCAGCAGAATGAATGATGTCCAGCTCTATCCAATCCGCCTTAAGCTCCCAGGCATTTCGGAAAGAACTCATCGTATTTTCAGGATATTCTCCACTATCTCCTCTATGAGCAATTACCCAAGGTTTAGGAAGAAGGAAAGGATCCGAATTCATCAGAAGGCCCAGCCCACAAAAAGATTCAAACCGAAGCTAGAGCCAGGTAATCTTTCCGAATTCTGATAAGCATACTTTCTATATAATAGATCTCCTATACTTGCAGTCCTATCAGAATAATAGAGATCTGAAACGGAGAATGAATTATGATAAGGAGCATACCAATTCCATACACCTTCCCATCCGAAAAATAGACCCGATGTAGTTTGGAATCTGAATCCTACACCAAATCCCGCATAATTCCTTGGACCGGAACTATAAGAATCTTTTTCAAAACGATATGTATTTCCCGCTGATTCCCAATAAAGAGCAGTTTGGTTCTTTTGGTAATGTTCTCTTCCTAACCAAAGGGAAACAAAAAAAGGAGAATCCGAAATGAACCTTTGGACGAATAGCGCACCTCCCCAGTACTTCTCTTGGTGATTTCTCAACCTTCCATAAAAATCATGAGGCGGGAGAAAATAAGAATAAGCAGTATCATTATCAAAACGATTCACATAATTGTTAGTGTAACCGTTGAGCCCGATTGCCCATTGAGAATCCAACATCCTAGCGAATTGCAAAGAGTAATACTTTTCGGAGCGTCCGAATCCAAAACCACCGATCTGATTCTTGAATTTTTCCCTAAGTTCCGCCTGGCTTGGTCCGGAAGGAGTTTTTTCGGGAGGAAGTCCATTCATAGGACTGGGCTTTTGTTCTATAGTTTTATCCGGAGAAGGTTCCGTAGTTTGGGACCAGCCCTGAGAAGAAACGATACACAGAAGAAGAATAGATAAGATCTGAAAAAAAGACGATGCCGATTTTGGACGGAAGAACATCCCTAGCAAAGACACCCGAAAAAAGAAAATGTCAAGCAGTGGAAAATGAGGAAGGGGAAGAAATTAGCAGGCGAGGTTTCCCTTCGCCCGCTCGATCGGAAATTAAACTTTTCCTTTAGCAGTAGCTTTGATTGTTTCAGCTACTTCAGTCAATTTTGCTTTTACAGCTTCTAATTGTCCTTCTGGAACGCGTTTTTTGATCTCTTCGGAGATTTGGTTGTACTTCTCAACGATCTTACCACGAGTTTCTTCGTAGTTTTTGCCAGCAACAGTGGAAACTTCTTTGATTTCATTCAAAAGTTTATCCACAGACTCGCGAATTTTTACAGAACCTTCAGAATTGTCTGCAGCACCTTTAGCTACTAGTTCTCCATAGGTTTTTTCTAAATCCACTTTCGCTTTGTCTAATCCTTCTTGTCCAGATTTCAAAAGTCCGATTCCAGCATTAAGAATGTCCAACAGTTGTTTTTCCATTTTTCTCTCCTTTTCCGCCACATTTTTGGTGCAGCGCACAATCCATTCGTATTGCACCGCACTATAGAGGTCAACCCCTAAATTACAAAAATTTAGAAAAAATTGAAAAAGAAAACTGGGTCAAATTTCGCCCGGTTGGACTTCCAGCTTCGGATATTTGAGATCCATATCTTCCAATTCCTTGCAAACTGACTTTGCAATCAGATAATCCCTATACCATTTTTTGTCGGAAGGAACGATCACCCAAGGAAAACGATCCTTTGAATGGGAAAATATCCATTCATAGGCATTCAGATACTTTTTAAAATTTTTATGAGCTTCTAGATCGCTTGGATCGAACTTCCAATTCTTTTCAGGATTAGATAATCTCTCTTCTATCCTTTTAATCTGCTCTTCTTCGGAGATATGTAAGAAAAATTTTAGGATATGAGTATGGTTTTCTTTGGATACGAATTCCTCGAAAGAATCAATAAACTCTAATCTTTCCTTCAGCCTATCCTTAGATAAACTTTCGTAAACGAAAGGAACCAGAATATCCTCGTAATGAGAACGATTGAAAATCTGGATCCAACCCTTCCCGGGAAGTTCTTTATGAATTCTCCATAAGAAGTCACGGCTCAACTCTTCTTGTGTAGGGGCCTTCCAAGCCTTGCATGTACAACCCAAAGGATTTAAAGCGGAGAAAAGTTTTTTGACGGTCCCATCTTTTCCGGACGCGTCCACACCCTGCAGAATAATCAGAAGTGATTTCTTTTTGCCTGCAAATAAACGGATCTGCAGTTCTTCTATCTTTTCCAATTCCTTGAGACGAAGTTCTTCCGCTTTCTCTTTGGAAATATCCTCGTCAGGTTCTGTGGAATATTCGGAAAGTTTGATCATTCTAACCTACCAGCGAGCGATATGATCTTCTGCCCAGCCCTGTCCGCTTTCAATCCTAAATTCACTTTTGCCGATCCGGAAAACACCGTCAAAACTTCCGATCATCTGATTCACTTTAGAAGCAATTAAACCCATATTAGAATATGCCTTTCTGTGAAAATCAGGAGTAAATACAAGTTCCACTGCTTTACTTTCCTTGGAATAGATCATCCAAGGTTTTTTAGGATCTTTTTTATCGAATTCAAAAGCAATCACGGAAGGAATTTTGTAAATTCTACCATTGATCAGAAGAGCATTTTCGGTGGTCCCTGTTCCATCTGTCCAGCCCCCACCTAGGTTCATTCCATACACTTCATTCCCACCAGGACGGTAAGACATAGAGGCCCAGTTCCATTTACTGAAATAAGGCCAGACCCCTCTTCCATAATCCAGAACTCCGAAAGAGGTTTTAGGTTGGAATTCATAAGATTTAGAGGCAGTAGTAACTTTTCCTTTTGCGCCTAATCCGAATAATTTATGAGTGAATTGAAAACGATTTCGATCCCAAGGAACCACAACATTTAAACTTTCCCATTGATTAGGAACTTCTAATATAAGATCGGCTTGGATCGACTTGTTTGTTCCTTTTAGGAAATCCACTTTGATCTTGTAATTTCCATCTTCGTCGATTTGGAAATCCAAAAACCCTTCTTTACCTTCGTAACGAGCATTGCTAGAAACAGTTTGCCCAAGTAAAGTTCCCTTGCCAAAAGGAGTGATTACAGTTGCTTCCTGGAATTCTCCGGTCCTTCTATCCAACCAATAACAAAAGATCACACCCGCGTAATCAATATCCGAAACAGTAAAGGAAGCCAAAAAGTTTTGGTCGTAAAAACACCAGTAATTCCATTTTTTCTTACGAAACCAGTGGCCTTTTACATTACATCTATGTAAGGGAGTTTTGGACCAGCCGATCGCATTCCGATTCACTTTACCGGAAGGATCACATAAAATGGTAGGTTGTTGGATTTCTGTTTCTAAGTTCATGCTCTCAAAGGACAATACCGGAAGCCTGTACTGACCCACAATCTAAATTTCTTTTGCGATTTTTCCGAGAGTCTGGATAGCGGAGATCACCTTAGGGCCCATTAAAACTCCTGCATTAATTCTGAAATTGTTCACATACTTACCTGAAAGTGAGAAAAGATTTCCCGGGACCAAACTAATCTTCTTCTTAGCAGCTTGGAATCTAAGAACTCTGGAATCTTTTCCTTTAGGAAGTTCTATCCAAAGAAGAAAACCTCCTTTCGGAACGGCAACTTTGGTCCCTTTCGGAAAATATTCTAAAAAAGAATCCGCATAAGAAAGTACCAAACCTCCCAACCTTCGTCTAAATTCTCTCAAATGTCTTTCATGAGCGAGAGACCCTATAAAATAAGAAGAAGCAAGTTGAGGGATCGCAGGCAAAGAAATTGCCTCTGCCAAACGAAGTCGTCTAGCATTCTCCACTTTTGTTTGATCACTGATCATCCAACCGATCCTAAGACCTGGATTTACTGATTTAGAAAGTGAAGAAACCTGAGTCACAATTCCTTCCGTATCTAAAGATAATAAAGAAGAAGGACGAATACCTCCGTTATGCTGCAAGTCTCCGTAAATATCGTCCTCAAGAATTTTCACACCATACTTAGAAGAAATTTTCAAAAGTTCTTTTTTAGATTCCAAAGGCATAAGACTTCCCGTAGGATTCGAAAAAGTAGGAATAGTAATCAAGAACTTAGGAGACTCTTTCTTTATTACGGAAATATAAGATTGAAGATCCAACCCTGTAATAGGATCCGTCGGGATCTCGATCGCTTTTAGTTTTAATTCGGAAAGGATTTGATACAAAACAAAGTGAAGAGGACTTTCTACCGCTACCTTATCACCGGGTTTTGCAGAAAGGCTAAGTGCTAAAAACGCAGCCTCCGAACAACCTAGTGTGATAAACACTTCTTCCGAACGGATCCTTCTTTCTTTACCGGAAGAACGGATCGCGATCTTCTTCCTGAGTTCTAAAATGCCGGCAGCATCGGAATATTTATAAACCTGAGAATCCTTTAAGGATTTTTTATATGATTTCTGCAAAGAAGAATATGGCAAAAACTGAGGATCAGGCACTGCCGCACCGAAAGGAATAAACCCAGGGTCCGCAAGTTCGGACATCAAAGAACTTACTTCTTCAGGAACGGAAGGATTCGGAATTCTTACGGGTTTTTCTAATTTATATTTAGGATAAAGTTCAGGCCTAGGAAGAACAAAATAACCGGATCTTTCTCTTCCGCTTATAAAACCTCTTTCTTGGAGAATCCCAAAAGCCTCCACAGCAGTAGAAAGATTACACTCTTCAAATAAACAGATTTTTCTAAGAGAAGGTAATTTAGAACCGGGAGGAAATTCTCCAGATTCAATCCTTCCTATTAAAGAATTTGCGATCTTAGAATATTTAGTAAGAAGTCTATCTGTATTGGTCATAAAATCGATTTCTGTATCTGTATGGTAATCTCAATATAATGTATAAACCAAATAAGAAGATGGGCAAGTTAATTCTAGAAAATGGATCCGAAATTTTCAGACCTTCCGCAAGGGCTGAAAAAACTCCTGCATCCGTTACCAGAGATATATTAAAAGTGATCGATACACCGGGAATGATCTCATTCGCAGGCGGACTTCCAGATGATTCTTTATTTCCTATCCAAGATTTAAGAAATATTTTCGAAAATTCCGTTTCTAAAAAAGGAGCGAAACTATTCCAATACGCGGACACTCAGGGACATTCCGACTTACGTGCTTGGATCTCTGATCGATATTATCCCGGCTCTTCCGCAGAAGAAATTCTTTTGACCTCGGGTTCCCAACAAGCGTTGGATCTACTCAGTCGTTATTTTATTGAAGAAGGTTCCACGATACTTTTAGAGAGACCAAGCTATTTAGGCGCCATCCAAGTGTTCTCTTCTTATGCACCATCTTTCCTAGGGATCAATTATGGAGAAGAAGGTCCGGATATGGAAGAATTAAAGTATGCTCTGGCTACTTCTTCCGGAAAACCCAAATTTTTTTACTGCATTCCTGATTTTCAAAATCCTTCTGCGTATTCCTATTCTTTAGAGATCAGAAATTCTATCTCAAAACTACTCTTAGAGAATGGAGTTCCGATCTTAGAAGATACCGCTTATAGAGAATTGTACTTCGAGGAGCAACTTCCGACTTCTTTATGCGAACTAGGTCCGGATCACACAATCTCTATCGGAACATTCTCAAAAACACTTGCACCTGGATTGAGAGTTGGATGGATCAAGGCACCTAAAAAGATCCTAAAAGATCTGATCATACAAAAACAATCCATGGATCTACATTCACCTAGTTTAAACCAAGAATTAGTTTATGGATTCGTATCTTCTTCCAAATATGAAGAACATCTATCTTTGATCCGGAAAACCTACCAAAACAAATCAAAACATACATTTGATTGTTTGCAGAAAAATTTTGGAGATTCCATTCCTTTACAAATTTCTAAAGGAGGACTGTTCTATTGGTTGGAATTCCCACAAGAGATCAATACGGATCTACTTTTCCAAAAATGTTTGGAAAAGGGACTCGCTGCAGTCCCAGGATCTTCCTTTTTCGTAGGCAAACCGGAAAGAAATCATTTACGCTGGAATTTCTCAAATGCTTCCGAAGAAGAAACAAAACTCGGAGTGGAAAGATTATTCGAAGTTTATACTGAGATACGGAGTATATTTTAGCTTTCTTCGAAAAAATACGAATCTAGTAGGAGATAGATAAGATTTCCGTAAACTTTAAATTATAACCACCAAGGTTCCCAGTCGGATTCCTTATCACATTTTTGGTCATCATACGTCGTCGCCAAAATTATACATTCCGAGAATTGTCGATTTTGCTCTTCAGTCGGTTCGTCGGACACCAAATATAAAGAACATATAAATTGAGAGTCGCTATGTATTTTTTCGGAATCACATACGTATCTTTTACTAACACCTGGACCATAACAGGAAAATAAAAAAAGTAAGTTCGCGCAGAGAAGGACAATCTTAGAAGAATAAGGTCTGGAGCTATATTTTTCTTTTATAATTCGATTCACTTTATATTCAAATAAAGTGTAACATGAAAAATAGAAGTTATTTTCGGGAAAGAAGAGGAAAAAATTTTCGGCGGGAGGAATCCCCCGCCGATATGGAGGTTCAAAAGGCTTTGATTAAGCAGTTTTTTTAGTTGGAGCAGCAGTCTTTTTAACTGTCTCAGTAACTTCGCTAAATTTTGCCTTGATAGCTTCGATTTGTTCAGCAGGAACTAATTTCTTAGCTTCTTCTGCAATCTGGTTATAAACTTCAAGTGCCTTAGCGCGAGAATCTTCGTAAGTTTTAGTAGCAGCAGTAGATAATTCTTTAGCTTCGTTTAAGAATTTGTCTACGAACTCGCGAACACGAACAGATGCTTCGGAATTGTCGGAAGCGCCTTTAGCTGCGAGTTGTTCAAAACTCTTAGTAAATTCTGCTTTCGCTTTATCCAGACCTTCTTGTCCACTTTTAACCAAACCAAGACCTGCGTTCAGTACATCTAGAATTTGTTTTTCCATTTTTAGCTCCTTGGCGCACCGTTGTGCGGCGCACAATCCATTTATAGTGCGTAGCACAAATAGAGTCAACCAAAAAACGAAAAAAAGTTTCAAAGGCGGATTTTTAGTCTACTTACGCAATAAAACGCCATTATAGCATATTTTTACTAAGATTTGGATAAAATCCGTTGTGCAAGGCGGATTTGCGCGGGGTTATTTACAGGTTATGCACATTTGCTAACCTCCGAATCTACTCTTTGCAGAAAACATAGCTGATCTTATTTCCTCACTTTGGAAAATTGTGCCCAGATAAAATGAGAAGATCCCTATTTTACTTATTAATACTTTTCTGTTTTTCGTCCTGCTTTCTTCACCATGTAAATATTGAAGGAGATATCTATGGGGCAAAATCCATTTTTCATAGTACTCCTTCAAACAAAGAGATCCTTCCAGTCAGACTCGATTTTAACCCTCCTACAAAAGAAGAGGTTATTAAAATGCTGCATGACAAAGGATCGAATCAAACTCCGACAGATGAATTTGACGGATACCTTTCGACGGAGATTATCTCAAAATTCCAAAAAAGCCAAAAGTTCCTAATATCATCAAATTCTAATATAAAAATCAAGATCGTTCCCATGGTGGATGATGTAAAACCTCCATTATTGACTATGATCGGTTTTTTCTTCACTATAGGAGCGTTTCCTGCAATTTATAGGACTTACGGATCGGTCTCTTTCGAATTGTATGATCAGGAAAAACATAAGACTATAAGAACATACAAGTATTCCGTAAACCATAGAATAATTTTCGGTTTAGCTCCCATACTATTGGGTCCCATTCTTTCAACGTTTACGGATAGATTCGATCACTCTACATCGGATAAAACCTATTCGATCATGAGAGTCGTATTTGCTCAGTTCGAATATGATCTATTCAAGGACATTCGAGAATCGAAAGAACTTGCTTCCCGCTTTTTTTCGACGAACGAGTATAATCACGCTCTAATCGTCACTTCAAAATCCGTTAAAGATGAGCCGATTATTTCCAGCATTTATTCCGAACTAAATAAGAATTTCATAAAATATGGAATTTCAATATTGGAAAGGAGAAGGTTGGATCAAGTTATAAATGAAATCCAGCTTTCCTTGACCGGAATAACGCAAGGACGTGATTATTCAAAACTGGGAAAACTTTTACAAGCCGATCGGTTAATTTTAGTCGAAGATCTGAATATAACTTCCGCAACCACCGACGTTTCAGGAAGAATAAATTTTAGCATCCGTTGTGTGGATTCCGATACCGGAAAAGTTATTTGGTCGGAAAAAATAGCCGAAAGTATACTTCTTTCCGATACGGTAGATACGGTAGTGAGTAATGTTGCTCGCAAATTAGTGCAAAAATTAAAACAAAGTGGCGAAATATAATTTTATACTAAAAAACGCCTCACAGCCTTACTGATCAGCTGTAGATTCATTTCCGTACTCTTTTTTAATCCGGAATAAAGTAGAAGACTCTTTTTTGCGACCGCAAGTCTTTCATTCTTCTTCTCTTCTAATGTAAGTTCAGTGTCGTAACCTTCCGTAATCGCTAAGATCACTCTTTGTAAGCTGATCCCTAAAAATTCTGTGAGTCCTTTTTTAGAACTGATCCGATCGTCTATTACAGAAATCTCATGTAATGCTTTTCGAATAGACTCTTTATCCTTTTCCCCGTTTTGGATGAGGTCATAAATTTTTTCGGAAAGAACTTCTCCTGTAGAAACTTGTACTCTGAATTCCTTTAACTCGGTGCGGATTTTGTTTAATTCTTCCGATACTTTTTTGCCGTCGATCTTAGAAGATAGAAGGACCAGGATCTTCTCTTTGATCTCAAAAACCTCTTTTGTATTCGAAGGATTTTGTTGAAACCATTCTTTAAATGTAATATTCTTGATACCTTCGAGCTTGGCTCCGTCTTTTCCCAGATTGGCCCAAGGGCGATCTTTTTGTCTTTCTTCGAACCATTTTTTGAAGATTAGAAGTTTCTCATTGGTCCTAAGTTTTTTCCCTTCCACAGATTCGATCCACTTAGGGGGTAAAGCGGTCATTTGTTTATAATTATGATGCTCTCTTCTTTGGGTTCTGGATTCCAAAAAATTCAATCTTTCTTCTAAGATCGCTCCTTTACAATGTGCCTGAGAACCGGGAAAAGAAAGGTCTTGCCCCAAAAGTAAAATGGATCTCGCATCCATCTTCTCCGCAAGACTAGCTGCATTTGTAGAAACGGAACCTCCGAAATCCACTGCCCCCAACCCATTTTCGGAAGCATTCTCTAAAAGTTTGATCCAGGGAAAAGGGGAAGAAGTCAGAAAATGATTTTTACCTATATAAGGCATTCTTAATGAATGATAGGAGGTAGTGGGATCGAATATAAATTTTGTATTTCCGGAATATCCTTCTAGATATTTCGAATTTAAGGGTTGAGGATCCACACTAAATACAAGATCCGGATCTATTCCCGATTTTTGTAGGATAAGAAGTGCCGTATCTACTGCGATCAATAGAAAATTTTCTCTATATTCTTTCAGTTCTTGTAAGGATAGATAGAGAGAAGGCCCAGCACCACAAACAACTATATCCACCTTAGATTTGCATAAATCGAATAATCCGTTTATAGGCTGCATATCCACAAGTTCAGGAAGATTCCGGATAAAATTCCCGGTCCAGACCTTCTCGAATCTGGTTAATGTAGCAGTGTTTACGTCTTTTTTATGAAAGAATGTCTCGGCTAAAAATCTAAGTTCTTGGTATTCTTCCTTCTTCCATTGTAAACTTCCTCTATGAGGAATAAAACTTACGGGATAACCTGAGATCCCCTTAAAACCTTCGTAAAATGCGGATTCTTCGTATGGAGGAAGAAATATCCTTAACTTCCCGGAAAGGATCATGGGAGAAAAATCGAAAAGCGAAAATGCCGCCTTGATAATCTCCGGAAAAGGTTCCATCCATACGCATATTATTTTATCAAATCCTAATGTATATTGTATGGAATAACCGAGACCTGCTCCGAAAAACAGAAACGCTCTTTCTTCGTCACCTTTTTTCAGATCCACAAGTTGCCTTTCAGCTTCCTTACGCGGATCCATAGAACTATGCAAAAGGACATTACCGATCTTTAAACTAGGATCTTCCGTTTTTGTAGGAACAATCTCAAAATCGATCCGGGAAGATCCAATCCTCTCAGAGGCTTCCGGCGCGAAGCTGCGGAGTGAGGCCAAATTTTTTTCAAGTAAATCCGACCTAAATTCTTTCATTGGAAGAATACGTTTATCCTTTTACCTTCATAAGATGAACCAGGAGAAGGATCTTGTTCATAGCAGAAGCCGCTTCCGTGAAGTTTATAAGGAACTCCCAAAGGAGCTAATAATTCCACTACTTCTCTTTTACTTCTTCCAACCAGATCAGGTATACGTTCTGATTTTGCAGTAAGAGGTTTTCGTTCCAACTTAGGAAGATTAACATTAACCGTTCTTTCTCCCTGTTCTATGATCGGTATAATATTCTCCACCACTTCCCTGAATACTGGAGCTGCGAGTCCTCCTCCAGTATGGCTATCTCCTTTAGGTTCGTCAAAAAGGATTAACCCGACCACTTTAGGTTTGTCTGCGGGGAAAAATCCCAAAAAGGAAGCGGACCATAATCCATCTTGGTAACCTCGGCCGGAAACTGCCTTTTGTCCCGTTCCTGTTTTTCCTGCGATGGAATATTCTTGTATGTACGCATTTTTTCCTGTTCCGGCTTGTACAACTCTAGTCATTGCTTTCAATAATCTTTCGGTGGAATATTCTTTGATACCTACCGGAGTTTCTTCGGATTGGAATTCTTGTAGGACTTCTCCATAAGAATCAGTGATATGGGAAACTACTCTAGGCGTGATGAATCTTCCTCCGTTTACGATGGAAGCTGCAGATGCGACTAACTGGATCGGAGTTACTGAAATTCCTTGCCCGATCGCCATGAACATCGGAGTAGTCGGAGTCCATTTGTTTAAGATAGGCATATACCCGACGGATTCGTTCGGTAGAAGTCCGGCTCTATCTCCGAAACGGAATCGTTTCATATATTCATAAAGTACGTCGTTCGGTATCTTTGCGGCCGCTTTGATAATTCCTGCATTACATGAATATTGTAATATCTCTTCGAGATTCACTTTTCCGTGAACATGGGTACACTTGATCCTTGTCTTTCCATAATCCACATATCCCGGACAATCGAATTTTTCGTTGGGGTGTATTAAGTTTTCGTTAAGAAGAATACTTGCCAGGAAAATTTTCATGGTCGATCCGGGTTCATATACATGCCGGATCGCCCAATTTGTGTGGGAATATTCTTCGAAAGATGAATAACGGTTCGGATCAAAAGAAGGAAAACTGGCCATTGCCAATATTCTTCCGGTATGGATCTCCATCAGAAGTCCTACTGCTCTTTTTGCTCCTGCTTCTTCGAATCTTTTTCCTAAAGATTTTTCTAATTTGAATTGGATAAGTCCATCCAGAGTCAAATGTACATTCGCACCTCTTGCAGAATCTGCTTCAGTAGGTGTCATCAATTCTTGATTATAATAATATTCTAGACCGGAGAGAGCTTTATCATCGTCCATCCCAGTAAAGCCGACAAGACTTGCGGCTAAACTTCCGTGAGGATAAACTCTTTTAAATTCCCTTTCCCTTCTCACTCCAGGAAGGGCCATCTCCATGATACGACTTGCAGTTGTATCATCTATCTCCCTTTTCAAAAGAAAATATCTGCTTTTTTCTCTGATCAGCGACTCTATCTTCTCGGGAGGAATATCTAGATAAGGAGAAATTTGAACCGCAGTGAAATTCGGATCATAAACATTTCCAGGATAGATCCCGATGGTAGAAGAATCAATGGACAATGCCAATTCAATCCCTCTTCTATCATAGATAGCTCCTCTTAAGATCCTTTCTCCATTCTTGAATGCGATCTCTCTATCGTTAAAAAATACTAGATAACCTACTCTGACTAAAAGCCCGGAGAAGAATACACATAGTAGAACGAATAAGATGGTGAATCTTTTTCGATTGAGAAGGTTATAATCCATCAATGAATGAGCCGCTTTTATAAATTTCGGTCTTTTTCAGAATGATTAAAGAGCTTTTCTAGTACAAGTGAAATCCGAGGTGGAATAATGGTTTAAAAGCTGGAGATTACCTTCCCTCTCAACTTTTTGAAAGGAATTAGGCCATAATTTCTGGAATCTGTGGAGAATTCTCGGTTATCTCCCAAGACCAAAACGTAACCCGGTGGGATCCTACCTGAGTCTCCTATACCTATATTTCCAGAGACTCCGATCACGGGTAGAATAGATGCAGAAGGAGCTTGGGTCTTATAGCCTGAATTCAAGAAGGGTTCTTCTAAAGAAGAGTCATTTATCAAAATTCTACCTTCTGAAAATCTGAAAAAATCTCCGGGAAGTCCTACTACTCTTTTTAAACTTAGTTCTGCTCCAATCCCATCCAAAACTAATACATCAAATCTATCTACATCAGGCTCTAGAATATATAAAACCCAAGGACCGATCTGAGCAGGAAAACCCCACTTTTTGACCAAGACCCAATCGTTTTCTTTATAACTAGGCATCATACTTGTGCCGCTGATCAGGTAGAATTGGATCACAAAAATCCTAAAATATAATATGAAGAATATTGCAAATAAGATCGGAAAAGAAAGTTTGATCCAACGAAATACGGAATGCCTGATCGAACGGATTATATCTGAATCAAATTTCATTGTACTATTTCGTATTTATTGGACGAGACTATACAGTCTTAGCCTCGTTCTTATTTTCCAAAACTTTCGGTTTTTCTTTCCACCAGATAAAAGGTTGCTCTATCAGTAAAAAAATCGGCCAAGAAACCAAGATCGCAAAACCAAAACAGATGATAAAAAGTTTAGGAAGCACACTCAAGGTAATTATTGTTTCTCCCCTGAGAGCCCATCCGGTCGCAACCCCCATCAAAGGTATATTCCAAAGATAAACCGTAAATGTTATCCTAGATAATGGGCGAAAGATAGGTAATCCTAAGATAGTTTTAAATATACCTTCTTTCTGGATTGCCAGGAAGATAATTAAAGCCAAGGCGATATTGAAAAAATTATTAGCAAGAGTCAATCGAATGATATGATCCCAATCGAAAGAATAAGAGATCAATATAAACACGATCGCAGTGATTCCGATTATAGAATATTTAAGTTTTCCTAAACTTTCTCCTATCGGTTTATAATCCACATATTCCGCTAAAAGCATCCCGGCGATCATTGAATCGAATCTGTTCTCGGTCCAAAAGAGAGCCTCAGCATTCATTTGACCTTTGGAATATAGATAACATCTAGATAAGAAAGGGATAATATATATCATAGATAATATGATCACTCTGACTTTTCTAGTCTTAGAGAACAAGAAGAAAGGGCCCAAAACTACCATCAAAAAGTAGACCTGCTGCTCTAAGGAAATGTACCAACCAACATCCAAAACTCTGGGAAAGAAGTTGGATAAGAAGATACCGTCAGCCCAAACATAATCCAGCGCCTTCTGCCCTTTCGTTATCAGCCAAAGCAAGTCCGGACTAGGATTTTGTATATGTTTTAGGTTTTCCGATTGTTTATAAAAATAATAATAAGAAAAAGCTAATGCTACGTAATAAGCGGGAAGTATTCGTAAAGAACGGTTGATGATAAACTTTCGATAAGGAAAACTATTTTCTTTTTTATAAGATTGGAGTATACCTCCGTAATTCAGAAAGCCTCCCAATACAAAAAATACATCCACAATAGTGGTTTGGTTTTCCGCAAACCAAGATAACCAAAAAGGCATTTCTCCCATTGCTTTCCGTGAGAAAACCCAAAGATGGTTGGTCATTACCATCAAAATCCCGATTGCTCTGATTCCATTTAATGATTCTATTTCCCCTTTTTTAGAAGCAAAGATGGACAGTATATAGGATTTCATAATGAAGAGATTCTATTTCCTGAATTGAATTAAAAACTATTCAGGTATCTGCTAGCAAGAAATAAATCCGGAGAACTAAAGACCTCAAGTTACGATTTCATGGATATGATACGAAAAGAGAAGTATTTGTCTTGCTTGCGAAGAAAATCCGGATCATTCTTCTGTACATGACTTCTAACAGCCCGATCTCACAATATGTTTCCAGATTCAAAGCGGAGAAAGGAAAGATCTTATCCTTTCTTTCTGCGTTTCCTTTTTATGGAGAAGTCTTAAAGAACCATCAATATTACGAAACGGATAGGATGGCTCGAAATGAATTGTCCAAAAAATTGGATTCTCTCAAGGAACCTATTCGCAGGATCGAAGAAAATTTCGTCCGAGAAAGAAGAATGGACCTAATCGGTTCTACAGAGGTCTTACTTTCTGTCTTAGAAAGGCTCAAAAACGAAATTATTGGAGCAAGTTACGGTTTAAACGGATTAGGTGCCGGTTTCAAAGCGACCGAATCAGAGTTGGAAGCTTTGGCAGAATGGGATTATTCATTGATCCATCATGCAGAAGAATTATCCACAAAAGTAAAATCTCCGAACTTCCCTCCGGAAGTTTCAGTAGACACAGTCCGGGACTGGGTTAGTAGTTTTAGATCCGAATTGGATGAGTTCGATTCCGCCTTAAAAAGTAGAAAGGATGTCTTCTTAAAACGATAATCGAATTTTTGATTTGCCGAATGTTGAGTAGTGAATAATATATTTCCAAGGAGTTCTTATGGCATTAATAGACGTAATAAAATACGAAGGAAAACCGGGAGAGATCGTATGGAAGTTTCCCCGTAACGATATCAGTACCTTCGGACAGTTGGTAGTGAACGAAAGCCAGGAAGCTATCTTTTTTAAAGAAGGTAAGGCTCTGGATATTTTCGGACCTGGAACTCATACTTTAAAAACAGGAAACGTTCCTATCTTAGAAAACTTAGTGAACCTTCCTTTCGGAGGCCAAACTCCTTTTACTGCAGAAGTAGTTTATGTCAATAAGGCTCTTATCCAATTAAAATGGGGAACTCCTGCGCCCATCCAAGTAGAAGATCCTAAATACACGATCACACTTGGAGTAAGAGCAAACGGTGCTTATAATATCAAGATCGTGGACTCCAAAGCATTTGCGGTAGGAGTAGTCGGTGCAAGAGGAGCTTATTCACAAGACGAGGTGGATAGTTTCTTAAGACCAATGATCATCACTAGACTAAGCGATTTCTTGGCAGAAGTCGTTTTAAAATCCGGAGAACCGATCACTCGTCTTAACCAACATTTAGAAGAAGCTTCTTCCGCAGGAAAGACAAAGATCCAACCCGACTTCTCCAAGTACGGGATAGAAGTTTTAGATTTTTTTGTTCAATCCATCAATTTCGATCAGAACGATCCGAATTTCCAAAAGATCCAGAAAATTCTCACAGAGAAATTCGAGATCGATGCTCTGGGCGGAATGTACCAACAAAAAAGAATGTTGGATATAGGCGAAGCTGCAGCCAAGAACGAAGGTGGAAACGCAGGCCAAGGTATGTCCGCAGGTATGGGACTCGGAATGGGAATGAATATGGGGAATATGATGGCCGGTATGATGGGACAAAACAATGCCGGTGGGAATTCCAACCAGAACGATGCAACCGCGAGGCTCACAAAACTCAAGAGTATGTTGGACCAGGGCCTGATTTCTCAGGAAGAATTTGATGCCAAAAAAAAGGACATTCTAAATTCTATCTAAAGTATGAGCCTTACCTTCACCAAGTTGAAAGCGGAATTTCGCTGTATCAACGATTCTTGCGGAGCAACTTACGATCTGAATGATATCGTATACGAATGTCGTAAATGCGGAAGCCTTCTTCAGGTTTCCCATGATATGGGAGCTCTTAAAGAAAAATCAGGTAAGGAATGGAAGGACCTATTCGATTCCAGATTGGGTTCGGTAAAATTTCCGAACAGTTCAGGTATCTGGAACAAAAGAGAATGGGTTCTTCCTCATGTAGAAGACTCGGAGATAGTAAGCTCGGGCGAAGGTCTTTCTCATCTATTTAATTCTGAAAGACTTACAAAACATTTCGGCCTAGGCGGTCTCTGGATCAAACAATGTGGGATCTCCCACACAGGTTCTTTTAAGGACCTAGGCATGACGGTCCTTCTCTCTCAAGTAAAACATATGTTGAATAAGGGAGCCAAGATCAAAGCAGTAGCTTGTGCAAGCTCCGGAGATACTTCTGCGGCTCTTGCTTCTTATGCTGCTAAGGCCGGGATCCCTGCGATCATTTTCCTTCCTGCCGGAAAAGTTTCCCAAGCACAATTGATCCAACCTGTTTCAAACGGCGCAAAAGTAATCGCATTGGAAACGGACTTTGACGGTTGTATGAAGATCGTTAAAGAAGTTACCAAAGAAGCCGGTATCTATCTTGCAAACTCGATGAACAGTCTTCGTATCGAAGGCCAAAAAACAATCGCACCTGAGATCGTTCAACAATTGGAATGGAAAGTTCCTGACTGGATCATTATTCCAGGAGGAAATTTAGGAAACGTATCCGCACTCGGAGCAGGTTTCGAGATGGCAAAAGAATTAGGACTGATAGATAAACTTCCTAGGATCGTTTTGGCACAGGCAGAGAATGCAAATCCTCTCTATCTTTCTTATCTGAAAAACTTTGAAGAGTTCAGTCCAGTTGATGCGAAGCCTACTCTTGCTTCTGCAATACAGATCGGAAATCCTGTATCAGTCCAAAAAGCAATTCGTACATTAAGAAAATTCAATGGGGTTGTGGAACAAGCAAGTGAAGCTGAACTTTCAGAAGCTTCTGCCAAAACCGATCTATTCGGATTATATAATGACCCTCATACGGGAGTGGCAATTGCCGCTTTATACAAACTTATGGGCAAGGGAATTATAGCAAAAGGTGATCAGGTGGTCGTAATCTCTACTGCTCACGGTTTAAAATTCACAGAATTTAAACTCAAATTCCATGAAGGAAAAATCCCGGGAACCGATCAGAAATTGGTTAACGTTATTCGATCCTGTAAGCCTGAGGTAGGAGCCGTCATGGACGAAATCAGCGGTTTCCTACAATTGAAAGGTTAAAATTTTTCATTTTCCGCTGGAAATTCCCGTTCTTTTTTCCTGGGCGTTTTTCGTTTTTTTCTCGTAAGCCCGCCGGGGTCCATATAATCGAGAATCCAAATGTACGAGGGAATCGAGGAACTTCCTCAAGAATTCCTCTTCGAGGTCGAGACGGCCGTAAAAAAAGAAGAGCCAATTTCTATCATTACCTACGTCCTCAGTACCAGGGGCGAAAATAAGCTCAAACATATCATCCAAACCGTCCTTTCTAAATACAAAAGAGAGGATCTGACCGAACTTATATTTACTTCCGCAAAAGAGCTGATCGTAAATGCGACCAAAGCAGCAATTAAACGAGTTCTATTTAAAGAACTAGGTCTGAATATCGCGGACCCTTCCCAATACGATCTAGGAATGGAGTCTTTTAAGGAAAATCTAGTCAGTAGAAAATTTCCCTACTATCGTAGGAAAATGAAAGAGCACGGTCTATTTGTTAAAGTTACTCTGAGCTTCAGTTCGGACCGTATCATTCTATTCGTACAAAATAATTTCACTCTCGCAGTCCGTGAAGAGAAAAGGATCCGAGAGAAGTTCGTTCATTCTAAAGAATTTGACAATCTATTCGAATACTATATGAAATATGGTGATACCACGGAAGGTGCAGGTATGGGTATCACAATGGTGGAAATTTTGGTAGCCCAAAGCGGCTATGACCGCCATTTGTTTACGATCTATAGTCGCCAGGACGAAAATAGAACAGTGGCTAGAGTCGAAATCCCCTTGGATCAGAATTATGTGCCCAGAAGGCAAAGATACCAAAAATGGTTACAAGAAAAGGCTAGCGGCTTAACATGACCTAAAGTTCTCCTTACTTCAGTTAGGTCTTTAGCAATATGGAACAGAATCCTCAGACAAGTAAACTCCAAGAGCAGGCAAATCAAATGAACCTTGCCTTGGAATCCGTGCATACCGAAGAGCAAGCGATCGAACTTATCCAAGGAAAAATCAAAGACGCCTATCTTCTAAAATTAAGGATCGATGTAGAGAACAAAGCCGGCGTTGTTTTAGGATTATTATCCAGATATAAAAACGAATTTTTAGAATTATATTCCTTATTCTCCAACTCTTCCGTAATCAGAAAGATCAGAACCTTCGAAGATTTCGGCCAGATCTCTCATGATATCGCTGAAGCAGCTAGACAAGAAGCTCCCGATCCAGGTCTGTCCGACGCGATAGGAAGAATTCTTCATACTAAATTAACAAAACAAATATTAGAACAATATTATCCAATGTGGGATCGTAATGATACCGCAGCTCTAGTGAATATGCTGGAGAATCAGATCAAGACTACTATGAAGATCAATATGATACGTGTCCAAGCAGATGTGGAATACGTATCTAGTTTGAAATGTAGAGGCAAAAGTTTTTTTGCAGGTATTATCCAATCCATTCCTAAACCACCAGAAGAACCTGCTGAAGGTGCTGCTCCTGTAGAAAATTTAGATCCGGAAAAAGCCGCAGTCATGCGCCAGATCGAAACTATTCGAAAAGGTTTTGGAAGAGTTGTATTAGCTAAAACGATCTTATCCCCGGTTAACGGAATAGATTTCGATGATCTAAACGAAGGAGACAAGATCCTACTACAACTTCCTTCCGTTTCGCCCGAAGAAAAAGCTTTAGCCAAAACTTTAGGTGCTATGGACAAAGATGGAAACGTAAAACCCGTAATCGGTTCTTTCGTAGCGATCGCTTCCGGTAAAAACGAATATCATATTTTTGCAAAAGGTCCTGCAGGAGTTCTTTTACAAGCATTCGAAGAAAGACCAGTTCGTCTTGCCAGACCTAAAACTGCTGCGAATGCTCCTCGCCCTGCAGGTATGGGTGCAAAACAATCCGAAAGTAATAATACCCTCAACTATGCGATTTTGGTTGGAGTAGTTCTACTAGTCGGGCTACTTGCGTTTATTCTTCTTAAATAAACTGCGCGATCTGGATCAGATTCCCACAAGTATCATTTAAGACTGCGAGTTTTACAGGCCCCATTTGTGTCGGTTTCATCGTAAACTCAACTCCGAGTTTATTCAGCCTTTCATACTCTTTCTCTACATCATCTACACCGAAAGAAGTCCAAGGAATTCCTGCTTCCTTTAAAGCCTTTTGAAACGGTTTTGCCGGAGCGAAACCCATAGGCTCTAACAATAATTCCACTCCATCTCTTTGTTCAGGCGAAACAAGAGTGAGCCATCTACCTTCTTCCATTGGAATATCAGTTTTCTTTTCGAACCCTAAAACTTGTGTATAAAATTGAAGAGCCTTTTCTTGGTCATCCACCATCACGCTCATTACTGTAATTTTCATTCTGCATATCTTAAGGATATTGCAGAAATTAGGTCAATTTTTATGAAGAAGGTTTACTTCTCCAAAATTGCTTTTTTGTATTTGGATCGAAAGGAAGAAGGACTCAAACCGGTGAATTTTTTGAATAATCCTGCAAAAGAACTAGGACTTTCAAAACCTACTCCTTCACAAACATCTGAAACCGAAACATCTTTCAAAAGTAATTCTTTTGCATTTTTCAATCGAACGGAAATAAGATATTGGTGAGGCGTTATTCCGTAACAGGATTTAAACAATCGGATATAATGGAACTTGGATAAAAATGTTTTTCCTACAACAGAATCCAGATCCAACTTTGTATGAAAGTTTTGATCCATAAATTGTTTGGATCCGATTACCCTGTTGATAATCTCTTTTCTAGGATATAATTTCCGATCTAATCTTTGAACTTCTTGATTATAGAAAAGTTCAGATCCCATTATCCAACTACTAGATTCACCAGTTTTCCAGGAACATAGATCTCTTTTCGGATCTGTTTTCCGTCCAAGAAAACTTGTACCTTATCCAAAGATTTTGCAATCTTGATCGCTTCGTCCCCGGCAATCTCTTTTGCAGCCTTGAATTCTGCTCTTAACTTTCCGTTTACCTGTACCACGATCATTATCTCATCGTCAGTCAGATACTTCTCCTCGTAACCTGGGAAAGTATGGTAAGTTAAAGAATTTGATTTTCCCGCTAAAGACCAAAGTTCTTCCGCTAAGTGAGGAGCAAATGGAGCGATCAACAGTAAGAACGGTTCCAGGATCTTACGAGGTCTACGTTGGCTTGGAGTTAACTCGTTTACAAAGATCATCAACTGAGAAATGGCAGTGTTGAATGAGAAATTATTAATATCATCATCCACTTTTTTGATGGTTCTATGGAGTATTTTCAATTCATCTTCATTCGGTTCGATATCTTCCAAACGGAAAGATTCTTCTGCACCTGAATGATATAATCTCCAAACACGATTTAAGAAACGGAATACACCTTCTACACCTCTTGTGCTCCAAGGTTTTACCATTTCGAACGGTCCCATGAACATTTCAAAAAGACGTAAACTATCTGCTCCGAAATTCGTAACCACCTCGTCGGGATTGATCACATTTCCTAAAGACTTGGACATTTTTCTTTTGTCCTCACCTAAGATCAAACCTTGGTGAACCAATTTTTTGAAAGGTTCAGGAGTAGTTACATAACCTAGATCGAATAATACCTTATGCCAAAAGCGTGAATAGAGTAAGTGAAGAACTGCATGTTCCGCTCCACCCACATATAGATCCACAGGCATCCAAGCTTTTTCCAGATTCGGATCTACAAACTTGTCCGGGTTTTCCGGATCGATATAACGTAGATAATACCAACAAGAACCTGCCCATTGAGGCATAGTATTTGTTTCTCTGGTCCCGATCTCACCCGTTTCAGGATCTTTATGCTTCAACCAATCTCCCGCTAAAGCAAGAGGAGATTCTCCTGTTCCGGAAGGTTTAAATTCTGATAAATTAGGAAGTTCTAATGGAAGTTCAGATTCCGGAATTACCTTTGTAACTCCGGAAGGATAATGGACCAAAGGAATAGGTTCTCCCCAATATCTTTGGCGGGCAAATAACCAATCTCTGAGTTTGAATTGGGTCTTTCTTCTTCCTATCCCTTTTTTCTCCGCCCAATCAGCAGTTTTCGAGAATGCTTCCTTATATTTCAGACCATTAATAGAAACTTCGGAAGAAGAAGAATTGATACAAACCGATTCTTTAGAATCGAAAGCACCTTGGGAAAGATCTCCTTCAATGACAGGTAGGATATCCAACCCGAAAGCTTTTGCAAATTCGTAGTCTCTTTGGTCATGAGCAGGCACCGCCATGATAGCACCGGTTCCATAACCGTATAAAACATAATCACCAATCCATACCGGGATCTTTTTAGAAGGATCTGCAGGGTTTAGTACGTAAGCTCCGGTGAATACACCTGATTTCTCTTTAGAAAGTTCAGTTCTATCCAGATCACTTTTTAAAGCGGAAACCTTTTTGTATTCCTGTACCTTCTCCCATTGTTCTTTCGTGGTAATTGAGTCCACCAAAGGATGTTCAGGAGCAAGCACCATATAACTTACCCCAAATACGGTATCAGGACGAGTAGTATACACTTTGATCCCGTTTTGCGGAGAAGAAGGATCAAAAGGAAATATTAACTCCAAACCTTCACTCTTTCCGATCCAGTTTTTCTGCATTTCAAGAGTGGAACCCGGCCAAGAAACCAAAGACAGATCCTCTAAGAGTCTTTCCGCGTATGCAGTGATACGCATCATATACTGTCTCATCGGTTTACGAACTACTTCGTAACCCTTTCCAACCCATTCTTCTACTTCTTCATTTGCTAAAACTGTTCCAAGGCCTGGGCACCAGTTTACCGGGATTTCTGCCTGATATACTAAGCGAAATCCAGAAAGAATGGTTTCTTTCTTTGCGTTTGAAAATTCTTTCCAATCTTTAGCGGAGAAGGTCTCGAGGTCCTCAAATCCTTCTGAACCCTTGGATTCGAGCCTTTGGATCAATTCAGAGATTGGTTTTGCTTTAGAAGCCTGGAAATCATACCAGGAATCGTATAATTTTAGGAAGATCCACTGGGTAAATTTGTAATATTTCGGGTCTGTGGTCGAGATTTCCCTGTCCCAATCATAGGAAAGACCGATCAATTTGATCTGCCTTCTGAAATTGTCCACATTCTGTTTTGTAGTAATAGCAGGATGGATTCCAGTCTGCATTGCATATCTTTCTGCAGGGAGACCGAATGCATCCCAACCCATTGGATGCAAAACTTCAAAACCCTTCATTCTCTTATAACGAGAAATAATGTCTGTGGCAGTATAACCTTCAGGGTGACCGACATGCAATCCCGCACCCGAGGGATAAGGGAACATATCTAAACAATAGAACTTCGGTTTAGAAGAGCGTAGATCCGTTCGAAAGGAAGAATTCTTTTCCCAATAATCTTGCCATTTTGATTCAATTTTCCGAAACGGATAGTCCATACCGTGAAGTTTTTTCCTCCGGCCTAGAATCCAATTCTTTTTTGTTATACTGGAAGGCGATTAAAGAGCTGAAAATCTAGAACAAAAGGCCTTTCTTTCTTTTTAAGAAGAAAAAAGGCATTATAAATTGTTACTAGAAGAAGTGTTTTTAAATTATAGGGAACCAAAGAGTTAGATTTGGGTCCGAAATGAAGAAAGCCGGAGGGATACCGGCTTTCTCTGGGAGTAAAATTCTAAGCTCTTGCTTAGAAAACGGACAAAAATATTGGATAAGAATCTGACTTATTTACGTACTGAGTCAATAACCTTGATAAGTCGACGAAATGTTAAGTTCAAACAATCTCGACAGAGGTCGTACTGAAAGAGATTCGGTGTTTCTTTACCGCATCCTTTACATGTATATTGCTTACTTTGCGCTTGTGTAAGTTCCGCTTCTTCTTCGTTCAAATCCGTCACTGCTAATAATTGCATTTTGCTCCCAGAAAATTCCATCGATTGTCTTTTTATTTACGGAGTGTAAATAAGTCCGAAGATTGATTCTTGCTTTCGGAACTTCTCTCCGTACGTCGAGAGTTACTTTATAAAATCGGCTCACTCTAGAGTCAAAAAAAATTAGGTTGGAAGTTTGTGAAAATGACTGCAATTTTTTTGAAAAAAATTCTAAGCGCGGTTTTATTTGGAATAGATTTTCAAGTGCGGTTTTTTTCAGGTAAAAATTAATTTCCTGTCAAGTGCCGAGTTTAGGTCAGTCAAAACGAAAGGAAGGTGATAATTTGTTATCTATATCAGGCTTAAACAAGTCTTACACAGTTGCAGACCAAACATTTAACGTATTAAAAGATGTTTCATTCCAGGTAAAGTCCGGTGAATTCGTTGCTGTGATTGGGCCATCCGGCTCAGGAAAGTCTACGTTACTCGCTGTTTCAGCCGGATTAGATAAAGCTGATTCAGGAACAGTACTTTTGGATGGGATCTCCTTATTTGATAAGTCAGAGGACGAATTAGCAAAGATCAGAGGAGAACAAATAGGTTTTGTATTCCAAAATTTCCAACTGATCAAGACATTAAACGCTTTAGAGAATGTTTCCCTACCTCTTGCTTTGACGACAAACCTTTCGGAAAAAGTGATACATGAAAAAGCTATGTATTGGTTGGAGAAGGTCGGCATCGCACATAGAGCCCATAACTTCCCAAGCCAACTTTCAGGTGGAGAAGAACAAAGAGTAGCGATAGCTCGTTCTTTTATACATGACCCTAAACTCCTTTTTGCGGATGAGCCCACTGCAAACCTAGATAAGAAGAATGGCGAGAATATCATGTCTCTTCTGAAACAATTGAATAGAGACCGTAAATCCACTTTATTAGTTGTTACTCATGATCCTAAGGTTGCTTCGATGGCGGATAGGATCTTAGAAATGAGAGATGGGGTCATCTTAAGCGGTGCAAAACCTAAAGCTGCCGCTAAGAAGACAGTATCTAGGAAGAAAAAATGAATATTAGATTCTTTCTACGGGTAATGTTCAGAGAAATCTTTTCTAAAAAGACTTCTTCCTTACAGATTATCTTAGCGATCACAATCGGAACCGGTGCAGTTCTCGCAGTCCATTCGTATAGGGATCAATTTACTTCTTCTATTATCAGAGAAGCCAAAAACATTATGGGTTCGGATCTTGTGGTTACGAGCCCTTCTCCGCTAACCTCTGAACAAACAGCGTTTCTTTCGAAGGAATTGCCAAAAGGAAGCAAATTATCCGAATTAGTGCAGTTCCCTTCTATGCTTCGCAACCCGAATTCACAAGATTCTAGCTTATCTTTGATCAAGGCAATCCAAGGTGATTATCCGTATTTTGGAGAGTTAGAAACAGAACCTAAAGGACTTTTCCGCAAATTAAAACCGGGTGAGATACTCCTAGAAAGCGGACTGATCAAAAATTTAAAACTTAAGATAGGTTCTAAAGTTCAACTGGGGGAAAGTAACTTTGTATTAAGAGGAAGTATCTTAAAAGAGCCGGGAATGGCAGGAAACTTTCTCTCCATGGCACCAAGCTCCATTATAAAAAAAGAATCTTTAGCAGAAACAGGATTAGAACAAAGAGGCTCTCGGATCAGCTACCAAGTCCCCATCCTTCTTCCTAACGGAACGGATGCGAATGTTTTCAAAAAAAGTAAATTTTCAGAATTCGCTAAAAACGATCTTATCTTATACGAAAGCACGGAAGCAAACTCCGGATCCCAAAAATTCCTTACCAACACGTTGGATTTCTTTTCCTTATTGGCATTATGTGCATTCTTCTTGGGAGGGATCTCTATCCTTCTCACCAGCAGAGCGGTCGTAAGATCAAAATCCACTACATTCGCCGTTTATAAATGTTTAGGAGCAGGACCGAACTTAGTTTTGGGCCTTGTACTTTCCGAACTTCTAATATTATCCACGATTGGCGCTTTATTAGGATTTTTATTCGGAAGTTTTTTACAAACTCAAATCCCGAATATGGCGGATAAAGAATTCCTTTTCGAACCAAAATTGATCCCGGATCTAAAAGCATTTTTCTGGGCATTCGTTTTAGCTTGGGTAGTCCCCTTAGTTTCCGCATGGGAAAGTCTTTCCACTACTCGAAACTTAAGCCCGATGTATGCTCTTAAATCCGATTTTGCAAATGAACTTTCTTCTGTTCCAAAACTAAAATTAAAACAGTCGATCTCATTTATAGCGGTCTTCGGATTGTTTTTCGCATTAGCTTGGTGGGAAACTGGAGATTGGATCAAAGGATTAATGTTATGTGCGACCCTACTCTTCCTGCCTGTGGTTGTGTATCTTGGAATTTTAGGAATTCGTTTTGCGATTAGATTTCTTTTACAAAGATCTGAGTTTTCCGCAAGTGTAAGAATGGCATTAAGAAAACTAGATAGACCTAGAACAGGGCTTTCATGGGTTTCTGTAGGACTCGGTTCTTCAGTTTTCGTTCTATTACTTAGTATTTTTCTGAGTGATAGCCTATTAGAATATAGCGGCGCAAAAGACAAGGAAAGAAGACCCAATATGTTCGTATTGGATATACGACCAGAACAACTGGAAAGTTTCCAACAAACGGCAGAAAAGTATAAAGTCGAAAAACTTTTAACTGCTCCTGTAATCGGAGCAAGACTCACTCATGTAAACGGAGAGCTTGTTAAAAAAGAAGATATGGAACTTTCCGCACTCAGAAGAGATTGGAGATCCACGGCAAGGACCAGAGAATATTTCTTATCTTATCGAGAGAATTTATATCCTACTGAAAAAGTCACCGATGGTGATTTTTGGAGAAAAGGAGAAGAAGACCAGATCTCAGTCGAAAAAGAATTTTCTAAAAATTTAAAAGTGGATTTAGGAGATAAACTTTCCTTCTCCATCGGCGGGGTAGAAGTTACCGGAACCATCCGAAATTTCAGGACCGTCAACTGGTCCGACATGAGACCGAACTTTGTGGTCCTATTCTCAAAAGGGATCTTAGAAAAGGCTCCTAAGTTTTATCTGAGTTCTTTTTTGTTGGAATCTTCCGATTCCAGATATTCTCTTCAAAAAGAATTATCGAATGAATTTCCGAACCTTACGATCGTAGACACTGAAAAGGCAGTTCAGTCTTTTTTAGGAATTTTAGAAAAGATGTCTTTTGCGATCCGTTGGATGACAGGACTGATCGTTTTATCTTCACTATTATTGATACTTTCTTCTTTGGAGTTGAGTAGAAAGGAAAGATTGGAAGAAACCTCCCTTTTGCGAATCATAGGTGGAACCAAAACATTCTTACGAAAATACTTTTTGGTGGAATCCTTGCTTCTCGCTAATTTATCTTTCGCTTTAGCTTTTGTTTTAGTCTGGGGAGTTTCTTCTTATATGTCTGAGATCATATTTGAGATACAAGCGAGTGTTCCTTGGTTGGAAATAGGTATCTTTTATATTTCTCTGAATATTGCAGTGGTAGGAATGTATTTCGGTGCCTTAAGGAACGAGTGGAAAAGAAGCCCTACTTTGTATCTGAAAGAAGTTTAAATTAGGATGGGAAGTAATCTGAGGAATGTCCAACGCTTGAGTAGATGAAGAACTTTAAGGCGTCCGTAGGATGAAATAAATTATTTCGGCCTGGTCATACGGGCCAAAAGATCTTCCGGCTTAGAATCCAATCTCACTGAGCAAACCTTATAATTGGAAGCGGTCGGACAGGCCGCGGTTCCAGTGATCTTACATCCTTTAGTTTCACAACGTTTCCTGGTATCGAAAGAATCGGATCCGGAAAATCTACAATAATCCCTACAAGCGTCTGAACTATTTACGGAACAAAGATAACAACCGTCGGCAGAAAGGTTTTGAACAAGTCCCAAAAATGCAAAAAACAATATGATAGAAAGTGAATATAGAATCTTTTTCAAATAAAACTCCTATCTTTTGGAAGAAGGATCGTCGGACTTCTTCTCCACTTTATCTTCCAGAAATTCCGCAAATTCTATCTGGCCTTGGATAAAATTCAAATTATAACGGCTTTCGTACAGCAAAAGACTACTTGCGATAAACAAAAAAATTCCGCCTACCAATGCAAGTCCGGTAGCAATCCAAGAAGCAGGACTTGATATCGCTACGATAATCCCCAAACTTAAGCTGGAAGAAACAAAGAACAAAGTCGCAGTATAAAGCGCTGCCATAGATCTTTGGATCAGATTTGCTCTTTTCTTTTGGATCTTTAATTGTCTTCTGAGATATGCTTGTCGTTCTTCCGGAAAAGAAAGTTTTCCGTCCACGACACCTTCTATCTCATTTTTAAGTAAATTAACTCGATCGAATATTCTACCTAAACGATTCGCGGTAGAAAAAATCAAACTAGCACTGGCCGAGATCAAAACGGCCGGAGTAATCATACCAGCTAAAATTTCCGTTCCGATCAAAGAAGAAAGCATAGATCTAGTTTAACATTGGATCTTTTGTATGTTCCACGAAATACTTATACAATCCACCTTTGCTTTTTAAGGCTTCTTGCCAAGTTGTTTCAGGATCTTCTGTAAAGATCCACTCTGCATTCGGATCGTGAACCACCCAAGATTTACGTTCCATCTCACCTTCTAATTGGGCAGCTCCCCAACCGGAATATCCTTGGTATACGTTAAACTTTGTTTTATCAGGATGTTCTAATAATTCCACCAGGGCTTCGAAACTTCTGGCAAGAAACACACCAGGGATAACTTCAATCCCAGGCTGTTTTAATTTAGGATTATCATGAAGAATGGAAACAAATGTAGGATCTACAGGACCTCCGGAATAGATCGGAGACGAACCGTCTATTCCTTCCGGAATTCCTTGGATCACTTCGCTTAATGCAACATCCATTTTTTTATTCAGTACAAGACCGAATGCACCTGATTGATCGTGTTCCACCATTAGGATCACTGTACGATTAAAATAATCCGTAACGATAGATGAATTAGAGATTAATACTTTTCCGCTGAATCCGTTTTCCATACTACCCGATCAGTTTTTATGTATCTCTTTCAAAATTCTGTACGCGATTTCCAGAGTTTGGATATCGGATCTTCCATCCACTAAAGGTTCCGTTTCTTTCAAGATACATTTTACAAAATGTTCATGTTCTTGTTTTAAAGGGTTATCCTTGTGAACAAAGATCTTCTCAACGATTGATTCTTGGCGATATTTGATCTCTCCGGTCCTAAGTAGAATGTCCGAAGTTGCCTGTCTATGAAGCTCGATCTCTTGGTCGCTAAAA
Organism: Leptospira selangorensis; assembly: GCF_004769405.1. Classification (NCBI taxonomy): domain Bacteria; kingdom Pseudomonadati; phylum Spirochaetota; class Leptospiria; order Leptospirales; family Leptospiraceae; genus Leptospira; species Leptospira selangorensis. The sequence continues at coordinate 343,142 of NZ_RQES01000010.1, forward strand.
TCCAATGTGATGTACACGTCTTTTTGAGTGATATTCAGGGTCCGAATTTTAGATTGTGTATTTCTGCTGGCGGAAATATTCGCGATCGCGCCGTTCTCAAAATGAAGAATAACGGATGCAATATCTTCGTGAGCTGAAACCACTTTGGTCCCCACTGCACTTAGATATTTGACGGGAGATTTTACAAGATTCAAAACGATATCTATATCGTGGATCATCATATCCAGAACTACTCCCACATCCTTAATTCTAGGATTAAAAGGGGCTAATCTTCTGGATTCGATCAATAGAGGTTCAGTAACGATCTTTCCGAGTTCAAGAACCGCTCCGTTAAAACGTTCAACGTGACCAACTTGTAAGACCAAATTGTTTTTAGAAGCAAGGTCCACTAGCTCTTTTGCTTGTTCTAAAGTTTCTGCGATCGGTTTCTCTACCAAAACATGTTTGCCGGCGAGAAGTGCCTTCTTACCTATTTCATGATGTAAGAATGTAGGCACTGCGATGATCACAGAATCGGTATGTTTGATCAGATCGTCTACAGTAGAGAAGGCGGAAGTTTTATGTTTTTCCGCCATCTGAGATGCTCTTTCGGAATCGGAGTCGTAAATACCGATCAACTCCGCATCGCTTAATGTTTTCGCCACGTTAACGTGGTATTGGCCCATATGGCCTGTCCCGATTACCCCGATCTTGACTTTGTTAGTCATGAAACTTCCTTTTTGTGGATATTACTTATTCGTAAAAATTTTACCCTTAGAACCGGAAACAGATTCTCCGGACTCACGGGCAAATTCTTCGATCAATTCTCTTTGTCGTCTAGTCAGTTTTTTCGGGATCTCAATGCGAACGATCACATGCTGGTCCCCTTTTCCATATCCGCCTAGATACGGAATACCATGACCTTTCAAACGGAACACTTGGCCTGACTCGGTTCCTTCCGGAATTTTCATCTTAACCTTTTTGCCGTCTATGGTTGGAACTTCAATGTCTCCACCTAAAATAGCTTGTGTAAGGCTGATCTTTTTATTCAAGATCAAGTCGTTTGCCTGGCGTTCGAATAATTCATGTTTCTTAATATGTGTTACCACATATAGATCTCCATGAGGACCACCGTTAGGCCCTGCTTCCCCTTCTCCGGAAACTTTTAATCTGCTGCCGGATTCGATACCAGGAGGGATCTTAATATTGATAGTACGTCTTTTTTCTACCAGACCTTGTCCATGACAGGTCTTGCATGGATTGGAAATGATTGTACCTTTTCCACGACAAGTACCACAAGTAGTCGCAACGGAGAAGAAACCCTGAGATCTACGAATCTGTCCTGAACCTCCGCAGTCCGGACAAGTAGCAGGAGTGCTTCCTTTGTTTGCGCCGGAGCCTCCGCAATCTACGCAGGTTTCTAGTCTTGGAATTTCGATTTTATATTCCCTGCCTAGAGCAGCGTCTTCGAGGGAAACTTCTAGATTATAACGAAGATCTGAACCGCGTTGAGGACCGGATCTGCGGCCACCGCCACCAGCTCCTCTTCCTCCTCCGAAGAAGTCGCCGAAAATATCTCCAAAATCACCGAAGATATCGGAGAAGTCAGTATATGCTCCTCCTCCAAATCCACCTTGAGCGCCTGCACCCACTCCGGCCTTGCCGTACTGGTCGTACATGCGACGTTTATTGGCGTCTCTTAAAACTTCGTAGGCCTCGGTAGCTTCCTTAAATTTATCTTCAGCAGCTTTATCACCCTGATTCTTATCAGGGTGATATTTGATAGCTAACTTCCGATACGCGGACTTGATTTCTTCATCAGTCGCGGATTTGGAAACTCCGAGGATATCGTAGTAACTTTTGTCACTCATGTCTTAGTTACTTTTTCTCATCGTCCACTACGGTATAGTCGGCGTCCACGACCTTTTCTCCCTTAGCTTGGGAATTGTCTGCGCCTTCTCCAGGTCCGGCATCGTTAGGTCCTGGGCCTGCTTCCTGACCCGGAGCGCCTTGGGAATAAATTTTAGAACCTATTTCCGAAGCCCTCTTAGTGATGGACTCTTTCGCAGCGTTGATACGACCGATATCACCTGATTCGATCGCTTCTCTTGCACGTTTGATCTCGTCATTCGCCAATTGTTTTTCGCTGTCTGAAAGTTTATCCGCAGCGTCCGTAACCGCTTTTTCCAAAGAATAAGTGATCGTATCCAACTCGTTCTTAGCTTCTACAAGTTCTCTAGCGGCCTTATCTGCAGCAGCATGAGCTTCTGCATCTTTTACCATTTTAGAGATCTCGTCTTCGCTTAGTCCGGAAGAAGATTCAATACGTATCTTTTGCTCTTTACCAGTTCCCAGATCTTTTGCAGAAACATGCACGATACCGTTCGCATCGATATCGAATGTAACTTCGATTTGAGGAACTCCTCTAGGTGCAGGTGCAATTCCGATCAGATCGAATCTTCCGAGTGTGCGGTTACCAGCAGCCATATCTCTTTCTCCTTGGAGAACATGGATAGACACTGCATTTTGATTATCCGCAGCAGTTGAGAATACCTGAGATTTTTTAGTTGGGATCGTAGTGTTTCTTTCGATCAACTTGGTCATCACACCACCCAAAGTCTCGATACCGAGTGAAAGTGGAGTTACATCCAAAAGAAGAACGTCTGAAACTTCTCCCGCTAAAACTCCACCTTGGATAGCAGCACCGATTGCCACTACTTCGTCTGGGTTTACGGAACGATTCGGTTCTTTTCCGAAAATTCCTTTTACAAGTTCTTGTACCGCAGGAATACGAGTGGATCCTCCCACTAATATCACTTCATCGATGTCGGAAGCTTTCAAGCCAGCATCACGTAACGCGTTCTCGCATGGAATACGAGTTCTGTCTACCAAACGACCGGTTAACTGATCAAACTTAGCTCTAGTAAGATTCATATCCAAGTGTTTTGGTCCGGTTGCATCAGCAGTGATGAATGGAAGATTCACTTGAGTGGACATGGTCCCGGAAAGTTCGATCTTCGCCTTCTCCGCAGCTTCTTTCAAACGTTGAACGGTATTTTTATCTTGAGAGATATCGATCCCGTATTGTTTTTTGAATTCTTCGATCATCCATTCCATGATGACCATATCAAAATCGTCTCCACCTAAGTGAGTATCACCGTTGGTAGATTTTACTTCGAATACTCCGTCTCCCAACTCAAGGATAGAAACGTCGAAGGTTCCTCCTCCTAAGTCATAAACGGCGATTTTAGCGTTACTTTTCTTCTTATCAAAACCGTAAGCAAGTGCAGCAGCGGTTGGCTCGTTAATGATCCTTTCTACTTCTAGACCCGCAATCCGTCCCGCATCTTTAGTCGCCTGACGTTGTTCATCATTGAAATAAGCAGGAACAGTGATAACTGCCTTGGTCACTTTTTGGCCAAGATAATCTTCTGCAGTTTGTTTCATCTTTTGAAGAACACGAGCAGAGATCTCTTGAGCAGTAAACTCTCCGGTAGCAGTTTCGAATTTTAATCCGTCGTTTCCACTTTTGATCACTTTATAGGAAACGTGCTTCATCTCTTGTTCGGTCTCGTTGAATCTGCGCCCTATAAATCTTTTTGCGGAACGAATAGTATTTACTGCGTTCGTAATTGCCTGGTTCTTAGCGAACTGACCTACCAAAGTTTCTCCTTTAGCGGTAAAAGCAACGATAGACGGAGTAGTTCTAGCACCTTCGGAGTTTTGGATTACTACCGGGTCCCCACCTTCCATAACGGAAACGCAAGAGTTTGTGGTTCCTAAGTCGATTCCGATAATCTTCTCTTTTGACATTTTGGTTTCTCCTTCCGCCATTGGATCCTTCCTTGGCGGTTATTCATGATTTAGTTCGTTCTATTCAAGGCACCATTGCGCCTATACCCAAAGCTTAAGCTTTGGGTTTTCCAATTCTCACCCTTGCAGGTCTTAAGGAGAACTTATCTTCATTTTCCTTAATATAGAATCCTGCCTGATAAACTTCGATCACAGTTTCTTCTTTGTATTGATCCCCTTCTTCGGAAGACAATGCTTCCATAGAAGTCGGATCAAACGCCTCTCCCTGAGGATATTGTCTGAATACATTGGATCTTTCCAGCACGGAATAAAATTCCTTCTGTATCATCGTGACTCCGTCCACGAAAGGTTTTAATTCTTCCGTAACATTTACACCGGAAGCTACACGATCCAAATTATCGATCGGGTTCAAAAACTCCGTTACCAAAGATTTGACGGCTTCCCTTTTAATATTAGAAAATTCTTGTGCAGATCTTCTCTTATAATTCTGGAACTCCGCTCTTTCGCGAGTCCAAGAATCTTTTAAGGATTCAATCTCTTTTCTCGCAATATCCAATTCCTTACGTAAAGTTTCCTCTACGCTTTCCGGTTTTTGGGAATCATCCGAATTTTCTCCGGTAGGCGTTGCGACCGCTTCTTCTTGACTCATCTCTCTATCATTTCCTTGCATGGTTCATTACTACTTACTAATACGCGTGATCATCTCCGAAACTAGTTTCGAAGTAAAATCCACAAGTGGAAGTGCTCTATGATAATCCATCCTCTGAGGACCTATGATTCCCATAGCGCCGATCCGTTTTTCTCCCATTCTATATCCGGAAGTGATGATACTCACACCGCCCATTCTTCCGTCCCCGTCCTTTCCTATGACGGTATACACTCCATCATGTTCCGGATAATCTCCGAACATTCCGGTGAGGAATCTTTTATCATCCAGTAGGGAGAGAACCTGGTTGAGTTTTTCCTCTTCGTCCTTAAATCTTCCGTATAAGTTCTTGAGACCGTCGATATACAAAGACACTTCGGAGTTATCCGGCGTCATTGCCGCGGAGATCACTCCGGACACTTTATAAAAATCTAATGGTCCGTCCTTTCTCAGCAATAAAGAAGGGATTACCTTCTCCTGTATCTCGAACATATCATAACCTTTCGCGTTATCGTTCAAATACTTTGAGATCTGGTACAACTCTTCCTGGCTATAATTTCGATCCAAGAATACGCTTCGGTTCAGTACCGCTCCGGACCTCATAACCATGATCATCAGGACCTCGTCCCCATGAACATGGATCAATTCCACATGTTTGAGAGTGTCCAAACTTTTGGCCGGTCCTAATACAACTCCCGCAGAATTAGAAAGACTTGCCAGAACACTTGCAGTTGCTTTCAGGATCTGATCCAATTTGAACTGCATCTTCAGATATTCTTCTTGGATCCTTTGTTTTTCTTTAATAGTTAGCTCATAAAGAACCACTAACGAATCCACATAGAATCGATATCCTATCTCTGTCGGGATCCTTCCCCCGGAAGTATGGCGAGAAGCGAGATATCCCATCTCTTCCAATTCCTTAAGAACAGTACGTATAGAAGCCGGGGACAAACCTATATCATGTTTGTCGAATAAGGTTTTAGAGCCAACTGGACGGTTCTCTTGGATAAACTCGTCCACAGTGGCCTTAAGGATCATCCTATGTCTTTGGGATAGTTCCATATCTATTCTTATTGGCACTCTGCAAGTTAGAGTGCTAAAGCACCTCTCAAGTTTCCGTAAGATTCTAAAAAAGTCAAGAATTTTGGATTTTAAGCAGTCCTGGAGCCGGTCTGACAGAAAAAATATGCAGTAAGCATCCCATAAGGGATAGAAATTTGATTCCCAAACAGTTAAACTTCTACCTTTATACTTTCAAAATAAAGGAAGAAGGCCCCAAGGATTCAGATCTATTTTCAATTTAAGACTGACTTAGAATAGGTTCCAAAAAAGATCTCCGTCCTATACAGAAAGGAATCTCAATGTTATTCAAACTTAGGCTTTATTATTTTTTCTCTTACTCCATTTTCACTTCTTTGGTTCTTGGCTCCATACTCGGGACATTCTATATTTTAGGAATTCTCCCTGCTGAAAAAATTGGATCCGCTGTTTCCATCTCTGCTGGAGTCGGAGTTTTCTTTTCCTTGTGTATGGGAATTTTTTCAGGCACCTGGCTTGCTAAAACATTCCAAACCATACAAGACTCATTTAAGAAGGTTAGTAAAGGTGATCTAACCGCTAGAATAGAAACAAATTCAAAAGACCTACTTTTTGATTTTTACGAAAGTTTTCATAGAATGTTACAAGGCCAATCCGAGTTGATCGGACTTATCAGAAGTACTGCGGAAGTTCTTTCTACAGATTCAGGAGAAATGAGAACTGTAGTTTTGGATTTCGGCTCCAATATACAATCCCAGTCAGCAGCTACTGAAGAAGTCTCCGCCTCCATTGAAGAAATTTCAGGAGTAGCAACTTCTATCTCTTCCATAGCAGGAGAGAATGCGAACAGTATGAGCAATTTAGTTTCCGAAGTGGAGAAACTTTCTTCTGCGATCGAAAAAACGAAAGGCCAGGTAGATGAGACCTTAGTTTCTTTTGAAGATATTTCTAAACGTGCAGAGAAGGGTTCACAGTCCTTAAATTATATGGGACAGGCAATAGATAATCTTTCTAAAAGTTCCAAAGAGATCACTAAGACGATCGGGAATATCGCGGACATCAGTGAAAAAATCAATATGCTCGCACTTAACGCGTCTATCGAAGCCGCAAGGGCAGGAGAAGCAGGAAGAGGTTTTGCTGTAGTTGCAGATGAAGTTTCCAAACTTGCGGAAAGAACCGCTCTAAGTGTAAGAAGTATCAATGAATTGGTGAAAAAAAACCAAGAAGATATGTCCCAAGGTTTGGAAAGGATCCAGATCACCACAAAAGAGATCCAAGAAATTATAGAAACGATAGATAGAATGTCCGCACAGATTACGGAAGTCAAAGCCGCAGTAAATTCCCAACAAGAACTCAGGAACTCAGTTTTAAAAGAAGCTGACTTTGTATTCAAACGTTCCGACGAAATTAGAAATGCTGTCACAGAACATAATACGGCTACTAGAGAAGTTGTGGATTCGGTTTCTTCTATCAGTGCATTAGCAGTGAATAACTCTGAGAATAGTGATACTTTAGCGGAAAGAATTTTAGGTATTTCTAATACCGCAGATAAATTAGGGAATACTGTTGAGATGTTCCGGATTGCTGAAAAAACAAAAGCCACAGCAAAGGAGCTGGATTCGAAAACTCACGAACTCAAGTTTACTGCCGCGATCGGAAAACTATATTACGTTAAGAAGTATGATCTGGTAGAGATCGTCTGGACTGAAAATTTCAGCTACGAAGGTTACCGGGAGATGTTGGAGAAGGGCCTTGAACTTGTAAGAGAAAAACAAGTAACCAAATGGATGGCGGACACTTCCAATATGGGAATCGTTTCTGCGGAAGCGCAAACCTGGGTGAACGAAACCTGGTTCCCTAAAGCAATTGCTTCTAGTTTAAAAAAGATCGCAATCGTGATCCCTCAATCCGTATTATCAGAACTTTCAATCGATACTAAATCCATGAAGGCAGGAAATATTGATCTGATCAATACTCCTTCCAGAGAAGAAGGAATGCGTTGGTTGACCTCTAAATAAGAAATTATTTGGTATCGTTCTAAGCTCTGTTCTAAATTTTAGTTTCGGAGCTTGATTCTATAATGCAACAATTCGATAACGTAACGGTAATTAAAAAAGCGAACGTATACTTTGACGGCAAGGTCACCAGTAGAACCGTATTATTCTCAAATGGAGAAAAAAAGACACTAGGCATCTTAATGCCTGGAGAGTACGAGTTTGGAACTGATGATAAAGAAATTATGGAAATCCTAGAAGGAGATCTTTTGGTCCAACTACCTGGAAATGCAGAGTGGAAGGAAATCAAAGGTGGACAATCTTTTGAAGTTCCTGCAAATTCCAAATTCAAACTAAACGTTAAAAAACTAAGCGACTATTGCTGTTCCTATCTTAAGTAATGACTTCAATCTACTACTTGACAAATTCGTTTTTCTAGCTACACTTCGTTCAGAGTCTGCTTAATCCGACTTAAGTCGGAGCGGAGGAACCAAATTTTGGGGCTAACCGTTTCTTACGGGGGAAATCTCTCTTTCCTAGCCCGTCAGCTAACTTCGTAGGCATGGAGAGAAGACAGGAGTTCCTTCCAATCTTCCCGGCTCATTCTGACTTCGGGATTTTTTCATCCATTGAAATAGTTCCGGGGAATTTATAACCTAGGAGGCGAAAATGAAAGTTCTAATTTCGTTTGCCAATCCCAAGATGGGAGCAAAACTTTTCGGGCTAACAAGAGCCCTATTCTCTAAGTCCAAAGAAAATCTTTCCATAGTAGCGTTACATGTCGTTTCAGTGGAAACTAAATCCGAAGGATTTCCTATATTAGAAGAAGATGAAATTTTCCAAGCAGTTAGAGAAGAAGCTGCAGGTTCGGAATTCAGTTTTGAAACCGTAGGATTTCCTTCCGACTGGATTGTGCCAGGGATCGTGGAGATCGCAAAAAGTAAAGAGATCGATTTACTTCTCTTAGGTGCTGCACGTTCTTTGTTCTCCGATAATTTACTCGGTGGGAAAGTTGGAGATGTGCTTAGACATTTGTCCGAGTTGGATATAGCAGTTCTTGCCGATAATGGATTGGTTGCTCCGATCGAGCCGATTATCTATTCTCCAGGTTTAGATTCTGCTCCTCTATTTCCATTTTCTTCCGGTCTTTCTACTTTTATAGAAAAACCGATCCCGGTTCTATCAGGAGTTAATCAATCAGAGTTTGGAATCAGCCAAACCAATCAATTCAAACCTTGGATCCCATTTTCGTTAAACGCAGCTGCGGACCAAACCAAGAACCTGGCAATTTTGGATTATAATACATATAAATCCTTTCACTCTGTTCTATTAGATAGGCAAGGACTCTCCTTCCTGATTTTAAGAAAAGGGAATTAAAACTATAACCTAAGTTCGGAAAACATTATACTCCGAGTATAATGTTTTTATATGAATAAGATCTCAATTTCAGAATAACGTTATTCGCTTAATACCGCCTTACTAACAATAGGCGGTCTTTCTCTAAAATATTATCTTTTCCTTGCCTGAAAATACCGAGACTTAGATCCTTTCCGAAACCGGAAGGCGCACTTGAAGTCTAAAATTTTAAATCCTGTTCTAATCCTTTTCGTTCTATCTATAATTTCCGCCATATCTATATTCATTTTTGTAATGACTTATTCTTCTCCCACGGTCAGAAGCCAACCATCTGCAACCAATACTGAGATCATAGGATTGATATGGTTGGTGGTAACTGTATTAGTTTTATATAATGCAGGAATTGCTTCCTTTCGAAATCTATTTCTGGAAAAATTTTCAGAAACGCAAGAAGGTTTAGGAAGTCTCAAAGCTTTGTTTTTCAGTGTTGTAAGCCTTGTATTATTTCTAATCGGCTCCAAACTAGGAAGTTTATTCAAGACGGAGATCAGCACTCCGGAACTTCTAATGTCGGTTCCAATTATCTTAGTAGCGACCTGGGAAAATTTTCTGACTAAAACGATCGGTTTAAAATTCAGATCCGTTTATCTGATCCTTACGGCAGTATTTCAAATTATAGTTTATATTAGTTTCATGCTTTCCTTTCTTACATTGGCTAGTTTGGACGGATTCGACTGAAACCTGGTCGAACTGTATTTTAGAACGATTCATCAAAATTGATCTTTGAAAAAATTCAGATCCGGCCTGGATATGTAGGATTTTTGCCGTCTTACATAAAATGCCGACCATTCTGGATTTCGTTCATAGCGTTTTTACCCGGGTTTATCCCAAAGATTCCTTCATATTCAAAGAGGGAGAAGAATCCGACGGAAACATGTATTTCCTTTTCCATGGGCATTTAATGGTCAGCAAGAATCGCCCGGACGCCGGAGACAAATCCATCAAGGAAGTTTTCCCTGGAGAATTTTTCGGAGAGATCGCTTTAATTTCCGGAAGAGCCAGAGCGATGTCGGTCCAGGTTCTTTCTCCTTCTGCAAAGCTTGGAGTCCTGAATAAGGGTGTTTTCGAAAAACTGGAAAAAACAAGTCCTCAATTCCTTCTCTTACTTCTTAAAAACACTTTCGAAAAACTGAATCGAGCAGAAGTGAAACTGGAAGCTCTTTATACGGAGATCCATAAAAAAGAAGAAGAGTCCAAAGGTTCAGAAGCACCAGCGGTCCTGAAAGAAGCAGAAGTTTCAGAAACTTCCGAAACACCAGACACTGAAGCTGCGGCAGTAAACAAGGAATCATAAGATGGGAATTAATATTTTAGAATTCATTAATAACGTATCCGTTAAAACCTATCTCGCCGGAGAAGATGTTTTTAAGGAAAAAGATCCTTCCAACGGAATGATGTATTTCGTATTCACTGGAGCTCTGGAGATCAGAAAGTCTTACGACGGAGAAGAAAGAGTGATCCGAAATTTAGAACCTGGATCCTTTTTCGGAGAGATCGCATTGATCAATAACGTGCCTAGGGCCGCAACTGCAAGAGTGATCACTGAAAAAGCAAAAATAGGTATCTTGGACCAGGAAATGTTCTATAGGATCGGACAAACAAATCCTAAATTTTTCTCACTCCTCTTAAATACTACAATCCAAAGATTGGTTTCTGTAGAAGATGAGATCGCAAAATTAAGTTCAGGACAACCTATCCATCCGATCCGTAACAGGGATTAATTTTCGATCAGGCTACCTTCTTCTTTTTGGAAACCTCCGGAGAAGGAGGATCCGAAAAGTATCTGCTTAACAAAAACGTAAACAAGTAACATTTAGAGACTCCGTGTTTTCTTGCATAGTTACCTAAAAGATTCCAATCTTCCAGATCCGGCCTAAAATTCAGGCGACTCCAATCTTTCTGCCTACCTTCTTCCTTTTTTTGATACATCATCAAAGCGGAATCCGGATTTAGTTTCTCTTGGAATTGCAAATCCGGTCCGTATAATTCCAATAAATCCTTTAGGCATGTTGCTCCCGGTCTAGATCCATTCCAGTTTTTAAGATAATTTTTATACAACTTATCCGGTAGAATCAAGGTACAAACTGGCATGGATTCTCTGGGGGACTTTGCCTTCCAGGATTTACTTTTAATCGGTTTGGGGTTTAATATTAGTTTCAACTTCATACCCGTCCCGGTCTCAATCCAGGCTTACTGCTTACGTTTTTTCGCGAGAAATCCGGAAAAATGTTTCCGTGCTCCGACTTTCCGGCCTGAATCAAATCTAATAAGAAAGGAGGATGGAATGTCGGAACAAAAAGGTCTGGAATACGCAGTTTTAGGTGGAGGATGTTTTTGGTGTGTAGAAGCGATCTACCAATTGGTGGATGGAGTAGAATCCATTGTCTCCGGATATGCAGGAGGACATGATCCTGCACCAAATTATAAATCGATTTGTACAGGGCTTACAGGTCATGCAGAAGTGATCCGAGTAGGATTCGATCCGAGTAAGATCTCCTACAAAAATATTTTAGAAATTTTCTGGGAAGCACATGACCCTACTACAAGGAATAAACAAGGTAACGACGAAGGTCCTCAATATAGAAGTATCATTTTATATGAAAACCAAACACAGAAGGAAATTGCGGAAACTTCTAGATCTGAAGCAGGGCCTAAGTTTGCTTCTCCTATCGTGACAGAAATCGTTGCCTTAGAAAAGTTTTTTCCGGCGGAAAATTACCACCAAAATTATTTCAGACTAAACTCAGGACAGCCTTACTGTCATTATGTGATCCGCCCTAAGATAGAAAAATTTTTAAAAAGTAAAACTCATTGAGGTAAAATTACTAAAAACGCTGTTCCATCGGAAGAAGTTTCGAATCCTATAGTTCCACCGTGGTTTTCCACGATACGTTTTACTATGTCCAACCCGAGTCCGGAACCTTCTCCTGGAGCTTTGGTTGTAAAAAATGGTTCGAAAATTCTTTCTTGTATCGATTCCGGAATACCAGGCCCGTTATCCGAAATCTTAATGCAGATCTTATCTTTTTCTCGATTACCTACGTTTATTTTTAGAATTCCTTTAAAGCCCATCGCTTGGGCTGCGTTATAGATCAAGTTTGTCCATACATGCAATAGATCATCCGAATATCCTGGAACGATAGGAGTTCCCGCCTCATATTCTTTTATGATCTCAATACCGGACTTCAATTGGTTTTGATAGATCGTAAGAACAGTATCAATACTTTCCCTGATATCTACGGGAGCTTTAGGTCCACCATTACTGAAATGAGAGAAGTTTTTAAGTGCATATACGATTTTAGAAGTTCTATCTACTGACATATCCACTAATTTGGAACTTCTACTTGCTTGGATCTCATCCAAGGCATATTGGAGCACTTGTTGGATTTTTTCTCCGGTGAATAGTTTCGGGAAATCTTCGAGCGCCGCTTCTAATCCGGCTTCAATCAGACCTTCCGCTAAATTTCTAGCTTCGAAAATACCGAGTTCTTTTAATCTAGATTCTAAAATTTTAGTTTTAGCTCTTACTACTTTAGGAGGAATAATTTCTTGGTAAGCTCTTCCTTTCTTTAATAAAGTTTGGAATTCGATCTTGGCTTCGTTACCTAGATTTTGCAATACGGAAGCTGCTTCTTGCATTCTATCTAATACACGATCAAAATGGCTTTTGACAGATTCGTTTGCAGCTCTGATCACACCGATCGGATTATTGATCTCATGAGCAATCCCTGCGACCAACTGTCCAAGAGAGGCCATTTTTTCTGAAAGTATCAATTGGTTTTGTGTTTTTTGAAGATGCGCAAGTGCAGACTCTAATTCCGTTTTTTGTTTCTCGATCAATTCGTTCTGAGCAGAGATCTCATTATTCAAGATCTTTAATTTTTCCGCCTCTTTTTTGGAAGAAACGTCTTTTACCATATTGATCATGCGTCTTTCTCCATCGATCACAGTGAATCGAGTGGAAAATTCCACTTGGAGATAACGTCCATCCTTAGTTCTGAATGTTACTTCTTCATTATGTAAAAATCCGTCTTTTATGATCTTTTCTTTAAAAAACTCTCTTTCGGCAGAACTCAACCAGATACCAAGCTCCACACTTGTGCGGCCTATTGCCTCTTCTCTCGTGAACCCAAGTAATTCGGTAAAACCATCGTTAATATCTACGTATGTTCCATCTTCAAAATTAGAAATAGATGTAGCATAAGGACTTAATTTGAATACTTTAGAGAATAATTCCTGACTTGCTTTGATCTCTTCGCCTGCTATATGTTTTTCGGTAATATCTTGCCCGGTTCCATAACCAATTATGGAATCCTTATATTTCCCTTTAGCCAAAATATATCTGGTTTTTCCGTCGTCGCCTTTAGCTTTAAAAATAAATTCAGTGGAGTAAGAAGGATCGTTAAAATGTTTTGCTCCTTCTGCAAGGATAGATACGATTCTTTCCTTATCATCCCCTTCTATATATTTTTCTAAAAACTGATCCATTAATATAGTCACGGATCCTTTTGCTGATTTATCCCCAAGCATGATACGATATTCTTTAGTTAAGGTTACTTCCTTAGTCTCTAAATTCAAAGTGATCCCGCCTAATTTGGCATGGATCTGCGCCCTGGATAATTCTTCTCGTATTTTAGATAATCCTGATAGACCGAATTTCATTAAGATCCAGGACATGAAGAAGCCTACTGAATTCCCTATGAATGCTGACCATTCTCCTGTAGGAAAATTTGGAGCAGGTATCATTCCCTTCGACTTTAAATATATACTCAAGAGTCCTACTGAAAAGGAAAGAAGTGCGTAAAATAAAGATCCAATTTGTCCTAAGATCAAAGAAGCCAGCACTATAATGATCATAAATTGAGAGAATGATGTAGCATAAACTCCACCTTCTCTCATAGACACGATACAAAGGGCCAACCATTGTAGGAAGATCATGATATTTGAGCCGAGTTTAACCCTTCCCGATTTAGCGAGAAGGTGGCAAATGATCACTGCAGTTGGAATAATATAGAAAGAATAATAAACGTTCTTAGGTTTTTCAGAAATAAGGGGATGAATGATCCTATATAAGACCGCAACTGTGAAGGTGATATACATCAGACCATAAAGAAGTTTGATCGAAACGTCTTTTTCAGGGTCGGCGGATAATGGAGGATAAATCGATCTTTTAAGACGTTGTAGATTCATTCTTAATGCCGTGGACTTTCAAATAAGAATTTCTTACGCGGGATTGAAAAGCGGGATTTAAAAATCCGAATAAAATTCAAGTGTGCAAGAACATTTCGTTAATCCGAAATATCTAAATTTTTGATCGATTTATCTCTTATGTATCGGTTTTAAATGAGAACTATGAACTTCCTGAAAATTTTATTCCCTTCTCCTTTTAAGATCCATAGGCTAGTGGAAGTTCTAAGTATACTTTTATTCTTAGTTTTTTCGGGACTATGTCTGTATGAGTTCGGAACATTATCCCTGTCGGCCTTCCAGGATTCTCCCTGGATTTTTTTAGCCGAACTTGTAGCTCTCTTATTCTTAGCTTATATAACTGCTGACTTTATTTCCGGCTTTGTTCATTTTTTAGGAGATAGTTTCGGGAACGAATTTACTCCTTATATCGGACCTGCTTTTATTTTTCCTTTTAGAGATCATCATGTGGATCCTAAAGGTATCACTCGACATGATTTCGTGGAAACTAACGGGAATAATTGCCTAGTGTCTCTTCCCATTCTTTTGTACTGCTTTTTTGCTCCGTTGGGGAACGAAAACTTTCCTTGGGCCAGAACATTTTGGATACTTGTTCTAGTCGGGATCTTCTTCACCAATCAGATCCATAAATGGGCCCACCAAGACGAGCCGAATAAACTCATCAAATATATGCAAAAAAAGCGTTGGATACTTTCTCCCGAGCATCATAAAATACATCATACGGCTCCATACGATACGTATTTTTGTATTACTACAGGTTGGTGGAATCCGCTACTTCATAAGATCCGATTCTTTCCAACCGTGAAGAAGTCGGTGGACTATATTCTAAATTTTTTGCATATCGGTTAATACGAACATCGTTCTTTACTTCAAATTTAGTTTTGAATTTTCCTTGATTCCATTTCGGCAAGGAGGAGGATCGCGGGTATGCTTCGTTTTCTTTTCGCATTCTTCGTTTGTGTACCTCTAATCGTTTCTTGTTCCGCGAATATCGCGCTAAAAGGAGAGATCCTTCATCCTAAAACCTCGGATGGTTGGGATATCACCCTGGAACATTTTCCCCCTCTGCAAGGATCCGCTAATAAAAAATATCCTGTGATACTCTGTCACGGATTTATAGCGAATCGTATCTATCTTAAGATAAATGAAAAGTCCTCCATAGTGGCACATCTTCAAAAAGAAGGTTATGATGTTTGGCTTTTAGAATTAAGAGGAAAACAAGAAGCAGGATCTCCGTCTTTATTTTGGGGAGATAAAACTTTTGATTATTCCATCGATGATTATATAAAACAAGATGCGGACGCTGCGATCCAATACGTTCTCAAAACCACCGGTAAAGAAAAGGTGAATTGGATCGGCCATAGTATGGGGGGGATGCTCCAATACGCAAGGCTCGGAAGTTTAGGCGAGAACAGAGTGGCGAACTTCGTAGCAATCGGTTCACCCGCAGTCATGGATCCGCCATCCGATGCTTTAAAATTATGGTCCAGTTTTACTTGGGCATTAAATTTATGGCCGGCAGTTCCGACCGAAACTTGGTCCGGAGTCAGAGGAGGAACAGGGCTACCTATTTTTCCTAAAAGAAGTTTCGAAGAAGTATTTTGGCACGCACCGAATATAGATCCTAAAATTGTATCCGGGGTCTTTACCGATTCCATTGCTACAGTCTCCAAAAGAGAAGCAAGACAGATGGATAAGATCGTAGAGACAGGACAGTTCCGTTCGGAAGATGGAAAACTAATCTATTCGCAAGCTTTCGGAAATATCAAGATCCCTGTGCTATTAGTTGCGGGCAGAAGGGACAAACTAGGATTCACATATTCACTTAGGTATGTTTACGATAACTTAGGCTCTACGGATAAAACCTTATTCATACTTTCTAAAGGAAAAGGTTTTTCAGAAGACTATGGTCACACCGATCTAGTCGTAGGAAAGAAGGCGGATGACGAAGTGTTCCCGACAATCATTCACTGGTTGAACAAAAGAAATTAATTCCGGATCATAAAATGAAATTCAAAAATAAAATCATATTCTTCTTATTTGCTATTTTCCTATTTTTCTCCTGCACAAGATATGCAGTGATCACGGAAGAAGCGTTTAAAAATCAGACAGCAAATATAGCGTCTAACGTATATCTGACCAACTTCTTAAAACACAGCTCCGATTATCCGCCTGTCCTACTTTTGGACCCGATCTTAGTGAATAAAAAGTCTTTGTATCTTGGAGATTATAACGGACTGATCGGAGTATTAAGCGGAAACGGATTCTCAGTTTTCCTTTTACATTTCGAAGTATATCCCGGATTAGATCTGAAAGAAGTGGGAGAAAAGCTGATCCCTCAAGCAGTCTCTCAAGTCCAAGGTTTAAGCAATCGTAAAGATTATATTTTAGGCGGAGTCTCAGTAGGAGGCCAGGCAATTCTACATTATATCCGCTCCAAAAAAGATCCAGCAATCTCCAAAGTTTTCTTTTTAGGGACAGGAATGGATTATAAGTATAATGACAGTTTCGTAGACGATATGAAAAAAGAAAAACGATTCGGAACTGATCTTTCCAATTCTTGTAAGAATAAAGATAGCTTCTGTTCCAGATTTATCTCTTTAGATGAAGACAATCCTACTACTTTATATCTTTACCAAACATTATGGAATTATCTTCCTTCATTAGAAGAAAATCCAAAAGTTTGGGCCGATTTCGAGTTAATGGATTTTCCGACCCTATTTGTTGCTGGCAAGTTAGACAATATCGCAACTTCCGAATCCATTCATCCGGTTTATCGTAGAAAAAGAGGATTCACTCAATTTTTCGAAGCAGGACGAGACAATGGAGGAAAAATAGATTACGATCATCTTTCTTTATTCGCACACGAGTCCGCTCCTTCCGATATTTACCAAAAAATAGCGGATTGGTTAGCTAAGAAGAAGGGAGAATAATCCGAAGTTTCTTATGGATACGCGATGTTGGAATTCCAACATCGCATAAACTATAGATCCCCCTGTTTGTAGGAGCTCCTACAAACCCAAAGGATTCTTAAATTCTTTTCGCGGCTTAACTGGAGAGCAAAGTTTTTGGATACGATTCCATTCTTTGCCCGAAATTCCTAATTTTCCTTTTGGGTAATTCGGATGAGAAATGATATTCTTAACATATTCTATCCGGTCCTCTGTGGCAGGATGAGAACTTAAAAAATCCGGGATTTTTACAGCGCCATTACTATTGGCAGCTTCTTCTCCTTCTTGAGGGACCTCGTATTCTTCTTGGATCCTTTTAAAGAAGTTTAAGAATCCTTCTCCTGTTAGATTCGATTTTTTTAATTTTTCCAAAGCGATCTCGTCTGCTTCCGATTCATATTCCCTTGAAAATTTTTGATCGTAGATAGTAACACTCAAGACCTCATAAAGAGAGTCCATGTTTTCCAACATGTCCACTCCTTCGAATCCGGAACCAATCCCTAAAGATAATAACACAACATTTCCGGCAGAACGGATTTGCCTACGAACCCCATGTCTTTTATGAATATGCGCCATCTCATGAGCCAATACTCCTGCAAGTTCTTCCGGAGTTTCTGTCTTCTTCAATAACTCGGTAAAAACTACTATTGTCCCGCCAGGCATTGCGAACGCATTAAACACCTCGTCATCGATCACGATAATATCATAATCAAATGGGTCATCTGCATCCTTCAGCTTTTTACTGATCTTCTTCATTGTAGACTTTAAAGCAGGAGAAGAACATTCAGGAAAATAATCCCTCACCCATCCTGACATTACTTCCGATTGTTTTTTATCGTAACTAGTCGGAACAAAAAAGTAAGCGTAAGAAAGGCCTGCATTATATACTGAAAAAGCTAAAAAAGCAGTTAGGGCCAATGCACCAAGTTTAAGAGCAAAATGAGTATTCTGCCATAGATCTAAAAGAGGGAATTTATTATGAGATTTTCTACCCGCAAGAACAGAACTATAACTTTCTCTAGAATAGAATACTAGAACGAAACTATACGTAGGATTTTCCGGATTCCTTATTTCTAATCTAAATTCTCTGCCTACAGGATCTAGGTTTAGAATATCAGAATATTGGAAACTAAAGGATTTTTGCTCCGAAAGAAAGACTAGTCTGTCTTTCTCCGGAACAAGTTCCCCTTCAAAAGGAATAGCGGTTTTTCCATCGTATAGTTTATCTTTCATATGTATATTGGACTGGAATTAATCGAATATATCTGCCAGAGCTTCTAAAGAACTTTCGAATCCTTCTGCTAATGCGGAAGCACCTTTGTCAAATTCAGGCTGGATCTGGCTTAAATCCGGTTCCACTTCTAAAGAAATTGCCTCGTAGAATAATTTGTACCAAATAACCGCAATCCAAGGAAATGCCAAACCTAGGGAGAACAAGATCGCCATATAAGAAAGAATGGTATAAACTAGTATATCTTCTCCCTTTAAATTGGACTTAAATCTGATCCCGTTTACCGTTGTTTGATTCCAGAAATAGTTGTAAACATTTGCCTGCCACCAAGAAGCATAAAATCCTAATGTAGGTATAAGTAGAAGGAAACCTTTTAGATGGATCCAGAATAAAGAACCTCCTGTTCCATCAAATTTAAATCCCGCATTTCCATAATATGTATTCTCTATCTGAAATCTTTTCAGTCGGATCGTGAACCATGGAGAATAAAATCCGAAAGTGATGATCGTAAGCGGGAGTCCTACTAAGAAAATTTTGACAAGTTCCAGAACTCTTCCCGCAAAATGGAATCGGATATTATTATAGGAAGTCCTACTTAAATGGAATCTTAATCTTCCTACAAAGATAAAAGGTCCTAAAATATATAGAAGAAGAAAGATCGGAATTAAATTGGAAAGAGGTTCAAGCTCAGCACTAAAGACCCACCATTGTAAAGGGAATTTAATTGCACAGAATAGGATGATCGCGATCGGAGCCGCTTTCAAAAATCCTAAAAATCTTTCCAATCCGGTTGCGTGGAAATCGAATCTTTGTCCTAAAAAAACAGTATGTTGTCTTAGAAATCTTTCTACTCTTACTCTTGCCCAAAAAGAATAAATGCCTAATGTACTGATCGTAGCCAAAGCATTAAAAAGATATAATTTAAATAGGTCCCATCCGGCCCCGTCAAACTTGGCGCGAGTCGTTGAATTTTCCATTCGATTCTCCTGAAAGAATTCTCCATTCGAAGATCAGGTAGTTACACCAAAGATCACAAATAGAGGGTCAGATTAGATCCGAGTTTTCCCATCTGCAAGAAACAAATTTACAAGAGACTTCTTTTTACTTGGGATCGGATCAATTTATACTATCCCGGACGTTTCCAATCCAGTCTGTCCAAGACCTTTTTTATATCTTCCCAGACATCTCTTTTTAAGGGGCTATTCTCCCCACCGTTACGGATTACGTAACTGGGATGGTAAGTAGGCATAACAGGGATCCCATGAAAATCTCCCCAATGTCCTCTCAGTTTGGTGATTCCTTCTTTTGTTCTTAGGATAAATCTAGTGGAAGGATTTCCTAAGGTTATGATCACCTTTGGTTGTATGATAGAAATTTGTCTGAGTAAAAAAGGAGAACATGCGATTACTTCGTCATCTTCGGGAGGTCTGTCTTTTTCAAATTTTAGATCTACGGTTGGTCTACACTTAGTGACATTTGCGATGTAGACACTGTCTCTCGGAACTCCCATCCCTCTTTCTATAATTCTAGTTAATAATTCTCCTGCTTTTCCAACGAAAGGTCTGCCTGTTAGGTCCTCCTGTTTGCCTGGACCTTCTCCTATGAACATGACTTCAGCGTTCGGATTTCCTTCTCCGAAAACAGTTTGGGTCCGAGTACTGCTTAATTTGCATCGAACACAAGGAGCCACTTCTCTTGCGATGATCTCCAACTCTTGTTCTTTTGAAGTTTCACTCATACCTGCTCTTATCGATAAAGAGAACCCGTTATCCTGCAACCAATTTATAAAAAAGTGACTGGAAGAATTTAGATATGTTCTTTATTTTAGATCCATGCACGGGCATCATCATTCTCACGATGATCATCATGGACACTCTCATTCCCATTCGGGTGATCCTCACGCGTCTTCTATGCCTGAGAACTCTCGTGCATTCCTATTTGCATTTCTTTTAAACTTCGGATTTGCAGGGATAGAATTTGTAGGCGGATATTTTTTCGACAGCTTAGCAATTCTTTCCGATTCTCTTCATGATCTGGGAGACAGTGGTTTCTTAGCTCTTGCTTGGATCTTCCAAAAGATCGCAGCAAAACCAAGGACCCAAACCTTTACATTCGGTTACAGAAGACTCAGTCTTTCTGCCGCATTAGTAAATTCTTTTGTTCTATTTTTAGGATCTTTCGGGATCTTATTCTTTGCTGTTACCAAATTAAACGAACCAGGTTCTCCGAATGGTTGGGGAATGTTAGGTCTCTCCGTATTAGGTGTGATCGTAAACGGAGCTGCATTATTCAAATTAAAGAATAGTTCCGGTTTAAATGCAAAGACTGCGTTCCTTCATCTTCTAGAAGATGTACTGGGATGGGTTGCAGTATTCTTCGGTAGTATTGCTCTGATCATATTCGGATGGTCTTGGGTAGATCCGGTTTTATCCATCGCTATCTCTCTTTGGGTTGGGATCCAATCCTTCCGTAATTTAAGAAAGATACTTCTTTTACATTTGCAATCTTCTCCCGAAGGGATCGATACGAAGGAATTAGAAAATCGTATCTTAAAATTGAAAGGAGTTCGTTCGGTTCATGATCTTCATCTTTGGTCCATGGATGGAGATTATCATGTTCTAACTCTTCATGTGGGTGTTCAGGAAACTTCTATCGTTCAAGCTCAGAAGCTAAAAGAGAAGATCCGCAATATCACCAAAGAATTTCATATCCCTCATGCAACTGTGGAAGTGGAACCTGCAGGTGCAGAATGCCCGTACCAAGAATGTTGATGTGACATAATCCGGCAGAGGATTTCCCACATTAATATCCCAACCCCTGCTAGCAATGGTAGTCCGGCACAAGCGGACCTTCTATACTTGACACTGGGGAAACAGCCCGGATTTTGGTTGGTATGAACCAAAAAACAGCTAAACTTCTCAAAAAATACGCGGAAGCAAAAGGTATTAACGAGAAACAAATCAAACGTGAGTGGCTGGTATTAAACGAATTTCAGAAGGACCAGAAAAAACAGGAAATCCTGAAAGAACTGGTTAAAAAATAATCCGCTCCTGATCTTTCTTAGGCCGACTTTACAAAGTCGGTCCGCGTATTTCCGGATCGGTACTTCGAGACCGGACTTTCATTTTTCAGAATCAACCATTCGTCCAACATCTAAATGGAAGAAATAGAACTTACCAAAGAATTTCGTTTCGATGCAGCTCACTTTTTACCGAACGTTCCGGAAGGTCATAAGTGTAGGAGGATGCATGGGCATAGTTTTCGATTCAAATTACATCTGAAAGGTAAGGTGGACGAAAAAACCGGTTGGTTGATGGACTTCGCAGAAGTCAGCAAGGTTGTTAAACCTTTGCTCGAAAACTATCTAGATCATTATCTTCTAAACGAAATTGAAGGTCTAGAAAATCCAACCAGCGAGAATATCAGCATCTGGTTGTGGAAAAAACTGAAACCTCAACTTTCTCTCTTACACAAGATCACATTAAACGAAACCTGTACGAGTGCATGCGTTTATAACGGACCTTCTGAGAAATAATAAAGATGAGCCCTTCTTCCAAGTCGAACAGTGTTCGAACGAAATCTCATTCTAAAAACCCAAAAGCAATCGTTCTTTTTTCAGGTGGATTAGATTCTACGACTTGTTTGTACCAAGCTATCCAAGATGGTTATTCCCCTATTGCTCTTTCCTTCGATTATAATCAAAAACACAAACAAGAACTCAAATCCGCCAAAAAGATCACAAAACTTTTAGAAGTTCCACATCTGATCCAAAAATTGAATCCTGAATTTTTCCAAGGTTCTTCTCTTACTGAAAAGAAGATTAAGGTACCTAAAAATTCTTTGGGTCATTCTGAGATCCCCAACACTTATGTTCCCGGAAGAAATATTTTGTTTTTATCTTTCGGAGTTTCTTTGGCAGAAGGTATCGGAGCCCAAAGACTCTATATTGGTGTGAATGCTTTGGATTATTCCGGTTATCCGGATTGTAGACCTGAATTTATAAAAGCGTATTCAGACGCGATCCGCATCGGGACCAAAACTGGAGCAGAGGGTCATCCTCTCGAGATCTGCACACCTTTGCAGTTCTTAGATAAAAAAGAGATCGTGTTATTGGGCTCTAAACTAGGTGTTCCATTTTCTATGACTCATTCTTGCTATGATCCCGTAGGAGGCAAACCCTGCGGAAAATGCGACTCCTGCTTGCTTCGAAAAAAGGGTTTTCAGGAAGCAGGCGTCCCGGAAAAGTGAACGAACAGATTTTAAGGCATCGGTTTTGAGGAATTTTCCCCTGCCGCCGTCCATAGGAAGCTAATATGGAACAGTTCGTAAGCTACCTGACGATATTTTTAATCGCAGTGTTCGTAGGAATCGAGGTCATCAACCGTATTCCTCCTTTATTACATACCCCTCTTATGTCAGGCTCTAACGCCATTTCAGGGATTACAGTCATCGGAGCGATCTTAACTCTTCATACTACAAATCATTGGATTATTCAAGTATTGGGATTTATCGCAATCGTTGCAGCAACCGTCAACGTGATCGGAGGGTTCGTAGTAACTCACCGCATGTTGGGAATGTTCAAGAAAAAGGATTAAACCATAAATGGAAAAAGCGTATATCAACCTCATTTATCTAGTTTCAAGTATCCTTTTTATCATTGGATTAAAGTTACTTTCTCATCCTAAAACTGCAGTAAAAGGAAACTTTACCGGAGCATTCGGTATGTTCCTCGCAGTTGTAGGTGTATTCTTCGAATACGGAACTATCAACCAAAACGATATCATCATTATCGGTGCTGCACTCTTAGTTGGAACTGGAATCGGAACATTTATCGCTCTTAAAGTAGAAATGACAGGAATGCCTCAGTTAGTGGCGCTTCTGAACGGACTGGGAGGACTTGCTTCCTTCTTAGTTGGTGGAAACTCCTTAATGGAAATCCTACAACCTGGTCATGACACTAAACAACTTGCAGATCTTCAGTTCACAATCTCTACTGCAGCAACCGGTATTATCGGAGCTGTGACTCTTACAGGAAGTTTAATCGCTTTCGGAAAACTACAAGGTTTGATCTCTGAAAAAGCAGTTCGTTACTTCGGAGACCAGATCGTAAAAGTTTTATTCTTAATCGGTTCACTTTATTTAGGTTATTTAAATGTAATCGAGCCTACTAAGATTGAGTGGTACTGGTACATCGTACTAGTTGCTTCTATCCTTGGAGTTCTATTAGTAATTCCAATCGGTGGAGCGGATATGCCGGTGGTAATCGCTCTTCTTAACTCTTATTCAGGACTTGCAGCTTCTGCAACTGGATTCGTTTTAGGAAACAATGTTCTTATCATCTCCGGATCTCTTGTAGGTGCTTCCGGTATCCTTCTCACTCAGATCATGTGTAAGGCGATGAACCGTTCTCTTCCAAACGTTCTTTTCGGAGGACTTGGAGCAGCTACTTCTTCCGCTGATTCCGGCGACATCTATACAGGAAAAACAAAAGCAACTTCCGCAGAAGAAGTGGCAATGTTACTTGATATGGCACAAAGAGTGGTTATCGTTCCTGGTTACGGAATGGCAGTTGCTCAAGCCCAACACGCAGTTCGCGAACTTTATAACCAACTTACTGATAAGAATATCGAAGTTGAATTCGCGATCCACCCGGTTGCAGGAAGGATGCCTGGTCACATGAACGTTCTATTAGCAGAAGCTGATATTCCTTACGACAAAATGAAGGAAATGGACGAGATCAATCCAACTTTCAACACTGTGGACGTAGTAATTATCAACGGTGCAAACGACGTGGTAAACCCTCTGGCAAAAACAGATCCAGGTTCTCCAATCGCAGGAATGCCGATCTTAGATGTGGATAAAGCAAAAACCATTATCGTGATCAAACGTTCCTTAAGCCCAGGATTCGCAGGAGTTCCTAACCCGCTCTTCATCCAAGAAAACTGCTTAATGTATTTCCAAGATGGTAAAAAAGCCACCCAAGAAATCGTGACTGCACTCAAGGATACCTGATAAGAATTTTCCGAAAACCAACGGAAATGGTTCTTGCAAAAGGGAGGCTATAGCCTCCCTTTTTTTATATCGATATAATCGAAAACGAAACAAACCTTAGTGAGAGGTAGCACCCATTGGCAGAGCAAAAAGATTATAGCCACGAAGTAAAACTTCATAGATATGGATTCGTTCGTTATTTATTGATCATAATAGGGACCATATCCTTAATTCTTGGAATTATCGGGATATTCACGCCGGTTCTGCCCACTACTCCATTCTTACTTCTAACCGCCGCTTGTTATGCAAGGGCTTCTCAAAAGTTCTATAACTGGTTGATGAATAATAAATATTTTGGAAGTTTCATTAGAGATTGGAGAATCCATAAGGCAATCCCTCTTAAAGCAAAAATTATCTCTGTTTCCACAATCGTGATCACAATGACGATCAGTGCGATATTTGCACCTCTTCTTCCAGTTCGGATCGGAATGGCAGTGATCGGTATATGCGTAATCTTTTATATTCTTCGCTTTCCCACTAAAAAGGAAGAAGCAGCCGAATAATCAATTAATAAGGAGAACGAGAAGGAAGCATATGATATACTTTCGGATCGTTCTCTCTTAGAAGTTCCGCAGTATCCAAAGCCTCTTGGATCTTTAATTTTTTTTCGGGCTCTTCCAACATCCAAGAAGCTACAAAAGATTCTAATCTCCTATAATCCTTAATATACACCAAAGATCTGAGATAATTGATCCTATCTTCTTCCGAAAATATTTTAGAACCTGAAACTATAGAATATATATTTGCAGAAGCCCTGTAATTCGAAGTATGAAAGTAAGCATGGGCCAAAAATCTTTTTTCATTAAAAGGAAGATCAGGGAACTGATTATAAAGTTTGATCGCTTTGCGGAAATTTTTATCTAAATCCATTGCAAGCCTTGCATAGATATAAGCAAATTCCCTATGAATAAAACCTTCTTTCGCAAATTCCTTACACTGAGCCAAAGCATCCGCTTTATTTCCTAAAAGAAAATTCACTTTTAGTAATATAAGTTTTAAGTTCCTATAATTAGGTTTGAGTTCTATTCCCTTCTCCGCTTCCGCTTTTGCTTTTAGATATTGCCCTGTTTCAAAATAAGCCAGAGCCATATTCAATCTGTAAAAAGGGTTATAATTCGCAAGCTCGACAGCTTTTTGGAAGTAGGATACGGAAGATTCCCATTTACTTCTTCTTACAAAAATCATTCCAAGAAGATAATAAGATGGATCATGACTTGGATTGATCTCCACAGCTTTTAAAAGTGCTTTTTTGGATTGGGGATATCTTCCTATCACGTACAAATACGCACCATTCAGATAATGATATTCCAAACAATCAGGATCCAACTTTTTCAATCGTTCTATATTCGCTTGGGCACGTGCAAGAGCATTGGATCTTAATAGATTGATTGTCTCAGTGTTCAAAGCCAGGATCTGGTATTTTCTTCTAGAGACTTCGCTTTGGTCAGTTGGTTGGGGAGGAAGAGGTAATTCCCCTTCCGGAGAAGGGGCAAGTATGGATTGGTTTTCGTCGGAAGTTTCGGTTTCCTTAGATCCTATGCTGACTCCGAATAAGAGTATAGAGCTTAGGAGGATTGCAGAAAGTTTCTTCCGACAAATAATCATTCTGGAGCAGGACCTAATTTTTTATAAATTTCAGTATTGTTCAGATCAGGATTAGAAAGTTCCAGAGTTTCTTTATTCGCTTTTTTCACGATATAACGAATATCGAATCCTAGATTCAAAAACCTAAATATAAGCTCAGGCTCTCTGGACTTAGTTTCTTTTTCGTAAAATTCATATTCTATCTTGCGCTGGTTTTCAGGATCTTCCGGATTTTCGTAGATCGCAAGTCCAGGCCTGAATATGGAAAGTTTAGGAGCCTTACCTGGCTCTGAATTTTTACACTGCCCGTCAGCCGTACAAACGGAAGTTCTTTCCCATATACCTAAGACTCTCTCCTGTAGAGGAGGTTGACAACCTATGAATAAGGATAAGATCGCTAGGAAAAAAAGAATTTTTTTCATGGAAGCCAAGCTATACCGCGTAGTAAGGATGTCCAGGGAATTCCCGAAGCCCTTGAACCTATAAGAGCCGGGGTATTGTGAGAAGCAGATCTTGCGACTTAGATTCGTTGAAAGTATTCGTCGATCTTAAGAACTTCGAATGTTTTCATTAAATCAGGATGTATCTCTCTTATATCGATCTCTATCCCTTCTAACTTTGCATTTTTGCAAAACCAAACCAAGGAACTGATGGATATGGAATTCATCACGGGAATTTTGCCCAGATCCAAGACGATTTTAACCGGTTTTTTGGCGATTGCGTCCATCAACTGGTTTCGAAATGCGTAATAGTCGTTAAAAAGGGCAGTTAGCTCCGGCTTGATCTCGATAATCTCCGAATTTTCACCCATTTTCGATTTGAGTCCTTTTTTGGCCTTTTCTGAGAAATTTTCGGCCAGTTTTCTTTTTTTATCTTTGGGAATTTTGATTTTCAACCGAAATTTTATACGGGAGAGCTTTATGTTCCAAAAAACACATTTCATGAAGACTCAGGACTTACTAGAGAAGGGAATGAACGCCGCCTCTATGAAAAGAAAAGTCCTCGCGGACAATATCGCAAATGCGGATGTTCCCCATTTTAAAAGAAGTGAAGTACTTTTCGAATCCATGATCAAAAGAGCATTGGAATCCGAAAAGATAGAAGCTTCTAAAGCGATCCCGACTAGGATCGAAGACGAACGTCATATCTCCTTTTTTACTCCATTAGATTATAAATCCGTAAAGCCTAAGGCAAACATAGATTATCTGACCACAGTCAGAGCAGATGGAAATAACGTGGATCCTGAGAAAGAAGTAATGGAAGCTTCCAATTCTCAAATGCAATACATGATGATGGTCGAAAGATTGAATGCGAACTTCCGTGATTTGAAGAACGTAATGAGGTTGGCTTAATCTCAATAGAGACATAGCTAAGATTTAGAGGAAGAAGATGGGACTATTTAGCGCAGTTAATATCTCCGCCACCGGACTTTCCGCTCAAAGACTCCGGATGGATGTGATCGGGAACAATATCGCGAACGCAACCACTACCAGAAATACGAATGGTGACGGTCCTTTCCGTAGGGACAGAGTGATCCTGACTCCTGTAAATCTTAGAACCAAATGGAAAAGCCCTGTTTATCCTTTTGGTCTTTCTCCAGGAGAAGGTAAAGGTGTAAAAGTAATGAAAATCGAAAAGGATATGAGTCCTTTAAGATTAACTTATGATCCTACCCACCCCGATGCGATCCAGATCGGGCCTAAAAAAGGCTATGTAGAAATGCCGAACGTAAATATAGTCACCGAAATGACGGACATGATCTCTGCTTCCAGATCTTATGAGGCAAACGTCCAGATGATCAACGGATCCAAGGCGATGTTCAACAAAGCCTTAGAGATCGGAAGAGCTTAATAGGAGAGAAGAATGAACGTAGATTTTAATTCTAAACTTTGGTACAATTATAACTCGGGATATTCCGATTCTCGTTTTCCTCTTTCTCCTAAGGGAGATAAAGTTTCCGTAAAGATAGACGACCAACGTCATTACGGAGATGTTAAAGAACCGGTGGCTCCCGACTATGTTGCCGAAAGTTTTTCAGAAGCAATGAGAAATGCATTCAACTCTGTAAACGAACTACAGGTAGAAGCAGACGAACTGACTCAAAAAATGGTATATGATCCAAACAGTGTGGACGCTCATGAAGTGATGGTAGCTTCTGAAAAAGCAAGAGTGGCACTCACATTCACTAAAACTTTAGCTGATGGTGTTGTAAGAGCTTACAGAGACCTTACTTCCATGAGATAATTTTTCTAATTCGAATTTCGATTAGACTAATCTATTCCTAAAATACAATAAGACCATGCCTGAGTTACTGGGATGGTTTTCAGATGGGATGATCCTCTTCGGAGGATTTCTTTCATTCTTGCTTGCAATCGGAGAATTTCCTTCCGACAGAAAACATAAATTCCAGGTTTTACTTTCTCTTACCCTTATCTCCTTAGGATTTATGCAACTTTCCGGTTCTTTGGTCCTAAACCCGAATGCAGGTCGGGATCTAAACCTAAAACTTTGGAATCTTCCTCTTTTGTATCTTCCGCCAACTTTTGCTTTTTTATCTCTTCTAGCTTTCTTGGAAGAAGATTTCAGATATAAGTCCATACATCTGTTCTTCTTCCTTCCGTTCTTACTTTGTTTAGGACTGGTTTTGTTTTTCCGATTGGGAGAATATCCGAGTAACTCTTTCCAGATCCAATGGAGTACGCAAGATCCGATTTCCGGAACAGGGATCCTCTATTTGGGAGCTGGGATTTTTTCTTTAGGTTTTGTTTTTCCGATTTTCAAGATACTTCTCCAAATCTCCGAATTGAAATTTAAGATCTTATTCGGGATTTTTGCATTAGATTGTTTGACTGTTTCCGTTTTTGGGATCGTCGGACTGATCTTTCATCCTATCTTTTTGAAACTTGCACTTTTAACAGTGACTCTTGCTGTTTCACTTGTATATTATATCCGCAGAAAATATTTCTATTTTCCGGAAACAATTCAATCCGATCTAGCTAAGACAAAATATTCCAGGACCCGGTTAGAAGGATTAAAAATCGATCCTATATTAGAAAAACTGAACTTTCTATTCGAATCCGAAAAGATCCATCGAAGAGAAGATCTGTCATTGGCTGAACTTGCAAAAGAATTATCCCTAACCACTCACCAATTTTCGGAACTGATCAATAATCGGATCGGAAAAGGATATTTTTCTTTGATCAACCACCATCGGATAGAAGATGCAAAACAACTTTTGTCTGAAACGGATAAAACCGTTTTGGAAATCGCAATGACTGTCGGATTTAATAATCGTTCTTCTTTTAATGAGGCTTTTTTGAAACTTACCCAAAAAACTCCGATTTCTTATCGAAAAATGTGTAAACCTTTATAACGCCGGACGACCTGTCTCTCGAAACAGTGTATCTTCTTCTCATCCCAAACAAGAGGACAAAGATGCAAACTCACTCTATTTCAGATCAAACCGGTTCACTTATAGGTTGGATCACTAAAATTTTTCTGGCTTTAAACTTGGCAGTGTATGCCGGATTTACTATAGCCTTCCTTCTATTTCCGGTTCCTTTAGCGAATTCGATCGGGTATACGATCCATTCAAGTGCAGCGCTTGCGGACTTCAGGGCAATGTATTCAGGTTTATGTTTCGGGGTTGGACTGATAGTATATTATGGTTTAATAAAACCTGAGTTCAAGACCCAGGCTATTCTTCTTTCCGTTGCGAGTGCTGCAGGATTGTTTATAGCAAGACTATACACCCTATTCTTGGACGGGCCAGGGAATGAGTATATTTATCTGAGTATGGCTACCGAAATTGCTTCCGTATTCTTGGGGGCTTGGCTTTTAAGA
The DNA here is from genome assembly GCF_004769405.1 of Leptospira selangorensis. NCBI lineage: Bacteria > Pseudomonadati > Spirochaetota > Leptospiria > Leptospirales > Leptospiraceae > Leptospira > Leptospira selangorensis. Next base: position 372,896 of record NZ_RQES01000010.1, read on the forward strand.
AAAAATTAAAACTATCGGACCTTCTCCGGAAATAAAAAAGGCGGGTGTAAGCCCGCCTTCTCTTCTTAACAATCAGTTAATCTTAAGGTTTAATTTTTTTGATCAATTTAAGATCCGATTTGCTGAACACTGCGATTTCAGTTTTTCCGGAACCTTCTTCTTTACCGGTAACGTAAATTTTTTCACCGAAGAAAGTTACGTTTGAGTTCGGGCTGATCTCTTCTTCAGTTCCGGCAGTTTTCTTTAAACCTTTGTCGTAACGGCTTAAATAATATTTTCCGTTTCTTTCTTCAAAAGCATAGATCTCTTCCCCTTTGACGATCATTGGAGTTCGCCAGAATACGGAATCACCGGACCAAACTGCAGGTTTCAGTGTTTCTTGATCGATCAGAATGAGTTTGTGAGCTGCTGAGTGATCAGACTCGTAACCAACTACGAGTGCTTTTCCATCCACTACTTCGAACGTACGCCCACAAATCTTGTTAAAGTCACCTTTGAAGATTGTATCATCTTTAGAAGGATCTAACGCGTGAAGTTCGTTGCTATAATGTCCATCAGAAGTGTATTTTAAGGTTTTAAGGAATAGGATTTTTCCACCGACAACGTTCTTGTCGAATTCTTCTTTTTTCTTCTGCTCTTCTTTAACTGTTTCTAACTCTTTTTTAGTTTCTTTCAGTTCTTGTTTGATCTCTTCCTTGGACTTATTGTCGTCGGACTTAGCTTCGGATTTTTTTGAATCTCCGGAAGAAGAACTTTTGGAATCAGAAGAAGATGAGGAAGACTTAGAATCCGATTTACGAGATTCTTCTTTTTTAGCGATCTCCTTCTCTTTTTCCTTTAATTGTTGCTCTTCTTTTTTGGCCTTTTGTTGCTCTTGTTGTGCCTGTTTACGTTCTTCTTGTTTTTGAGTGATCTTTTGTTTGTTCTTAACAGGATCTTTATTCAGTTCCTGGATCTCTCTTTCTGCATCTCTTTCTTTATTAGATGCATCTTCTTGTTTTTTCCTATTCTCTTCTTTTTTATCCTGGAGTTTACGTTTTTCTTCTTCTGCCTTCTCGTTCTGAAGGTCGTTCATTCTTTTTTTATCGTCTTGACCTTCTTTCTTTTTATCTAGGTCCTTATTGACTTCTTTCTCCAGCTCATCAGTATCCAGATCCTTTCCATCAGCCGAAAGAATATTGGTTACGATAGGAATAACGATCTGGGTTTTTCCAGGCCATTCCGTATAACGTCTGCCGATACCGATTTTATCATTTTGTGCGTTTTTTACAACTTCGCTATTGTATTTACGTTTAACATAGTCTGCACTTTTACGATGGATCGCATTATAATAAAGTATATAAGTTGCTAACGTATCGGAGTTTGCTTCCGAATATCCGAAATTTGCTTTCACATATCCGGAAAGAATCCTTTGGATGGAGTTAATATGTCCGTAATCAGCATCTTTACCAATACTGATTAGATCTGCTCCGAACTTTTTTTCTTTCTCATCAGGAAGAATGCGGATCGCAGTGATCCCGTCTGCAGAAGCTGCCGATTTGGGATCCTTTTTTAATGCTTCGGATAATCCAGCACCTGTTCTCGCGTTACTTCCTTTTGTCTCTTCATCCGCTCTTGCAGCAGATCTGTTGACGAAGTTCACTTTTCCGGAAGAGCGAACTTCCTTTTCTCCAAGTTTAGGCCCCTCTTGGGCGAAGATCGGAAAGCTAAAACTTCCGAGGAAGATTAGAAATACGGCCAGTCGAATCCGTGACATTATGGAACTCCTTTGAAAAACGAATACCCCCAAACTTGGGAGAGACGAATGGCTATCTTATGATTCTAGATAGGACTCTGCCAAGGATTTTTCGATTCTTCTCGAATGTTGGAACAGTAAGAAGTTGCCTCCCGAGACCTGGTTTTTACCCTAACCTCATGAGCAAATTTGAGCGCCGAATCTACAATTTTTGCGCAGGTCCTGCGATGTTACCCACTCCAGTCATGGAGAAGGCGGCTTCTGAGTTTCTAAACTACCGCGGGTCCGGTATGTCCATTATGGAAGATAGCCATAGGGGAAAACTTTTTGAAGAAGTCCTCGATACTTCCCTTTCCTTGCTCAGAGAATTATTATCTGTTCCGGAAAATTACGAAATTATGTTTCTTTCCGGAGGAGCTAGCCTTCACTTCTCCGCCCTGCCCTTAAATCTTCTGAAAGATGGAGAGTCCGCTGACTTTGCGGTCACAGGTATCTGGGCTAAGAAGGCTATGGAAGAAGCACTTAGATTCAACCCGGTCAAAAAAATTTATGACGGAGAAGATCATAAATACACCGAGTCTCCTGAACTCAATGACTCCATGGTAAATCCAGGAGCAGCTTATGTTTATATCACTTCTAATAATACTTTATTAGGAACTCGTTATGCAACGATTCCGAATATCACTAAGGCACCTTTGATTGCGGACATGACTTCCGAAATTCTTTCTAGAAAGATAGACATTAGCAAGTTTGGCGCGATATTCGCAGGGGCACAAAAAAATATCGGGCCATCGGGATTAAGCGTTCTGATCATCCGCAAAGATTTACTTGGACGTTCCGGCAGAACTATTCCTATATTGATGGATTATGCACTGACTGCTAAAAACAAATCCATGTACAATACTCCTCCTACATATTCCATCTACATGGCCAAACTTGTATTCGAATGGTTAAAGGATCTAGGTGGAGTGGAGAAGATCGAAAAGATCAATGAGGAGAAGGCCAAAATTTTATACGATTATTTGGAAACCACTTCCTTCTATAATGCTCCCGTAAAACCGAATTCAAGATCAGTAATGAACGTTGTGTTCACGATTCATGACAAAAATTTAGAATCTAAGTTTTTAGCAGGAGCGGAAGAAAGAGGGCTTCATGGATTAGAAGGTCATAGACTTGTAGGTGGTTTAAGGGCTTCTATCTATAATTCCATGCCTAAAGAAGGTGTGATCGCTCTAGTAGGATACATGAAGGAATTCGAGAAGAAGGCCTAAATCTTCTGGAAGAATAGAATGAAACACATTCTTCTCATCTTAACTCTTATATGTGCGGGTATTATAAAGATATCCGCTTCTCCTTTATTTTTCCCCACAAAATTAAAGATAGGCCATTGTTTATCCCAAGGCAACAGCCACAAAGAATTAAAGGAATTTTATACTTCTAAACTTTCTCCGGAAGAAAGAACCAAGATTGCAGAAAATCTTGCCTTACAAGAAGCAAAATCCGCTTACCAAAGTTTAGAATGTATCCGTATGTCCGGATTAACTAAAGAAGAACAAGTTATCTTACTCGCGGACCATTCTCATCATAGGGAAACCAAAGAGCTCATGTTTTCTTATTACGAAAACTTTTTACTCTCCGACGAGAAGACTATCCGCTTATCCGCCTTTGAAGAAAAAAACCTGCGCAACTTCCTAGAAGCCAAAAAAGAACTTTTAGCAAGATTACACCAGGCGGAGTTTCAATCCTTATCTGAGAAACTTCTACCCTTATCCACTTTCCAAAACACCTATATGGCCCTCTTCTTCCAACATTGGGAATTCTACCAGACTGCTCCCGATTTCTTGAAAGAAGGACTCTTCGATTAAGAAACTTTTCCTTATTTTCCGATCCTTGCTGTAAATTGCTTGAATCGGAGAATTCACATAGGTACGGTACCTATAGAACATGAAAAAAATTGGCATCGCATCCGATCACGGTGGATTCGAACTTAAAGAATACCTTCGCAAAGAATTGGCGGACTCGATAGAGATCCTGGACTTCGGCACAAAGGATGAGACCTCTGTGGATTATCCTTTAGTAATCGCGGACGCCTGCAAAAAAGTACTCTCTAAAGAAGTGGATGGACTGATTGCATTATGTGGAACAGGAATCGGAGCTTCTATCGCAGCAAACCGTCATAAGGGGATCAGAGCTGCTCTTTGCCATGATGAGTTCACAGCAGAAATGTCTCGTCGCCATAACAATGCAAACGTATTGGTATTAGGCGGAAGAGTTTTAGGCAAAGACCTTGCTGCCCGCATCGTACAAAAATGGTTGAACACCTCTTTCGAAGCCGGACGCCATGAAAGAAGAGTGGGTCAGTTAGACACCATCGTTTAATAAACGGAAAAACACCTTTAAGAATGCGAAACAAGATCCTTTATCCGGTCTATCTCTTAGGTTTGGTCGGTCTTGTTTCCTTTTTCTCCGGCTCTATTTCTGCCGAATCTAATTCATTCTCCTTAAGCGCATTCGTTCTTAAATATGTTCGTCTAGGAAGTACCGAAAACGGAGCTCCTAAATTAGAATTAAGTCCCCGTGATCGTAAAGAAGGTTCGGATCTATTTTTAGATTTTGAAGAGAAAGAAGCTGCAGACCTGAATGATAAGGCCGGCGGTTACAGAATATTAACTTCTTCTTATCTTCCCGATTCGGCAAAAGCACATTCCGGAAAAAGATCCGCAGGTTTTGTGGGCAAAAGATCCGGGATCAAAGTTTCAGGAAAAACAAAGGGAATACTTACAAGTCCGGACATTAAGGAAGAATTTTATATCTCCTTCTTTCTATTACCCGGAAACCTAGATAAGGAAGCTGTCCTACTCTCCAAGGATCTATATACCAGAGGAAAAAAATTCGGCTGGGATCTCAGGATCAAAGATGAGATTCCAATATTAGAATTTCGTAATTTTTTTCAGAAAGTCGACAAAACACATCTATCACTAAAACTTGCAGGTAATTCCAGACTTTCCAGATCTGATTGGAATCATTTTATCATTCATTTTAAACCTGCTCAAAGAGAGATCGTATTATATATCAACGGAAAAGAAACCGACAGATCTTCTATTTCTTCTAAAGAACCGATCATTCGAATCGGTTTTCATCCGGAAGACAGCACTCCATTTAAGATCGGGGAAAGTTTTTACGGGTGGTTAGATGATTTTCTCGTCTCCAAAGGAAGTCCCGATCCGGAGGTCTTATCCACTCAATACGATGGTCAAAAATATGACCCATCTTCCTTTACTGCAGATGCAAAATTCGGAACTGCAATATCCACCGTTTATAAGACCAAATTTTCCAATTCTGTCCCGGAAGCAGTATTATTAAAAGCGAATGTCCCTAAGTCCTCGGTATTAGAATTATATTTCAGATCTTCTCCTAAAATTTTTTCGAAAACGGAAGAATATCCGGCCTGGAGATCTATCGATCTCAGAAAAATCGAAGAAGAATTTAAAGAGGATGATCCATACAGAGAAACGGAAGAAGAAAGTTCTCCTAAAGGAAAATCTTCCAGTTATCGTATTCCATTAGACAAGGTCTGGGGAAACAAACTTTCTTATTTCAAATATTACCAGGTAAAGGTCAAATTTAAGACCGATTCGGGATCAAAGTCCAGCCCTGAATTAGAAGCATTAACATTTTCTTATAGAGAAACTATTCCTCCCGTTAGACCCGCCGGTTTAAAAATAGTGAACTTTGACGATTATGATCCTGAAGCTCAGGGTCCTAGAGTTTGTTTGAGTTGGACCCAAAATCCGGAAAGGAATGTGCAGCAGAAAGGCGGCTATGTCATTCACTATGGAGTCGGCCCGAATCGTATGGTTGGGATACTAAAAGGTACAAGTAAAGAATTGGCAAAAGGTAAAATGCCTGTTCTAACTACCAAAGGAAAAACCAAACATCCGATGAGCGAGTATTTGGATCCTATCTTGGGCGATGACTCCAGTTGTCCTAAGCGCAATGATATGAGCGGCCCTAAACTTTGTCAGTGTATAGACAATCGACTCATTTCTTTGAACGCGGAAAAACCGGAAGAAAACGATGATGAAGACGAAAGTCCTAAATCCAAAAAGAAAAAGAAGAAACCTCGTAAAGACCCTTACGATAAAAAACTTTTATTCTTCCAAAAGGGGCTAACGTATTATTTCAAAGTTGCCGCTTATAATTCGGTTTACGATCCCGAAAATGGCCCGGACCAACTGAGCCCGTTAAGCGACTCCGTCGAGGTCTATTTCCTGAGCGAGTAGGATCTTTACTAGATTCTGCTCTTTCCATTTGGGATTCGTACATAAAATCCCGTCCAAATCCGCCAAAGAAGCCGTAGCAATCTCCAACCATTCCTTCCATTCCAAGTTTTTAGAGGAAGAAAGTCGTATCGCAAGTGAGATCTCTTCCTTTCTAACAGGGAGAAAATCCAAAAACAGATTTTTAGATTGGGTCCAGATGATCTCTCTTGTTAAAGGATCGGATTCTTTTTCAAGGACAGAATCCAAACTAGGAAGAGCCAAAACGAAAATATGATTTTTTTTGGTAAGTGATTCGATCGCGTTCGATACGGAACGACGAGAAGAGGAATTTCCAAGTATCAATTCCTTAAAACAATCGGAAGAGACTAATAATTTCAAACTTTCGCTTCCGGATAAATTTTGGATAATTCTCTCAAAGCTTCCAATCTTTGGTAAGAATCGGATTTAAAAACTTCGTTCCTAAAACAGGAGCGAAGCAACTCTGAAGCGGATAGGTCTCTTTTCTCCGCTTCAGTCCTTAATAATTCGAATTCTTCCTCAGTGAGGAGCATCTGAAATCTTCTTTCGACACGGGCCATTACTCCTCTTCTTTCAGTTCCTTTTCGTTTTTCAAGTAGGTTCCGTAATAAATTTGAGAATCTAGTATCTGTCCCAAGTTTTCGTAAATAGCTGCGATATTATAATTCGCCTGGTTCAGGCGAAAATCATGCTTAAAAGACTTCTTAAATAGCTGGATGGCCCTATCTTCGCGGCCGGCATACCACTCCGACATTGCCCATAAAAAGGTCCACTTTCCCAAATCGGGATCCCTAGGACTTACCTTTCCTAAATAACCAACATTCTCTTCGAACAGACCCGCTGCTCGGAGGTAATTGTCTCTGATCTTTCGGACCTTCTCCATTCTGGAAAATACATCTTCGGAATGACCCGGCAATTCCAAGTCTGCTCTCCAAAAAAGAGCCCTAGCCAGATAAAGTTTATAGATCAATTCATTCGGATTTTTTTTAACATATTCTTCTAAGAAGGGAAGACTCTCAGCTTCTTTCCCACTTTGGTGAAGAAGTAAAACTTTTTGTTTTGCTGCTTTATTCCATTCTCTTCTATTTTCTTCTTGAGGATAATAAGAAGATAAACTTGCACAAAACAAAAGGATACAACAGAGAGTGCGCATTTTAGATTAGATCTTATCCGGCAGGAAAATATTAAATATAAGTATATAAGTTTTTTCCGTTTTCCGGGTAAGGAAGTGGAGTGATCTTATACTCTTTTCCTATAGAATCCAAGATCATTTTTAGTTCGGATTCCCTTTCTTCTCTGGACAAAACAAAAATTTCAGAAGGAGAAACTCCGAATCCGTAATCTTCCGATCCGAGCCTAGGTTGGATCTCCTCCAGAACATCTTTTCTCCATTTGTCTATGGAAGAATAATCCAAATCGCCTGTACATCTGATCTTGTATAGATTACATCTGCTTCTTTCACCGTGAGTTGCCCAACGAAGAAGTAAGAATTGAATTTGGACCAAATCTCTTTTGTCCTGAATGGCATGAGAAGCCTGTTCTATTTCTAATTGTAAAAATGCATCTTCCACGGGTTCTATGGAATTCTCTACATTCTCTCTTATCTGTTCCGCCAAATCATTATTAGGCGGATCTGGGAACATCAGAAAGAACCTAAAGTCTAGACCGGATCTGAAAAGTGAGAAGGAAACAATCCTCATCACTCCATCCAAATCCGCAGAATCGAATTTTTTACGGAAGAAATGATCGTTACGTCGTTCTTCCGTAACGTCTATGATAGAAACATCCCCTACTTCTTTTCCTAAGAATTGATCTCCATATAAAAAGATCATGTTCTGACGGCTATAAGGTTGTAAACCGTAGGATACCACAGGAAGATAAGCGCCTCTTCTTCTATCATAAAAATGAATACTAAAGGATTTCAAATGAAGAGAAGAGAAAATCGTAAGATAATATTTCAATAATGAAGATATAGGAGTATCCAAACCTTGGTGGATCTCATCTAAAACTTCTAGGATCTTTCTTTTTTCGCGAATAGGTTGTTTATCCAACCAACTTCTGAATTTTTCAGAAAGAGGAAGTTCTTCATTCGGATCGGTTTTACGAATTCCCCACCAGGCTCTTGCCCATAAGAAGAATCTAGACTTATGTTGAGGAGCAAGTCCTCTCGCGGCCTTCAGACCGATCTCGGCGAGTCCGGTAACTCTAAGTGCTTTTGCTAAAAGACCTGAATCCTTAGGACGATCTAAAATTTGGGTCTGAGGAATTTCGGGAGAAGTGGATTTTACTTTCTCCACAAGCCTTGCCAGTTCATCCGTAAAGATAGAATCTCTTTTTTTCTGTAGAGCTTCCGGCATTTCCACAACAGATACGGTAGAAGGAGCAGATGCCACTTCTCTTTCTACATGAATTGGCTCCTTCTTCTCTCTTAAAAACTTTGGAGTTAAAAATGAATCTCCAGGAAGATCAAAGGGTAGAACATAAAATGTACCGCTTGCATTCGGTTTCGTTTCTAAAATAGGAGGAACGGTTACTATCTCAGGAATATCGGCTAATTCGGGTAATTTTCCCGCTTCCACTTGTTTAAAATTACTTTCTTCGATTCTTTGAGAAAGAATTTGGATGAGCTTGGACACATCCGATTTTGTATAGGAGGAAGATGATTTATTCTTTCTAACAAGAAGAATACATGCATCCAATAAAAACAATAATCCGAAAAATACCGGGAACAATATTAAGAAAATATTACGTTCATAAGGAACTAATAGTAAGATCCCTTGGATAAAACCTATTTTTTCTTCCGGATAGAATGCATAATAAGCTCTGTATAATTTGTCACCAAGTCGGATTTCTTTGAAATCATTTCCCCCGTCCTTCATGGACTTCAAAACTTCTTCTGAAATTTTCCGCGGGTCGGTTTTTTCCCCTTTTTCTTCCCAATCTTGGAAGGTCCCAAGTCTTGGTTCCGGAACAAAGTATTCTATCTTATCGTCCAAGGAAATTTTGAATTTTTCCTTATCCAATACCGCAAGAACTGCCACTGATTTTGAATATAATGGAACAAATAATACAGGCTCATTTTCCAAAGAAAGAAAGCGACTAGTCTTTCCCTCCCATGCCTGGGACAATAGATATCTTTCTTTATCTCCGGAAAATTCCAGGTTCGGAGTATTTTTCAGATTTGAGTCCCAAGATAAAAAGGTTCTTACGGGAAGGAATAAATTGTTCGTATCCAATTCTTCCGGATCCGATTCACGGATCTTTTTTTCTAACTCAAGAATCTCTTTATTAAAGGAAGAAAATACGGACTCCAATCTGGACTTATAAAAAATCCCGGAAGGAAAGTACGGTTCTAAAAGAAGTACTGAAACGGAAAATATAAAAGATAAAGCAAGTATAAGTCTGAATTTAAAGCCGATCATTTTGTCTTTTCCCTAAATTGCCCGAGTAAACGAACCAGCTCGGTTTTCACTTGGACCACTTCTTCTCTCTCTGAAAAACGGTGCTCCATTCGGATCGTGAATAAAATTCTAGAAGCAAGTATTCCACAAATCAAAGCGATCAATGAAATTCCAAAAGCACTTAAGATCAATAATAACTCTTCCGCTCTTGTCTTTCTATGTTGTGATAGAAAAATTTCTAGATCATCCGCAACTATCTTTTCCCAAACAGGACGAATTAGAATTTTTTGAGATTTGGAATTTTTATCCAACAATGCATGTATCATTGCCTTGGATTCTTCCGAATTCGAAACCTCTGCATTTGGAAGTAATGTGCTATCAGGGTTCAAATTGGTTTCTAAAAGTTCCGAATCATCTTCCTTCTTCTTATATACCCAATATAAGATCCCTTCCGAAAAATCCCGAGGCAGAAATGATTTTTTAGAACCGCTTGCTTCTTGGACAATTCGGTCTCCGTCTTCTTTCAAGATCTGAAGATATAGATCTCCGGAAGAATTTCTGTATAATAAAAATCCATCGGTATCTTCTACCCAACTTGCTTTAGATACCTGCATTCCGAGTAGTCTAAGACCTTTATGAAATCCAGGTCCCTTTGGATCGGATGAATACATCGCCCTATAATTATAATCATAAATTCGAATTTGTTTTAATTTGATAGAAGAGGTGAAAAGTTTTCCTAAAACTTCAGCCTCCTTGTCGGTTTCAGGCTTGGGCATTTCTCTCATCAAATATTCAAATCTATAGCCCAGATCATAATAGTTGTTTTGAAATCTTTCTAGGATGGAGTCTAGGAAAGATTCCTTTTTCAGTTTAGGGTACAAACTAAGAATTTGGATAGGAGAGAAGAAAACCGCATCCTTCCAAGCTCCCGGAAAAAAAGGGATGGAAATCAATACGATACATAGCAGTATCAGAGTCAGAATTCGAGATCTTTTGCTATGTTTGCGCGGGTTCACCTTTCTAGTATCGGCGATTCCATCATAAAGAATCAGTCTAATTCAATAGGATAATCGATACTTCTCGGACCAATAAAATGATATTTTATGTTTTTATAGACGGGATAGGCTTTGGGGAAAACGATCCGGATAAAAATCCGTTCTCTAAGTATTCAAAGGGGATTTTTCTACCCTTGGGCGGTAAATCGATCCCGACAGATTCTCCTTCCCGCCTCCAAGAACTCACCTATCTCAAAACGGACGCGAGTATGGGGATCAAGGGACTTCCTCAAAGCGCCACCGGACAAACCTCTCTTTGGACTGGGATCAATGCCTGTCAGGTGCTGAACCGACACATGAGTGGATTTCCTACATTTACCTTAAAACGTATCATCGCTAAATATTCCATCATTCGAATCTTAGAAGAGAACGGATTTAAAGCCGACCTACTGAACTGTTATACCCCCGGATTTGCGGAACATATAAAAAAACATCCAAGACATGTATCCGCTTCTACTCTCATCCAGATGGCTGCGGACAAACCTTTAAAAGATATGGATGATCTAAGAGATGGCAAGGGTCTTTATATGGACATCAGCCGTGATTTCCTTAGAAAGTTCGGAAGGGACTTTATAGATAAGGATGATCCGGTTTTAGAGATCCAAGATCCGTACAAAACCGGGAAAGATATCATTCCTGCAATGCAGGGCCATACATTATGTATCTATGAATACTTTATCACGGATAAGGTGGGTCATAAGATGAATTGGAAAGGTGCCGAAAAATGTATCTCCGACTTGGAGGACTTTTTACTCGGAGTTTTGGATGCAATGGATCCGGAACAAGATCAACTCATTATAACATCCGATCATGGAAACTTGGAAGATCTGACTGTGGATGTTCATACCGTAAACCCGGTACCGACCATTCTATACGGTAAATACACGGATCAGATGAAAGACAAAATCCACGCCTTGAAAGATATCCCACATGCAATTTATGATTGTTTAGGGATACAGATCCAAATGTCTGAACAGGAATTTGTTCAGACTTCTTCAAATTAAGATTTCTTAATATTTCCAGTCGTCGTCTTGGCGATCATCGTCGGAAGGTTTTGCTTTTCCGCCACCTTCTCCGTCCTTGTATCTAAGATCGTCTTCGATCTGATCCAAAGCTTCCTTCTTCCAGGCAGCGGATTTTTTACCTACAGGAGTATCAGGATTTCTATCAGCGGACTCTTGGAAAACCGCTGCGGCTTTCTCATACTTTCCGCCTCTGAAATAGATGGTTCCCTTTCTGAACATGGCAGCCTGGTCCATAGTTCCATCCGAGTTCTCTAACATTTTGTTCAGATATTGGATTGCTTGTTCCGATTTTCCCAAAGCATCGTAACTTTCCGCGATATAATACCAAGCTTGTTCTCTAGCTCTTTCGCTGACACCTATATCCAAAGCTTTTTTCAAAGTTTCGATCGCTGAGTAATATTCTTTACGTACGTATAATTCTCTACCCTTCTCTAAGAGCCCGGAACGGAATTCCTTATCTACGGAAACCTTATCCGGATCGAAATAGGCATCCGACTGAACGTAATCTTCATACACATCGTAAGCGGACCAATCTTTGCCCATTCTGCGCAAAGATTTTCCCCATCTCACTCTAGCTTTTACGTTTTCAGGATCTTCCTGTAAGGCCAATACGTAGTTCTTTCTAGACTGATCGTAATTGCCTTTTTTCATATAGTAGTCGGCAATTGCGGATAACGCATTCGATCTGAGTTTGTTATCTCCGGAAGTTCTAAGAACTTCCTCTAAATGTCCTTTTCCTTCTTCGTCTCTATTTAATAAAAGAAGAAGGTTTCCAAGGCCATAGGCGACCCTAGCTTTTTCTTCGCGAGCTAAACCTTCTTTTTGGTTCAGCTCCCTGAAAATACCAAGGGCTCTCATCTTATCCCCGGTTTTGTCCAGAGCAGTTGCCAGATCGTATTGGATCCGGAAAGAAAGATCAGAACCCACATCCTTGGCGGATAATTCTGCGAAAATATCCAAAGCCTTTTCCGAGGATTTAGGATTGGAATGTTTTAGAAATTCCTCTCCTTCTCTGACTTTCTCGATGATCCCTTTATTTGTGGAATCCGTATCTTGGATCACCGCAGTATAAATCCCTGTGAGAAGACCTGCACATACGAATAAAAATCCTGTGACTAAAATAATGGAACGGTTCATCTTCTTCCTCCGCCGATCCGGGCCAGACATTGTTTGGTCCAGAACTCGGTTCGTTCCGGATTATAGTTCTTTGTATCTTTTTGTACGAAGAACTTTAGGGCTTTATTATATTCACCCTTTTTATAAAAAGACATTCCAAGGAAAAACTTGGCCTTTCCTCTTATATCGACATCGTTTGAGCCCGCATACGGAGCCAATTGTTTAACCGCTTCTCCGTATTCGTTTTTCCAATACGTTGCTCTCAGAACTCGATCGACCTCTTCATCACTAGGCTCTTCTTGCTCGACGATTAAAGGTTGTTTTTCATTATTCTGAACATTTTGGTTGTTCTGATTATCCTGAGGATCTTGCTCTTCTTTCGGCTCGTTTTTATTAGGCTTATCGTTTTCAGCAGTTTGTGTATTATCCGAAGAGCCAGGGCCACCAATCGCAACATAAGATTGGTCCTGAGTCAAAGTGAAATCTTCTATATCGCCACGTTTAACTGTAATACCAAAATACATGGTTCCGGAGTATGGTTTCATCTTAACCATAACGTTAGTATCCGGATGAGAAACTTCTCCAAGCTTTCTAACATTGCCGCCTAGAAAGGTAGAAACTCCTCCTGACAAAGGTTTGCCCGCTTGGTAAATAGAGTAGACAGTGTTTTCGTCGGCGCGATCAGGAGATTTCCAATCTAAACGAACTCCTCCATCGACGATATTCGCCTTCAGATCCTTCACGTGCATTTCATCGTACGCGAATTGAGGATTGGTAACTACATCATCTTCCTTAGGAGGTTTTCTTTTATCTTGATCATAAACGTAGAACTGGCGAATGAAGGATTGATTTTGGACTAAAGGTAAAACTTCTTTCAAACCTTGTTTTACTGAAACACCGTAATAAAGAGTTTGAGACTTGGTCAGATCCTGATCCAAGAAAGTATTTTCAGGATGCGAAACTTCCGCTAACTTCTCCGCTTTTCTCATCAATGTCATACTAGACATCGGCTCCGCGGATTTATAAATAGTATAGATAGTTTCACCTTGGATTCCTTTCGGATAAGGTTCCCAAGAAATACGTAAGAACTGACCTTCTCTCTTTACTGAGATATCAGTAACTCTAGCGTTATCCGAAAGATACTTCTGCTCTTCTGGCGGAGGTTGATTCGTATTCGTAGCAGGAGGGTAATTATTCTGAGTATTAGTCGGTGGATGATTATTTGTCTGAGGAGGCGGGTTATTTTCGATCACAATCGGGATCGTAGTATAGTTACGATTCGCTACTAATCTTGCATCCTTCTTCCTTACATGATTCGCTAATACGACTGCGTAATAATAAGTTCCAGGTTTCAGATTATAATCGTAGATCTGATTCACTCCGTTAGCTACGCCGCTCGGAAATTTTCCCAAAGAATCCGAGATATAACATTTTTCAGGATTATCGATGATAGAAGAAGATCGAGCAACTATGATCTCGCCGGTTTCTCGAGGAGCTTCCCAAGAGATACGAACGGATCTACCGTCTTTAAGGACTTCTACATTGATGGAGTTTGCAACACTCGCATTATCATTGTCCAGACGAAAGGTATCCTGGGCATAGATAGAATTTCCCAATGCCATTAGGAAGAAAATAGATAGGATCCGGAGTCGAATTTTCATCTGGAAATAAGGTTCCGAACTAGATTATCGGTTGCTACAATGCAATTTTTTACTTCGGTTTTTAGCAGAATGTGGGGAAAATAATATAAAATGCGAAAGATACGGAAACTTCTCCTTTCGGTTTGATCTTGACTAATGAAAGCATTCATAAGACATAATACGACTTCCGGCATATAAATGATCGATATAGAATATTATTACGACCCAGAATATCAGAATTTTCTCCTCTCGAGCAAGAGACGTGAGCTTACTCCTCCGGAAACCGTTTTGAAACATTTTTCCCTGAAGGATGTCCAGAATATCGTGGATTTCGGGATGGGCCTGGGTTTCTGGACGGAAACTCTTCTGAAATCGATCCATAAAGAGGGATGGGTCTGGGGCGCAGAATGTAATCAAGACTTCTTGGATGAAGTATTACATTGGAAAAATAGAGAAGATATCCAAAGATTTACGCCATTTTATATGGAGAAAGCGGATCGTCCCCTATTACCGGAATGGATCCCAGTCCCTGAAGTCGTTTTTGCTTCTTTAGTACTTTCCACTTTTGCAGATCCGGGCCAAGCAATGGACGGTTTAGTTCGTTCCATGAAGAAGGGTGGCAAATTGATCGTTCTAGATTGGGTCAAAAACGAATACCCAGTCGGCCCTAGGATCAATGATAAGATCTCTTTAGATAAGATGAAGTTTTTAGCGGAACAATATAAATTAGAGATCGTTAAAACAGTTCGTATTAGTGAAAACGTATACGGCTTGGAGATCCAATCAGGCCCTGAATTCGAATATGGTTATTATGATCTAAGAGAAGAAGAAACTTATTCTGAAGAATTGATCAGATCTTAAAGAAGCGATTTTAAGAGATATCCCTTAAAATCGCTTATAGATTTTATTTTAAATTATAAATTCCGTCTTTAGCAGCTTCTTCTAATACTGAATAAGTAGTAGTTTTGAAGCCCGCTGGAATTTCCGAAGCAGGAGATTTAAACGGAAGCGCAAAAATAAGTAAAAGCTGGATCCAAGTATTATAAGTAACATTTCTAATGTACTGTTTTACTACTTTATCCTTTTTATCTTTAAAAGTATAAGTAATCGTAAAATCATCTTTTGCCCAAGCAGGTAAAACAGTTAAAGTCAAACCGCTTATGAAAGCAAGAGCTTGTCCGCCGCCGCCACCTTGGTCAACACCTTCGATCTGCAATTTTAAATCAGAAGGTTGTAAAGCAGTTGTGGTACCTTTAAAGTAGCCGGATTCCGAAATATGCTTTTCAAATTCTTTCTGCATTGCTTCAAGAGCGTTAGCATTTACCTCTAACGATTCACCGGATGGCGAAAAGGATTTCTGTGAATAAGTCACTGAAATAGTCTTATTAGAAACTTTTTCGGGCTTTTGGTAAGTCGGGCCTTGAAACCCTTCAGGGTAACTTGTAAAAGTAGCACAATTGAACAGTCCGATTACTGCGCAAGTAGCTATAAACAACTCAATTTTTTTCATTCACTTTGTCTCCATTAGTATGTTTTAATATGAATCGATGAGCATTATAGTAGGAGTCGATCAATGAGGACAATACTTCGGTCCTATCCTCGATTCCGCTCGGAAACAGATAATATTTGCTATAAAAATTCACATCACGAGTATTGAATAATTTCTTAACGTTTCTAAAAAGGACCTTCTTGTTCGGATTTTTAACAGTCAAATCACAATCATAAGCAGCCGAATCCGTAGCAATCGCTCCTCCTGCCCAAATATAAATTGTGAAAGTCAAGATCGCTAAAGGGAAATATGCAGGATGAGGTTTTCTAATTTCCTCGAAATTGGTACAGGCAATGGTAAAAATTTTATAGTTATTATCAGAAGGTTCTTTGTAATTAATGTATGCTACCCTTTGAAAATAATTCGCTTTTCGAGCATATTCTATAACTGCAAGGGTTAAATTATCTTCCTTAGTCTGCACTGAATTGATCCCGGAAGGAAGAGTCACTCTTTCTATAAAAATTGTTAAAGGAAGAGCTTGTTTTTGGTCAGGTGGATCGTTCAAAGAAACCTGAACCGGAATAGTAATACAGGAAGCCAGTATTAGAAAGGAAAAGAATGCTAAAAATTTTAATTTCATCCGAATAAAAACCTAACTCATTCAGGGGACAGACCTACCCGAAAAAGAGAAAGGTATACTAACGTTTGAGAAACATTTTTACACAGGATTACTAATGCAATAAAAATTCCCGTTTATTAGGGATTTTGGCACATTACAAATCTAAATTTTACAATTTTATAAAATCGAAATGTGCTTTATCTGGATCAACCGATTGCAGCCAAGATCCGAGCGGAAACTTTACCTTCTTTATCGGTAACATCCGGGATATATTCCCCGATCTCTACGGTTAAGAATTGCCCTGGACTTAGGCTTTTTAGATCATTTTCAGGGATAACTGCTTTTAGATAATTATCGGTTACTGCAACCCCACCCCTTTCCAAAACAGCCTCCCTCTTTTTAGAGAACTGGCTTTCTGCATATTTGCGATGCAATCTTTGGGAAAGATCCATAAGAGAATGAACTCTTTCCTTTTTGGTTTCTTTGGAAACCGTTTCAGGAAATTGTTCCGCAGAGGTATTTTTCCGAACAGAAAAAGGAAAGGCATGTATTTTAGAAAAACCTAATTCGTCCAGGATAGAAACAGAATCTCCAAAATCAGCTTCAGTTTCCCCAGGGAAACCTACGATTACATCTGTTCCTAAAAATAAATCCGGAACTTTTGATTTAGCAAGTTCTATCCTTTTACGGAAGGTTTCAGGAGTATAACTGCGTTTCATTCTTTTTAGGATCTCTTTACTTCCACTTTGTAAAGGAACATGTAAGAATGGAGTAAATCTAGGATGAGTAAGAAGTTCAGCAAGTTCCACACCCACATCAGGCGGTTCGATGGAAGAAAGTCTAAGTCTGGAATATTCTAACTTATTCAAGATGGCTTCGAGCATTTTAGGAAATGCCTTTCTGCCTTCTGCATCTCTATACCAGCCCAAGTTCACACCTGTAAGTATGATCTCTCCCACTCCATTATCCTGTAAGAAGGAAACCTGATCTAGTACGTCTTTCCAATTTCTGGAAACACCCTTGCCTCTTGCTTGAGGAATTTTACAATAAGAACATTGGCGATCACAACCGTCTTGGATCTTAAGATAAGCTCTGGTATGTCCATTCGGTAAAACATCAGAATATGCAAATCTGTCTGAAACTGTTTGGATATGAGAAGAATCTGCGCCTTCTTTTTCTAGGATCAACCTAGGCAGATCGGATTTGTTTTCATTGCCAATCACTCCTGCAATGCCGGGGATAGATTCTATTGATTCTTTATCTGTCTGTGCGTAACATCCGGTTACCCAGACTTGAGCACCAGGATATCTTTTAATCGCGTTTCGAATAATATTACGATTTCTTGAATCTGCTTTATTGGTGACCGTACATGTATTGACTACGACCACATCCGGAATATCTTCTCCCGCGGCCACAGAATATCCGTGTTTACTCAAAGAAGAGAATAAACCATCCGACTCAAAAAAATTGAGCCTACAACCTAAGGTATGGAATAATACCTTTTTTTCACCCGGCGGAAAGGGCATTGATCCTTGCCTCTATTCTTCTAATATTACCTTTTATTTTTTCATCGTCAGGTTTTAACTTAAGTGCGGATTCCAATTGTTCTTTAGCATTTCTTAATTGTTCGAGGGCCTTTTTGATATTCCCTCTTTTTGCTTCTTGGTTTCCTGCTTTTTCGTAAACTAATCCTAGGTTGTTCAATACGTTCGGATTATTAGGAACTAAAGATTGAGCCCATTTCAAACTGACTTCCGCTTTTTCGGCACTCCCTAAATAGAAGTAAACTTGAGCTTCTAAAACTAAAGGACGGTAATCGTTTCCATCTTCTGCTTTTAGTTTTTCTATAATGTATAATGCTTCTCTAGCTTTATTATTATATAATAGAGTAGTCGCGTATAATAATCTTACTTCTCTATTCTTAGGATTAGTTTGGTAAGAATTATAAATGATCTCTAATGCGTCGGAATTCCTACCTGCTTGGATCAGATATCTGGCAAAATCCACACTTACAGCAGGGTCTCCAGGTTTTAGTTTTAATGCTTCGGACCAATGAGTAGCAGCGGATTTATTTCTTCCTGCATTATAATGACAGAACGCCGCTAGGTAATGAGTATCGTAAGATCTTTTTCCTTGTTCGTGAAGCACACGAATGATCTCTAAGGCTTTTTCTGAATTTCCTTTTTGGAATTCTGCTAATGCTGTTTGGTAATCCGGTTCGCTCTGAGCGAAAGTATTCCCCGCCGAAAAAACAAATAGTATCAGTGAAAGTAGGAGTATTTTTCCTTTGTGCATCTTTTGGTCACTTTTTATTGGCGGGAAAAATTTTAGGTGGGGACCCCCATTGATTTTGTATTTAGACAATCAATTAAGGAATGAAATGGCTCCACCGGGTCGATGAAAACGATTATACTCGGATATCGTATAGAAAGGAAATGTTCTATTCTTTCCTCAGAAACGATCTGAAAATCCCCGGTTTCCAAAACAGGTAAACCGTCCAAGTTTCTGTAGATCTCGTATTCCTCTTGATCGAGGAAATCAGTCAACAGCATATAACCGGATCCGAAGTAGACCCCGCCTTGGAAGTAGTATTTGTAGAGGACGCGTACCTCGGGAAGAAATAAATCAGGCTGGAAAACACATAGGGAAATTTTTTCGATCCCTGCTACGGTTCTGATCTTACGTAGATGGAACCATACCTTACGGACCAGAAGGTAAAGGAGCACAAATATAATGGGAATCAGGTACGGCATAGACCCTCTCCAATAAAGTCTCCCTTTTTAGATCAAAAGCCCCCTTTCCGTTTCCGTGAGGGGGCAAAGATCTCTTACACTAGCGCAGGTTCTTCGGAACGCTCCGGATTGTTCGGAGAACTTCCTCCGTCTGAACCTTGATCTGCAGGTTTATAATCTGTCCAAACTTCTTCTAAGAAGTCCAGTTTACCTTCTTTGAAAGCAACTGTGATCTTAGTAGGCTCTTTGTAAGCGCCTTTCAAAGTTTGAACTGCCATATAATCTTCTAACTCGCGTTGGAATACTCTGCGTAATGGACGTGCTCCGAACTTCTCGTCGTAACCGATATCCATGAAGTGATCCTTTGCTTCTTGAGTAAGGTCGATCTTGATCTTCTTATCCAATAATCTCTTATTGGTATCTCTGATCATGATATCCATAATCGCCATAAGTTCTTCTTTTCTGAGAGGTTTGAAGTAAACAACCTCATCCACCCTGTTCAAGAACTCTGGGTTGAAATGTTTTTTCAACTGCTCACGAGCCTGGTCTGACTTGTATTTGTCGGTCTCTCCAGAACGATCTTCGAATCCTAAACGAACTGTGCTGGAAATTTCCTTAGCACCGATATTAGAAGTCATGATAATGATCGCGTCTCTGAAGTTTACCTTACGTCCTTTAGTGTCAGTCAGGTTACCTTCTTCCATTACTTGGAGAAGAACGTTGAATATATCATGGTGAGCTTTTTCGATCTCATCCAACAGAATGATTGAGTACGGTTTTTTACGAACGAACTCAGTCAATTGTCCGCCATCATCGTAACCAACATAACCTGGAGGTGCTCCGATCAATCTACTGACCGCATGTGGTTCCATATATTCGGACATATCCACACGAAGCATAGCATCTTGGTCTCCGAATAAGAACTCAGCCAATGCTTTAGCAAGCTCGGTTTTACCCACACCTGTCGGCCCAAGGAAGATGAAAGATCCTGTAGGTCTACGTTCTGCTTTGAACCCGGTTCTTGCTCTACGAACGGATTTTGCAATCTTCTCGATCGCTTCGTCCTGCCCGACAACTCTTAGTTTAAGTTCTTCTTCCAAACGAAGTAGTCTTGCGGACTCGTTTTCTTCCATTCTTTGTAATGGAATTCCGGTCCACTGAGAAACCACGGAAAGAATATCGTCTTCGTCGATAGAAACTGCGAAATCATCCAGTTTCTCCTGCCAAGATCTGATCTTTTCTTCCAGAACTTGTTTCTTACGATTTACTTCGTCGCGAACTCCGGCAGCTTTTTCATACTCTTGAGAACGAACCAGATCTTCTTTCTTTTG
Organism: Leptospira selangorensis; assembly: GCF_004769405.1. NCBI lineage: Bacteria > Pseudomonadati > Spirochaetota > Leptospiria > Leptospirales > Leptospiraceae > Leptospira > Leptospira selangorensis. The sequence goes on from NZ_RQES01000010.1 coordinate 393,340, forward strand.
AGAAAGTGATTTGATCTCTTCTTCCAAGTCTTTTACTGCTTGAGGGCGAGCACAATTTGCAAGTCTTGCTTTTGCGCCCGCTTCGTCGATGATGTCGATCGCCTTGTCAGGTAGATATCTATCATTGATATATCTATGTGATAACTTAACTGATTGTTCCAAAGCACGATCCGAATAACGCACCTTGTGGTGAGCTTCGTATGCTTTTTTCAATCCTGTAAGGATTTGGATAGCATCGTCTACGGAAGGTTCCGCAACTTTTACTACTTGGAACCTTCTTTCCAATGCGGAATCACGCTCGATATACTTGCGGTATTCTGTGCTGGTAGTAGCTCCGATACATTGCAATTCCCCTCTTGCAAGTGCAGGTTTCAGGATATTTGCGGCGTCTACCGCTCCTTCTGCTGCTCCCGCTCCGATCAGAGTATGCAACTCATCGATAAATATGATGATATTATTAGAAGAAGAAATTTCTTTCATGATCTTCTTCAATCTTTCTTCGAATTCTCCGCGATACTTGGTTCCTGCGATCAGGCTTGCTAGATCCAAGGAAAGTACACGTTTTTCGAATAGAAGATCCGGAACATTCTTCTCTACGATCGCAAGTGCGAGTCCTTCTACAATTGCTGTTTTACCAACTCCGGACTCTCCAACCAATACTGGATTGTTCTTGGTTTTACGAGAAAGGATTTGGATCACCCTTTGGATCTCATTAGATCTACCCACAACAGGATCCAGTTTTTTATCTCTGGCTAGTTGAGTAAGATCTCTTGCGAACTCATCCAAGATAGGAGTTTTAGTTTTTTCAGCGCGAGGAGTTCCAGGTTGAGCGGTTGGCTGGCTGGATACTCCGACTGTGCTTGTAGGAGGAGCGCCTAAAAGACGTAAGATCTCCCCTTTGATCACATTATAATTCACGCTAAAGGAGTATAACGCTCCACCTGCGATATTATTATTATCTCTCAATAACGCTAGAAGAATATGTTCAGTTCCAACATAATTGTGTTTAAGACGTTTGGCTTCTTCCTTAGAGAGTTCGATAATTTTTTGGTATCGATCCTGTCCTTGGGCCATGTCCATCAACAATGTGCCGGAGTTCTCCCTGGTCCTGCGCTCTACTTCTTTACGAAGTTCGTTCAGGTTGATGTTCAGGTTATTCAGTATTTTTATCGCGACCGAATCTTCTTCCTTTAACAATCCTAATAAGATATGTTCAGGGCCGATAAATTCGCTACCAAGACGTTTTGCTTCGTCTTGCGCGATCTCGTTGATTACTCGTTTTGCTCTTTTAGTAAATTCCAACATAATTGCACGCCCTTCCTGATGGGTTCTGTAGGTTAGACTGTATTCGCATCCAATTTCCAACTGGGAGCCGGAATCTCCCTTAAAGAATATATCGGACTAGTTAACCAAAAAGGATTACGGGGCAAATGAGGCTTTTGTCCCTTCTTTTCCGCTTATTACCAGTAAGGCTAAATACGAAACCAAATTGAAAAAGGAATTTTTTCTATTTGGGCCGAAATTTTTTCGGAAAAAGACCAATCTGCCCTTCAATTCTTCCCGATAGAAGCCCCAGTCTGTAGGCAGCCTGAAATCCCTTAACTCTCCCGAGTCCGCAAGTCTCGCCGGAATAGAAACAGAAAGTTTGTCTCCAAAACCGGAATTGGTAGGACAGGAATTGATGAATCCGATCCCTTTTTGAAAATCAAACTTATCTTCCGCCTCGAATTTTGTCAAAAAATCGGATTTTAGGACAGAGTTTAACTCAAGTAGGGAATCAGTCACATATTCCCAACGAATATGATCCTCGTCTCCCATTACCAATGTCCCTGAATTCCAGGGAATTCTTTGCTTTAATTCTAGGATCGGATTTTTTTTTCCAGAATTTAGATCTTCGGCCTGGGAATCATTCTCTTCTAAAAACGAATTTAGGAACTGGTCCGTCTTCTCTGTCCGTTTGGCATAGGTGGAATTTTTCGGATTTCTAGCAATGCGGAACCTATAGGTGAACGGCAAACGGTGAGAATCTAAATAGGACAAACCTTCTTCCCAATTTGTTTTTTTGAATTTTTCCCAAGTATCAATCGCAGGAAAATTCGAAGGAGGTTCCCAGTCGGAAGGCGCTTGGATCGGAATAAATTTGGTATATTCTTCGCCCAAAAATTGGATGCAATGAGCGCATCCTATCTTTCCCCGATTTTTCCAGTCGAGAAGGGATAAGCCGCAATAAATACAGCCATCCATAATTGTTTATACCGTTTGTGGGACCACTGCGGGTTTGAGTTTTCCTTGGAAAATCTGGTTTCTTTTATGAGCAAGCGCAGCCAGTTCCATATCGTGGGTCACTAGTATTAGACTGAATTTTAGATCTTTTTGTAGTTCTTGGATCAGGTTCATTAGATTTCTGGAATTTTCTCTGTCCAGGTTCCCTGTTGGTTCATCCGCAAGTATGAGTTTTTTCCCGGCTACCAAAGCTCTTGCCACACCTACTCTTGCGCTTTCTCCTCCGGATAGTTGAGAAGGATGAGAATGTATCCTTTCTTTCAGTCCAACTTTCTCCAGCATGGAGATTGCTTCCTTCTCCGCTTTAAAAGTAGAATAACCTTTGATCAAAAGTGGAATGCTCACATTCTCCAGAGCGGAAAAATCCGGAAGAAGAAGATGGTGCTGGAAGATAAATGCGATTTTTTCCGCGCGGAAACTTTCTTTTCCTTTCTCATCCAAATTGTTTAGATTGATTCCGCAAATTTCGATCTCGCCGGAATCGAAACTATCCATCGCACCTAAAATATTGAGAAGAGTGGATTTTCCGATCCCGGATTTTCCTTCGATGGAAAAAATTTCACCTTCTTCCACATCCATATCCAATCCATCTAGTACGGAAAATTCCTTTTCTAGGATATGATACTTTTTAACCAGATTTCTGATCTTAATAATGCTCACGTTAGTCGTTCCTTATGGTATCGACAGGATTCAAACTTGCTGCCCATCTTGCTGGGAAATATCCTGCAATCCCGGAAAGTATCGTAGCTGCGGTAGTTACCATAAAAATAAAAGGTATATTGATATCCACTGGCAGTTTATCAAAATAATAAATTCGTTTCGGAACTAACTCCACAGGCGTCCAATCTGAACCGGTGAAAGAAGGTCCCAAAAGATTGATGATCTCTTCGATGTAGCCTATAATAGTGTCGAGTGAGTTTGCTAAGAATACCCCTCCGACTCCACCAGTCAAAGAAGCTAAGATCCCTACAAGCATCGCGTTTAATGTAAAGATGAGAAGAATATCGGAAGCAGGAAGTCCAAGAGCTTTTAATACTCCGATAGACTTACGTTTTGCTCTTACTAGAGAATATACGGAAGCGACCATTCCAAGTGCTGCCAAAATAATAAATAAGAAAACAATAATAGATATGATCGTCTTTTCTAATTGCAGTGCTGCTAAAAGATTTTCTTGCTCTTCTGCAATCGTTCTAACGGATAAAGAAGAAGCCGCGTCTATTTCTTGTTCAAACTCTAAACTATTGAATAATCTATACAGCTTACGTTTGCTGATCGCAAGATCATCCAAAGATTTTGCTTTGATCGTGATCTGATTTACGGAATCTTTCATTTTGAAAAATTTCTGAGCAACGGGTAAGGACATATAAACAAAACTGGAATCGAACTTATAATTCCCCGTTTTAAAAAATCCCGATACCCTGAAATTTTGAACGCTTACCTCGACACCTTTTCCGAGAGAGAACCTTCCTCCAGGAACCGCTAAAGTAAGCTGTTTACCCAGACTGAAATTATAAAGGTCTTCCATCTCTTTTCCAAGAATGATATAACTTTCACGGTTCAGATGACCCAACTCTTCTCGATCATAATGAACTATTCTAGGAAAATTATGAAGTTTATGTTCTATCAATTCATCCACGCTTGGAACAGCGACTGCCTTGATGAGAACCGGATAAAATACGTTATATCTTTGTATAAGTCCGTGGCTTTGGATACCACCTTCGACAGAGATAATCCTGTCTTTTAGATCAGGATCGTTTTGTATATATTTGATGATCTTTTGGTAATCTCGGATCTCTCCGCCATTGGAACTGCTTTCAATTGTAATATGTTCCCCACCCTGCCACAAGGATTCCTTAAGTTGCCTTTGGAATCCGTTAAAGATAGAAAGTACTACGATTAGAAGGGCAACTCCGACAGCCATAACGATAAACGAAATCCTGGACTTGATCGAAAGCAATCCGGTGACTCTGGATCCTCGAATATAGCGGGAGGTGAGAAGTAGGATTAGGGGGGATCTATGAAAGAAGAAATTCATCAGTTGGGCGGTTGAAATTAAACAAATCCGCAAATTTCCTTAGTTTGACAATTATCAGATTCCGATGCAGGATGTCAAAAAAAAGTCGATACCGATTTGGCCTCATAGTAGTATCGGTGTTTCATTCGAAATTTTATGCCATCCGAACAAGTATATTCCTTATTATTTCAGTCTAGGGACGGGGCTTCCTCTCTTTACATCCTATTTGGGGGAATCGTAGATCCGGTTTCCAGTCGGATCGATAGATTCGAAGTAGTTGCCGTAGGAAATAGCGAGTTGATCAATATTCCGTTATCCGGAACCACCTTCAAAGATATCACCAATGTCTGCCAAAAGATCAAATACGAAGGTAAACAACTTAAAAACCTTACCAATAAACTTCAGGAATTATTCTCAAACAGCGGACGCTCCGACGATTTTATGGAGCAGCTCATTCATTATATCAATAAACGTGAAGACGATAAAATCAAATATCTGGTCAACCAGATCCAAAACCAAGCGATGGGAAATTCCAAGCCTGATATCAGTCTTTGGTATTCTTTGATTGATCGTGATAAGATTGATGAGGCAGGTTCGGGAAAATCTTCCTTTGAGTCTTTGGATTCCGAAGAAGCACAAGAAGATTCCGCACCGGACGAAGCTCCTATAATTCCTATTGGAGTTCCCACTGGGATAGATGCTTCCATTCCACCAACTGCGGCAAGAGTTCAGTTCAAATTTATTCTTTCTCCTGTTTCCGGAATTCCGGTCAACCAACTCAAACCTGGTGATCAAATTGTAGTACAACTCACCGGAAGTGATCCTACTACAATGGGGATCATAGATTCTATGAAACTCAAAACGGAAGACGGAAGTATTAAACCTATTCCAGCAACGGTTGTCGCCACTGAAAACAAAGGTGTGGAGAACGAAACCATTGTCAAAATCGGCAATGATGTCTTTGGTAAAATTTACGAAGAGGAAAATTCCATCAAAGTACGTCTTTACACCGGGGAAAAGCCGGTTTCTAAATCTAGCGGTTCAAACACATCTACAGCTTCCAACGCTTCTTTAGAAGCGGGAGAATCCAGTCTACTTCTGACTGTGCTCATTGCTTTGGGAGTTGTAGGAATTGGAATGATCGCGATTTTTGTATTCTTACTTTAAATCAGGTCTTTCTCTCATAACTTTTTGGATGGAGAGAATCCAGCTTAGTAAAATCATAGCCCTATAGACGGATTACGATATGAAATCTCGCATTAAATTGACCATCACTTACATTATCCCTTTCGTTCTTCTATTGGTCAGCGGATTTCAACTTTTCCTACAACCTACGTTTCTGAACACAAACGACACTTCTACTATGGAAGCTTTGTTAGATGGAACTGCAAGAGAACCGATCTCCGGGTTTTATTTTCAGGGTGGGGCGATTTCCCAAATGTTTCTTACTGAAAATATCTTAAAAGAGATAGAAGATCCAAGTCTTCCGAATGATTCCCAACCGGAAGAGATCAAAAATAGATTAGGAAGAGTTCTGCTCGGACAAAGATTGCAGATCTTCTTTTACGTATTTTTAGCAGTTCTTTCTCTAACTTCTTTTCTTTCTCTTTATTTCAGAGCATTCTTTTACGCGTTCTTAAATAGGATCCTGTACTTTTTCGGTTTTATTCACGGACTTTTCAGTATGCCGAATATCGCTTTGGCAGGCGCAAGTTCCGGAAGAGCGGAAGATCTTTTTTGGGTAATACCTTCTCTATTCTTAGCATTTGCTTGGATTATAGGTATGGTATATCTGATGATCACAATAGGAAAACTTTTCTCTAAAGATGATGCGGATCGTTTTCATTCTCTTAAAAATCTAAGAGAAGATGAATCAGAATTTAGATCCGAAAGTAACCGGAATAATTCTTTTGCTACTGCACTTCTCCATTTTTTAGGAATTGTAGCATTGGGAACATTGATCGGAAATATAGTTTATATTCCGCTATTTGTGCTCCAAAAAAATTATTCCGAACCTTTTGGGATCTTAATAGCAGGTGCGGTAATTGCTGTTTCTGCATTTTATATCAGAAATTATCTTAAATTCGGAAAAAGTCCCGAGCTAAGCACTTACCAAAATTTGGCTTTGGGGATCAGTTATCTGCAGGTCAGATTTATCAGGATTGCTTTGATGATCTTGCTAGTCCTGATTTTGGTGATTGTATTTATTCTTTTCTTATTTAATCTACTTACGATCAACTTCGGGATCTTAGAATCCCTGTTTCCATCCATCGATAGTAGACAAAATCTCTAAAGCGTTCTTTCCTAACCAATAACAAAGAACAATATGAGAAAAAGCTAAACCGAAATAGCTTAATCTGTCTAATACTCTTCTGAACGCGATAAATATACCTAGATGGGTTATAGCCAAGGAAAGTATAAAACCTTCGCCCGCATAATGATTGAGCGTGAGATAAACACTTAAGTAGATTGTGATGATAAAAAATCCGTAGGCCGCAAACTTCTCCAGTTTGAGATGCCTAGGATCCATTAAATTATCCGCAGCGAGATTCGTTTTTCTGAACTTCGCAAAGGACTTTTCCGTTAGGGGAAAAGATAGTTCTAGATAAGAAGTTACCATTCTCATCAAAAACTTCGACAGATTCAGTTTGTCTGTTCGGGAAATAATAGAACCAAGTGCGTATTTTTTTACCCTTGGAATAATAACCTGAATATTCCAATTCTCCGTCTTTGAAGTATTTTTGCCAGAAATCGGACTTTTGTCCGTTTTTATAATTACCTTTTACTTCCAGAGAACCTTCAGGATAATATCTCTCGTACGGACCTTCTTCGTTTCCTTCGTCCCCGTTAAATTGAGCGAATTCATCTTTGACCTGACTTCCGAATTTTTGTTTGATATAAGGTTTGCCGTCCGCAAAATACCAGACCCAGTCTCCGATCTTGGAACCGTGTTCATACTTTCCCTGAGAAGCGAGGCCATCTTCAGATCTGAGATAGGATTTGCATAGTCCATGATAAGCTTTATTCTCATCTAAAGGACATTCGAAATACAACTTTCCATTATCATAATATATTCTGGCGAGACCCGGCTCGTTCAGAATATATGCGTTCATATTTTTATCATATTTTGCACCTGCAGGCAAACCTTGGGGTCTTTCTGCAGATTCACAAAAGAACAAAAAGGAACAAACGAAGAATATTATAAATTTTGAAAATTTCATCTAGTTGATGGTGAACTTTTTAGACACGAGAATTTCTCCATTCTCGTCTTTGATCTCTGCCTCGTAAGAACCTTCGTCATCGAAGAAAGAATCATCATAATAGGTTTGGAATTTATCAAATCTGCGTTTGAATTCTTTTTCTTGAACGCTGATCTCTTCCTTGGACTCATCCACTTTATAGATCGTAAGTTTGATCTTATCAGGGGAGAACCAACCGCCTCTTTTATAATAAATGAAAAAGTCCTGTCCGTGAGTGAAGTGGTATTCTTTTTCCGAACCCATTCCGGAAACTTTGTCCGGAGTCATCTTATCCACGTCCATATAGATCTCATGTTTAGAAGGCCAGATCCACCAAACAAAGATCAATACCAAGAAGACACCGAGAATGCGGATCCATTTTTTATTTCCGTTAGAATCACGGAGTCCCGTTTGTGTGTATTCTTCTATCCTCATACCGTTGTTTAGCTTGAAAATGGGCTCTTTTTTGGGCAATTGTTTTTCCCGGCTTTCGGGCGGTTCTGAAACGGCAGGTTTAGGATCTTGTTCGGGAGCTGCCGCCTTAGGGGCTTCTTCCTTAGAAACTTCTCCCCCTAATGTTTTTTTGACGGCTGCGCCTGCCGCTTTTTTTAATAAGTCCTTTTTACCCGCCAAAAGAATAGACCTCGTCTGTGAATTGCTGATAAGCCTTGGTCGTTTTATTTTTAGGTTGGTACTCGTACAAGGATTGATTCAAAAGATGTGCCTCTTCTACCGCAACGGAAGGAGGAATTTTAGATTCGAATAGACGAAGATGTTCTTCGATCATCGGAACCACCGTTTGAGACATCGTGGTCCTTTGTTGGAATAAGGTCAATAATGCCCCCAAAATTTTCAGATCAGGATTAAACCTTTTTACTGTATGATTTTTGGCTTCTAAAATCGCTTCTATTCCATCCAAAGAAAACTTAGAGATTTGCAATGGAACAATAAGTCCAGTTGCAGCGACAAACGCATTCATGGTGATCAAAGAAAGACTAGGAGGACAATCGATCACAACCCAATCAAAATCATTTGCGACAGTATCCAGGGCCTCTTTCAGAACAAAAAATCCGTCCATCTTCCCGGAAAGTAAAACATCAATTTGAGAAAGTTTAGAAGAAGCAGGAAGCAAACTCAAACCGGAAATCCTGGTCGGAGTGATTAGTTCACGAATTGGGACCTTCTCGCTAAAAAGTAAAAAAGAGTCCTTACCATTTTTGGTAGAAGGTTCCGTAAATACTGAACTCGCATTACTTTGGGCATCCAGGTCTATGAGCAAAACCCTTTCTCCCTTTCTGGCAAGGCCGACAGCAAGATGGACGGAAGTAGTGGTTTTGCCCACTCCCCCTTTTTGATTGGCTATACAAAGAGTTTGTTTCATTCAAAAATCCGTTGCCGGTACTGGTCCTCTTAGAAGAATAACTACATAGGCCTCTAAAATTTCAAGAATAAGGAAAAATTTCCTGTTCTTCCGGAAACTGAGGCAAGGGAGCCCTAATGGAATACGAAGTAATCATCGGTTTGGAAGTGCATGCTCAATTAAACACGGATTCCAAAGTTTTCTCCGATAGCCCTTCCAAGTTCGGAGCCGCTCCTAATTCCCAAGTTTCCTCCGTTTGTTTGGGACTTCCCGGTTCATTACCCGTCTTAAACGAAGAAGCTTTGACCAAGGCGATTATGGCCGGTCTTGCATTCGGTTCCAATATCACTCTTCATACTAAGTTCGATAGAAAGAATTATTTTTACCCTGATCTTCCAAAAGGTTACCAAATTTCACAGTTCGATAGACCAATCTGCGAAGGTGGAAAAATCTATTTTACGGTTAAGGGAGAAGAGAAACCTAGATTCGTAAACCTCACACGCATTCATATAGAAGAAGATGCCGGAAAATTAATACACTCCGCAGATCCTAAAATTCCTCAGTCTTATGTAGACTTGAACCGCGCAGGAACTCCTTTGATAGAGATCGTTTCCGAGCCTGACATGCGTTCTTCCGACGAGGCATATTATTATCTTTTAGCTCTCAAATCAGTTCTTAGATATATTAGGGTTTCCGATTGTAATATGGAAGAAGGTTCACTTCGTTGTGACGCGAACGTTTCCATTCGTCCTAAAGGTTCTGACAAATTCGGAACAAGAGTAGAGATTAAAAACCTAAACTCATTCAAAGCAGTAAAAGCTGCCATCGATTACGAAGTAGAATGGCAAAGAGATATGTACACTCAGGGAAAAACTTTCCCTCAACAGACTAAACTTTGGGACTCGGCATCTAACGTAACTCTCACAATGAGAACCAAAGAGATGAGCCATGACTATAGATATTTCCCTGATCCGGATCTTCCTCCCGTAATTCTTACAAAAGAAACTGTCGAAGATATCCGCAAATCTCTTCCGGAACTTCCCGATGCAAGAAGGGACAGATTCGTGGAAAAACTGGGACTTCCTAAATACGATGCGGAAGTTCTAACCGCAGAAAGAGAGATCGCAGACTATTACGAAAGCGCTCTTAAAGTTTCCGGGGACGCGAAAAAAACCTCCAACTGGGTAAAAGACGAAGTATTAGGAATTGTTAATAAAGAAAGTATTACCATCTCCGAATTCAAAGTAAGCCCGGAAAGAATAGGCGGCTTAGTAAAACTGATCGCTGACGGAAAAATTTCAGGTAAAATCGGTAAAACCGTCTTCGAAGAAATGCTCGGAACAGACAAAGATCCGGAAACAATCGTAACCGAAAAAAATCTGATCGTTGTTCGAGACGATAAAGAGATCGAAAGGATCGTAGACGAAGCGATCGCTGCAAACGAAGACGCTGTCCAAAAATACAAATCCGGTAAGGACAGAGCCCTAGGTGCGATAGTCGGTTACGTGATGAAGGTTTCCAAAGGAAAAGCGGATCCGAATTTAGTGAACCAGATGTTACTGGATAAATTAGGCCCCTTACCTCCTAAGGGTTAATTTTTAGAAAGCGAGCCTGATAGGAAAAACTATCAGGCCATCTATCTACTTAAGGAGAATTTATTTCTCCTTCGGTGCCACCCAGTAATAGTGCAGATATTCCTCATTCAATTTAAATCCAAAACGTTCATATAAATGTCTAGCGTGGCGATTGTCCGGATGAGTTTCCAATCCCATTCCCTTTCCGCCATGTTCAATCACATGATTCGCGGCTCCACTCAAGATTTTTTTAGCCGTCCCTTTCCTACGTTCTGTTTCTCTAATATACAGATCGTTGAGTATATAATCCCTTTTCATGGATAGGGAAGAGAAGGTCGGGTAAAGTTGTGCGAAACCGAGCAATCTTCCTCCGTCTTCTGCGACGATCAAAACCGAATCTTTATGCAAGAGCCTATCTTCTAAAAACTTTTTAGTTCCTGTAAGATCGGAAGGTAATTCATAAAACTTTCTGTAAAGGTCGAATAACTCCGAAAGTTCTTCTAGATCGGAACGGGTGGCAATTCTTACGTTGGTTGAATTTTCTTTTTGCATATTTGTTTTCGATGAGGATAAAAATCTTTTCTAGGTTTAAAAGTCTATTTCGAATTCTTAAATTATACATTCTAGTTTGCAGATTTCGAAATCTTTCATTCGCTTTCTCTTATTTTTGAAATATTTTCAGATCCATAAGTAGCAAAAATCATTACAAGAGCCCTTTTGAAGAAGTCGGGTTAGACTTCGGTGGATTGGCCTAGAGAAGCGTTTTAGAAAGAGTAGATTTTATTATTTTTTCCCATTATGATTCTCAAGGAAAGCCTTCGGGAAATTCTGGCATTTCGATACGGAAATCCAGAACCGGTTTTTGAGATTTCCGGCTACTCCGCTTGACGGAGACAGGACCCGCTTTCTATTATGTCCCTTGGTATGGAAGACTTCGCCCACCTTCATCTCCACACAACCTACTCTATGCTCGACGGGGCGATCCGCATCAAAGAGCTAATGCAGCATGTTAAGGAGCTCGGTATGAGCTCTGTGGCAATGACGGACCATGGAAACATGTTCGGTGCCATCGAATTTTACAACGAGGCGACCAAAGCCGGAGTAAAACCAATCATAGGCTGCGAATTTTACGTTTCTCCGAACAGAAAAGCGGAAACGGAAGAATTTAAGATCGCCGACGGAAACGCATACCATCTAATTCTTCTAGCTAAAAACGAAGTAGGTTATAAAAACCTAATAAAGCTCGCGAGTAAATCCTATACCGAAGGTTTTTATAAGAAAGCAAGGATCGATTACGATCTTTTAGATAGACATAGCGACGGTCTAGTCTGTCTTACTGCCTGTCTCGCAGGCGAAGTGAACCGCAAAATTTTAGAAGGTAAGGCTCCTGAATCCTTCCAACTTGCAGGCAAACTAAACGAAATTTTTAATAAAGAAGACTTCTATTTAGAGATCCAAAACCACGGAATCCCTGAACAAGATATCGTTGCAAAAGGTGTATATGATCTCGCTCAAAAGACTGGTATTAAATTAGTAGTCACGAACGATTCTCACTTCTTAAAAAAAGACGATAAAGAAGCCCAAGACATTCTTCTTCGTATCGGAATGAGAAAAAACATCGAAGACGAGATGGAGTTTGGATTCAACCAGCACTTCTACGTAAAAAGTCCCGCAGAAATGAAGGCATTATTCCCCGAACTTCCTCAAGCATACTATTCTACATTAGAAGTTCGTGATAAAGTAGATCTGAAATTAAAATTCGGAAATTATCTTCTACCTGAATTCACCGTTCCGGATGGTTTCGATGAATACGGTTTTATGGAAAAACTGGTTTGGGAAGGGATTCAGCAGCGTTATTCTCAGGTTACTTCCGAGATCAAAGAAAGGGTAGAATTCGAGCTAAACACGATCAAGAGCATGCACTTCGCAGGTTACTTCTTGATCGTTCAGGATTATATTAACTTCGCTAAAAAAACCGGGATACCAGTAGGTCCAGGAAGAGGATCCGCGGCCGGTTCCATCGTAGCTTATGCACTTGGAATTACAAACGTAGAACCTTTGCAGTTCAATCTGCTCTTCGAAAGATTTTTGAATCCGGACAGAAAGGACATGCCGGATATAGATACAGACTTCTGCGTGGAACGCCGAGAAGAAGTAATCAATTATATCCGCCAAAAGTATGGAGAAGATAGAGTCGGTCAGATCATCACATTCGGATCTTTAGGTGCAAAAGCCGCTCTCAAAGACGTTGCACGAGTGATGAATCTTCCATTCGAAGAATCTAATAAACTTACAAGTTATTGTCCAAGTAAACCGGGTATCACAATCGACGAAGCTCTGGCCATGTCCGGGGACTTAAAACAAGCTAGTGAAAAAGACGACTTAAACAAAAAGATATTCGCGATCGCAAAACGTTTAGAAGGAAATCATAGGCAACCGGGTCGCCACGCTGCCGGTGTAGTTATTTCTCCTTTTCCTTTGGAAGAAGTGGTTCCACTCTCTACAGTTGCGGAGAAGGATAAGCCAGGCGTTCGTTCTATCGTAACTCAATACGAAAAAAACAATTTGGAATCCGTCGGTCTTATCAAGATGGATATCTTGGGTCTTAAAAACTTAACGACCCTGAATTATGCGATCAAACTTGTAAGAGAAAGAAGAGGAATCGAATTAGATTTAGATAAAATTCCTCTGGATAACGCAAACACTTACGCATTATTAAGAAAAGCGAATACACTTGGGATCTTCCAGTTAGAATCCACCGGTATCACCGATCTCGTGGCCCGAAGCCAGGTCTCCAACTTTGATGAGATCGTAGCCTTAATCGCACTCTACCGTCCTGGCCCAATGGAATCAGGAATGTTAGAGGAATATTTGGAACGTAAGAGTGGTAAAAAGCCCGTTACTTATCCGCATTCTTCTACCGAATCTATCTTAAAGGAAACTTTCGGACTCACTGTTTACCAAGAGCAGGTGATGAGTATCTCCCGTGTTGTGGGCGGATACACCATGGGCGAATCGGATATGCTCCGAAAAGCTATGGCCAAGAAGAAAAAAGAACTAATGGATCCTCTGCGGGTCAAGTTCATCGATGGTGCCCAAGCACAAGGGCATGCAAAAAAATTCGCGGAAGAATTATTCGATCAGTTGGAAAAATTCGGAGGATACGGATTTAACAAATCCCACTCCGTAGCTTATGCGTTAGTCACCTACCAAACTGCCTATATGAAGGCCAATTACCCAACAGAGTATATGGCAGCATTACTTGCAGGAGATCATTCTAAAACTACTGATATTACAAAATATATCAATAACGCTCGTGAAATGGGGATCAATGTTTTGACTCCCGATGTAAACGAGTCCGATGTATCCTTCTCCGTAATCGATGACCAAACAATTCGATTCGGTATCTCCGCAATGAAAGGTGTGGGAGAAGGCGCGGCAGAAAATATTATCCAAGCCAGAAAGAACCTCGGAGGTTTTAAAGAAATCACCGAGTTCATGACAAATATAGACACTCGGGTATTGAACAAAAAAATCTTGGAAGCATTGGTCCAAGGTGGTGCTTTAGATTCTTTCGGATACACTCGAAAATGTTTATTCGAGTCCATGGATAGTTTAGTTTCTTTCGCACAAAAAGAACAAGAAAGATCAAGAGAAGGCCAATTCTCACTTTTCGGAGATAGTGGACTCAGCTACGAATTAAAACTTCCTAAAGATGCAGACGAATGGGAGATGGAAGACAGACTCAGAAGAGAAAAGTCTGTCACAGGTCTTTTCCTTTCCGGCCATCCATTAGATAAATATAAAGGCCACTTAAAAAGTTTAAACTCGGTTCCTATCGAGACATTAGATAATATTAAAGCAGGCAATAAGGTAGAAGTAGCCGGAATCCTTACTTCCTTAAAGATCAAGTTCACCAAGAAAAAAGAAGAGTTCGTAAACTTCAAACTGGAAGATCGCACAGGAGAAATAGAATGTGTGGCCTTCCCTAAAGTGTATCAAAAGTTCAAAGAAATTATCAAAGAAGACCAAGCAGTATTCCTAAAAGGAGATCTGGATAGGATAGAAGCGGGAGAATCCGAACTCAGAGGACAGATCAAAGTAAACAGTTTCGAGATCTTGAACGACGCCACCATCGAAGACAAAATGGAAAAGGCACTTCATATCAAACTTGGGGACCGACATAGAAAAATGCCGGATATCATCGGCCAACTGCATACTTTACTTGCTGCGTACCAAGGAAATTCCCAAGTATATTTCCATTTAATCTCAGGTGACGAAGAGAAGAAGGTGATCCGCGCTCATAATCATTACTCCGTACAACCGAATCCAGAACTGATGAATCGATTGGTTACATTACTCGGAGAAGATACGGTTTTCGAAAGTTTCGGAGACAATGTAAGACTCTACGGAACAAACGGAACCAAACAAGCGGTTAAGATCTAAATCTTCCGGCTTCTAAAAACAGAACGTAAAGTTTATCTTTTCAAAGTTACCAAACTAGCGGAAACCTTTCCGCTACCGCTCGGATCTACTTTTAGATCTCCGCCGGAATGGCTGAGTAGATCCCTAGAAAAGCGACTCCAATCCCCTTCCACCAAACTTGCACCCTCTACTTGAAGTTCCAAAGTTTTTACCGTAGGATTCCTAAAACTGATCTTTAGATCTTCCACATGATTCGTAACAGATTCGGAAGTTGCGGAAACTATTTCTCCCAAAACCAAAAGAAGAAGGTTCGCTTCTTTCACATCCAGTTGATAATGTTTTGCGATCGGATCCAAATTCGGAAGTGCTTTGTATTTGGAAACAATACGATTCAGATAATTTTCTATCACTTCTCCAATAGAAACACTTTGTACATGTTCCGCATCTTGGGAGACAGTATGGACAGAAGCAAGGGCCAATATCCTTCTTTCTAAAATTTGCAAAACATTTCTAGTCTCCATGGAATTTTCGGAATCTTTCAGAAAAGAAACCATCTCCAAGATGACTTGCATATTATTTCTGACCCTATGAGAAAGTTCTTTCAAAAGAACATCTTTATCCAGAATCAGTTTGTCCATATTCGCACCAATCAAAACAGCGAATAACGTTAGAAAACAGAGAGAGGCAATTGAATCCGTATAGATCTCACTGCCACTAGATCCAATTGGAATTCCTATTTTCCAAAAAATGAGGCCCAAACAATAGAACATTGCCAGGACTGCCATCTTACGATTGAAAAAGTAGAGTTGGAAAAAAACTAGAACCGGAAACCAAACTGCAGCGTTCTTAACACCGGGACCATAAATAACTCCTAGTCCCAAAGCTAAAGCGAACAAAAAGGAAGAAAGATAAACAGCTTCTTTATATCTAGACTTATATAATAAAAAACAACAAAGGATAGAAGTGATCCCAGCAACCGTATATCCAGGCCTGAATGTATGATTGCCGATTAAATGTTCAAAGCCCAAGATCCCTGCGGACATCAGGCCAACTACTATCGCGATACCTAAAAGAAATTTTTTGCGAGGTAAACCTGGGATATCTACGATCTCAAACATAAGCGCACCCTATTTTCCGAAAGAGCGGATGGATAATCTATAAGACGATTAACGGATACGGTTTACGTAGAAAGTAAATGTTTTTTCGGAAAGATTTTGACGGAAATCCCAAGCCAATACCTTGATCACATTCTCTCCATTACGAAAATCCAAATTACCTACCAAGTATTGGTCCTTAAAATAGAGATCTGAAAATGGGAACCCTTCTGAGTTTTTCCATTCTCCTTTTTCGTAATGTAGATTAGAGAAGCTAGCCTTCTTTAATAATTGTCCGTTCAAGGAAACTTGGATCTGAGAAACACCTCTTCTCTGGCCCGATTTTTTTCCTGCGTCTTGGATCCCGACAGTTACCGGAAATGCTCTAGAAATATTGATATTGTCTCCGTCATTTACCTGGCTGTATTTATATTCATCCTGATGAATGAGTAAATTCCCGATCACAGGAGGATTTTCGTCTTCTACGATAGGCAAAACCTTCATCGGATCTTGGATAGTTTTTCCAAAATCTTTAAGTAAGACGAAATGGAGGTGAGCTCCGCTGGAGTGGCCTGTATTTCCAGTATATGCGATTTTTTCTCCACCGGCGACTAGACGTTCTTCTAAAAGTCCTGGGAGGCGACCGTCTTTCAAATGGTAATAGGAAGAATACGTCCCATTTCCGTGATCCAGCCAAACTGAATTCCCCGTTCCGAATTCTTCTCCAAAAGGATCGTCTTCGCCAAACCGTGAATAGAGGATCTTTCCCTCTGCCATCGCTAAAACCGGTTCTCCGGTAGATGCAATGTCCATTCCGTTATGAAAATGGTCCCCCCTGGATTCTCCAAACACTGAGGTGACCTTATTCTCGATTCCGTCGGTTTTCACAGGGAAAAGAAAATTTATTACTTTATCGTTTTGCGCAAAGGTGCTTAGATGGAACGCGGCCAAGATAATTCCGAGGGATATACTACGTCTCATATCGTTGGCTCTCAGGTGCAAGGTTACATAAAGAATGAATTTGTCAAAGGATAAAACCCTCGACCTAGTTACCCGTTGCGGGGAAGGAGACGAGGCCGCTCTCAAGTTATTCTTCGAATCCTATTCCGAAGATATTTACAATTTTCCGATGAAGATCTTTCACCTTAGTGAAGATGATGCCGGAGACTTCTTTTTATACGCGTTCGAAAGACTGAAAACCGGAGCTAGATTTTCCAGCTTCAAAGGTAAATCAAGTTTTAGAACATGGTTCTACTCCGTTCTACGTAATATGCTCATCGATTGGCAAAGAACCAAACGAGAGCTTAAGATGACCAACCTTGGAAAGATCAACAAGGAAGGAAAAGAATACGCAACTATCGAAGACGAACCCGATCTTCGTCCCGATTTAGTGGAAGAGGCCCAAGAGCTAACCAAACATTTCCACCAGGTATTGGGAGAAATAGGCGTAGAGAAAAGGGTAATTTTCAAACTTTCTTATATATATTATCTCAACCTAGACGAGGAAGAGATCCAATTCCTGATCGAAAAAACGAATCTGAGTGTGGACGAAATTAAAAAGAAAATTTTGGGCCTTCGCTCCGAACTTTCCAAGCGGGAAGAAGAGAATATCCGTATGGAAGACAAGATTACGTCTCTATATTTAAATATTCTAGAGCTGAAAGAAAAGCAGACCGTAACTGTTAAGAAAGCCCCCCTACTCCCTCAAGAAATAGATAAAACTTCCCAAGCATTAAAGAAGAAATACGAACAACGGAAAAAACTCTTAGAAAAACGCAAAAAAGGCCATTTCCTGGCAAGGACCCCCTATCGAGAGGTTGCTGACCTTTTAGGGATAACCGAGGGAAATGTGAGCGTTACATTACTCAGATTGATCGAAAAAATACAAAAAAAACTCAAATTTTCGGAATTGTCTGAGTAGAAACAATCGTCTTAAAACCTATTGGAGAATCTTACTCAAATGGAATCCAACCGCGAAAACTCGGTGCCAGAAATAATCCAGTCACTATTTGAAGGGAAACCTGAAGTTCTGACTAAACTAGAAAAAGACACCGAACTACAAAACGAACTTATTAGAATGGAAGAAGCTCTCCAGGCTAGCCTAAAAGCTGCCGGTGAGTCCTACTTCGATTCAGCTTCACGTACACATTCTTTCCAATCCTTCCAAGAGGATCTGGATCTGAATAAGGCCGAACTAAACGAAGGCTGGCAGGTTAAACCTTTTCCAGAATATCTGAAAAGATATGTGGAGATGGAATTAGCCCGTAAGGCACAAGGAAAAGAATCCATCGTAGTTAAATTAGGAAAATCCGGAGCACAACTTTTCGGAAGCCTGATCGAAACTCTTCAAATCAACACTCGTGTAGATTATGCGCCTGCTATGCGTTCCGCAGTAGCAAAATCGCCTTCTTCTTCCGAGTTCATCGTATTTGAAGAAAAAATGGATAAGGACTGCAAGTTCACTTACCAAGTCGTACAAGAAACCGACGAAACCGCTTACTTAAGTGTCAAAATCGAATGTCCAAGACCGGAAGATTTCCAAAGAGTAAATCTTTCTAAGGACGGAAGATTCATACTTTCCAACCAATTCAACTCCGAGGGGATCACTAATTTCTCCGGATTGAGAGAAGGAAAGTACACAGTAGAGTTTCAGGGAAAAGACTTGTCTAAATCCATAGATCTCTTTATCCTTTTGGATTAAGAGCGTTGTAACCAGTTTCCTTCCTGACTCTTATGTCACGGCGAGGAAACTTCTTAGGCGCAGTCTTTAGATCCAATGCTGAACCTAATCATAGACAGAGTCGGTGCTGTAAACGTATTCAATATTCTGGATAGTTCCGGGAGCGGGTCCGAATCACATCTTCAGTCCACAATGGACGAAGATCTAATCCTAGAGTATATTAAGGAAATCGAAAACTTAGTTCGGGTTTCCGTTGCAATCCACCAAAAATCAGGTCATACACCAACTCTAGAAACAGACATCCTTCATGATCTAAAGATTTTGGGAGAAACTTTCTACGATCAGTTTTTTCCAGCTGTCATCCAAGAAAAACTCAGACTTACTACTGAAAAATACCTTCACTTTAATATAGATCCTAAGTTAGGAGTGATCCCGTGGGAACTCCTACATGACGGAACTTGCTTTCTCTCAGACAAATTTTATATAGGAAAAACTGTAAGAGGAGAATCCAGTGGTGGTGCCTTCAAAGAAAAGGAGAAGTTACGAATGCTCATTATTGCGGATCCAACAGAGGATCTAGAATGGGCACAAAAAGAGGGAGAGCAGATCTTTAGGGTCCTAAGTGAGAAGGTACCAAGCTCCAGATTAGAGATCGAATTCATAGGCGGACGCCAAGTTACTAAATTAAAACTTCTTTCTCTTATTAAAGGAAAGAATATCATCCATTACTCAGGACATTTATATTTCTCCGATGATCCTTTAGAAAACGGATGGCTGATCTCAGAAGGAAAGATCCTAAAAGCAAGAGAGATCAAAAACTCCGGATTTAATACGGATATGGTGTTCTCTAACTCTTGCCAATCCAACAAGAGTGCGACTAGAAATCTGAATGCCGATCTGATGAATAATTTTGCGGGATCATTTTTGATGTCCGGCATCAAAAGTTTTATCGGCACCAATTGGGAAATTGCAGACAATCAGAATACGATCGATTTCACGATCCAATTTTATACGAACTTATTCGCGGATAGAAGTATAGGCGAATCCTTGTATCTTGCAAAGGAACATGCCAGAAGAAATTACGATCCAAGTGATCTAACTTGGACTAACTATAGTTTACATGGACAACCGGTCATCAGAGTAGTTTCCGATCCTACAAAAGGTAAACCGGTCCATAAGATCATTAATCCTTCTTTAATATTCAAATTTTATCCAAACCCGATTGCGGCTTCTTATTATAAGTTCACTGAAAAACAAAAAGAAGAATCACTTACTTCCTATCAGTTGATGGAACATCTGATCTTTGCTTTTGAAGAATTTTCAAAGGTAATAGGCGGGATCTTATTTAGTGATCATCAGAATCACTCTTTAGGAAAATATATCCCTAATAATCCTGATGATGCATATAATACGGAGAGATGGTGGGAGCTGATGTTCCAATGCCTTCATGATTTCAGAAAATTAGAGATCACTCCCGTCGTTACGGATCTTCCTGAAATACTCTTCGCGAACAAAGATACGATCTCCAAGATGATCCAGTGGATCGACCTATATTCAAAAGGTCAGATCCAACCTGAATCCGCAGATGGATATCTGATCACATTCCAGTATTATTTTGAAAATCTTCTCACAGAGTTAGAGGAATTAGAGAGGATCAGTATCTTCTTAGTTTCTACAAACTCAAATAATCATCTATTCTTCCGTGGAATAAAATCCGAATCTTCTCTAGTCGCTGCTCCTATGATCAAACAAGATTTTATAGGAGAGCAAATCGAAAAGTATAGAGGAAAGGTAATCGTTTTTCACGAAGATAGAATGCAGATCTTCCCTCTGAACTGTAATATAGTAGAAAATCCTGAAACCAAAGAATTAGAACTCGCGTTCTTGGGATTTCTTCCTTCTAAGCCTGGGAATCTGCCTCACGGCGGTTTATAAGTGGGGCTCTGCCAACCTTCTGCGGATGTTCCGTTTTCTTGCGGAGCCTGCTGCGGATTATTCAATCTAGAATTAAAGCCGGATCAATTCAGAACTCTATTAAAAGATAGAACGGAAACTTTCAAAGAATCCGTGGACTTCTCCAAACCATATACAATGGCGGAATTCAGAAAGGTAAGAGAAGAAGCGGAGAAAAATTTTATTAAAAAAGACCCGCTCACCTATAACTGTCCCTTCTTAGGAATGCTTACCGAAGAAGTAAACGGAACCTCTCCGGACATCAAAGTCAGAAGTAGGATCGGATGTATGATCCATCCTGTTTATACTGGAGATCCTCGTAGCCAGAATTATTCCTTTTATGGAGCGTCTATCTGCCAAGCCTACGATTGTAGGAACAAAGAAAGAAATTTTGCGGATGAATGGGAGAATGTATTCTCAGAATTTGCAGATGATTCTTTTTCGTATTCTTCTCTTTCTTCTGATTATAGAAGTATAGATTTGATAGAAGGTTATCTGACGGAAAAAGGGATCCCTTCTTCCGAATGGTTTACCGGCTCAAGAGAAACTATCCTTAATATCCTAAAGATCAAATTCGAACAGAATATTTCCTTATGGAATACATCTTTCGAACTGGATATGGAAAGCCCTCCTCCGATCTCTTGGACGGAAAGATTGGCGAAATGGTTGAGCCTGGAATCGGATGATCCCAGGCTTTGAATTAATTTTGAAAATCGATTTGGATTGGTGGGAAAGGATAAACGAGAAGATAAAAGATCTTAGTCGTTAGAGTTTTTCTTACCGAATTCTTTTTTAGCTTCTTCTACTTTAGAATTAACTTGGCCTGCAAGACCTTCCACGGAACGTAATGCGTCTTCGATATACTTTCTAAGATTGTTGGCGACGTCGCTTTGGTCTTGAGAACCTTTTGTGGAGAGCTCTTTAAATTCTTTTTCCACTTTTAAAAGAATACTGTCCGCTTGTTCCCTCAGGGTTTTTGCCGCTCCGATCGCGAAATTCAGTGCTTCTTTGATTTCCTTTTCCATACTTTTGATCCCTATGTATTGTATGATGATTATGCGCCGCACAACGGTTTGTCAACAACTTACCGAAACCACATGGGCATAAAAAAGGAGTAAGGGGAAATCCCACTTACTCCTCCGGAAATGAATCCGACTTTTCAGAGATCAGCTTATAGTTGAGGTCCGAATGCTGTGAAGTCGAAGTCTTTAGAACCTTCTACATATTTTTTGAAGTTCTCAATAAACATGCCAGCAAGCTTTTTAGAAGACTCATCATAAGCAGCTTTATCAGTCCAAGCCTCACGAGGATCCAGGATAGAACTATCCACACCTTCTACGGTTTTAGGATATTCTACTTGGAAGATCGGGTGCTTTATGAATTCAGCCTTATCGATGTTTCCGTTCATGATCTCGTCGATAATTTTACGAGTAGAAGGAAGGTTCATCCTCTTACCTGTTCCGTAAGCTCCACCAACAAGTCCTGTATTCATCATGTATGCGCGAACATTATGTTTACGCATCTTCTCACCTAATAACTGAGCATAAACAGTCGGGTGAAGTGTCATGAACGCAGCTCCGAAACAAGCGGAGAATGTAGCGGTAGGCTCTTTAACACCTCTTTCAGTTCCAGCAACTTTCGCAGTGTAACCGGAAAGGAAGTGATACATCGCTTGCTCGATAGACAAACGAGACACCGGAGGAAGAACTCCGAATGCATCGTAAGTCAAGAAGATGATCACTTTAGGGTGGCCACCTTTAGAAGGAACTTGGATGTTTTTGATATGGTAGATCGGGTAGGAAACTCTGGTGTTTTCGGTTTTTGCAGCGGAAGTATAATCTACAACTTTCGTTTTTTCATCGAAAACTACGTTCTCTAAAAGAGCGTCTCTTTTAATTGCTTCAAAAATCTCAGGTTCCGTTTTAGGATCTAGGTTGATCACTTTCGCGTAACAACCGCCCTCGATATTGAAAATTCCGTTATCGTCCCAACCGTGCTCATCGTCACCGATCAATTTGCGGTTCGGGTCAGTGGAAAGAGTTGTTTTACCGGTTCCGGAAAGTCCGAAGAACAGAGCAGTGTCTCCGTCTTTGTTTCCGATATTTGCGGAACAGTGCATAGAAACGATTCCCTGTAATGGCAACTTGTAGTTCATTACGGAGAAGATTCCTTTCTTCATTTCTCCGCCGTATTCGGTTCCACCGATAATGCAGAGTTTTTTTGCAAGGTTGAAGATCACGAATACTTCTGAGTTCAGGCCATGCTCTTTGTATTTTTCGTTCTTCACTCCGCAAGCGTTGATGATAGTGAATTCAGGAAGAAGGTTAGCCAACTCTTCCTTGCTAGGGCGAAGGAACATGTTGGTGCAGAAATGGTGCTGCCATGCTTTTTCGGAAACTACACGAAGACCGATTCTGGTCTCAGGATTTGCTCCTGCGTATCCGTCGAATACGTAGAGTTTTTTTCCGCTAAGATAGTTTACACATTTTTGATAAAGCTCTTCGAAAACTGCTTCGGAAGCTTTAAAGTTAATATGAGACCACCAGATATTCTTGTTAGAAGAAGGTTCGTCTACGAAGTATTTATCTTTTGGAGAACGTCCGGTGAAAATACCGGTATCCACCATCATGGTTCCGTTAGAAGAAAGAACGGTTTCCCCGTTATTCTTTTCGTGTTCGAAAATTTCGTCGTATGAAAGGTTATGGAAGACTTCGGAGGGCTCTATACCGAGCTCCTTCAGTCCCTTCACTTGCGCTTGGGCCTGCATTTGGCTCTCCTTATTGAGATCGTATTTCAATTTTTTTTCGGGTTAGGATACCGTCAATTCGGAACCGGGTCGAATTTGAAGGCAATTCCTAATCCGACCCGTATTCTGTCTCTTTAGAGGGGGTTATTGTTGCTGTTGCTGCTGATCTTGGAAGTCTTTGCGATTTCCGAAATCATCTCCCCTACCCTCGTTTTTATCGCCTCTGTCCTGGTAATTGCCACGGTTCTGGTTTTTATTCTGGTAATCTTTACGATTGCCTCTTTCCTCGTTTCCTCGGTCACCACGATCGTATCTATTTCCACGATCTTCTCCGCGTTCTCCGCCTTTACCACCTCTGTTTTCTTTTTCAGGGGCGCGTTCACCTTTATCAAAACCGCTGTTTCCATTAGCTTTGGTGAATATCATTTTTCCGGCAGCAGTTTGAATGATAGAAGTAACAGTAACTTTCACTTCTTTTCCGACTAGATGTCCGCCGTTCTCTATCACTACCATGGTCCCGTCTTCTAGATAGCCGATACCTTGGTTTTCGTCTTTTCCTTCTTTGATGACTTGGATAGCCAATTCTTCACCGGGAAGAACTACAGGTTTTAATGCGTTAGCCAAGGTGTTCAGGTTAAGAACTTTTACTCCTTGGAGTTCTGCTACTTTGTTTAAGTTAAAATCGTTGGTTACGATCTTTCCACCGGTGTCGCGAGCTAGTTTGATCAACTTAGCATCCACTTCCCTAGTGTCGGAATAATCTTTGTAAGTGATCTTAACTTCGATGGAACCTTTTCTTTGGAGTTTGTTCAACATCTCCAAACCGCGGCGTCCTCTTGCTCTTTTGATCGGGTCAGAAGAATCGCTGATCAACTGGATCTCTCTTAACACGAAGTTAGGAAGAATAAGAGGTCCATCGATAAAATGTGTATCAGCAATATCCAATATTCTTCCATCGATAACAACGGAAGTATCCAGAATTTTGTCTCTGACTTCGTCTTTACCGATAGAAGCTACTCCGAATGGATCGACGAGAGAAGTATGTCCTCCCCCACCTCCTCCGAATACGGAAAGGCCAGGTTCTTTTGCAAAAGACTTACCTGCTCTAGCTCCGAAAAGACCTAGGATCAGATACAATGCAAGATTCAATTCCTCAAAACGAATAATCGTTCCGATAAACCATGCTAGGGCGAATCCTAATAACGCACCCACACCAACACAAAAAATAACGTCACCGCGAAGTTTTGGAAATAGTTTAGTTTCACCGAACAAAAGTACGAGAGAAATTACGAGTACAAGCCCTGCACTAGAGCCTGAAAATACAAACTCTTGAGTTTGTTTTTGCGTTACAAAGAACGACACTAAGGAGAGTAGGACGGCCGTTAGACCTTTATAAAAATACGCCATAACTCAAATCCTTTTAAATAAGATTCGAGTTTTATCGGAAACTATTCTTCGTCTATGTCGACTGCTGCTACGGGAACTCTTTCTCCCGGAGCAAATGTACTAGCTAAAACATCTGACACAAGGTTCCCAGCTTCTTCTTGGGAAACTCCTTTGCTTAGGGCGACTTCCATCTTCACTAGATTGTACGCACTTTCGTACAATTTACGTTCCATGATGGACAGTTCTTTACCGTTTGCCCTGCGGAATAAATTCCTGCACACATCCGCCACTTCGAAAATCGATCCGGACTTTATTTTGTTCAGGTTGTTTTGGTACCTGATCTTCCAGTCCTCTTCAGTATCGACCTCGTCTTTCTTGAGTAGATTGATAACTTTTTTGATATCCTTCTTGTCGATAATCGGTCGAATTCCGACCTGTTTTGCTTTATCGACCGGGATCATCACCTTCATCTTGCTACCCTGGATTTCCATTACGTAGCACTCTTTTTTCTTTCCCAGGATAACCTTTTTGGAGATTTCGGTGATTTCACCTACCCCGTGGATCGGATATACGACGTAATCGCCTACGCCATGATCGTAGCCAGATTGTTTCTTTTTGCCAGCCAATTAGTATTAAGACTTCCGTTAAAACTCTGCCCAAAAATATAGCAAATTTTGAGGCAAAGTCAAGGAAAAAATGAGGAATCGTTCTAGACTGAATATAGTTCGAAAATTCAGATCAAAATTGAAGTTTGTGAATGGAAGTTTTGTGAAAAATCGGATCGTTCAGAGGACGAATTGATTCCAAAGCCTTGGTAGCTTCTTCTTTTCCGTAAAAATATCCTAGGAATAATTCTCCGTCTTTGGATCGGAAAAATCTTCCTTGGAACTCAGGTTTTGCTCTTAGCAATTTTTTTCCAATTTCCATCGCTTCAACAGAATCTTCGGTCGGGATCGATAGGAAATAATTTTCCTTATCCGATCTGGCCGGAAATTTAAGCCCAGGATTCTTATTGGAATTAACGGAAGAAGAAGTTTCAGCGGAACTTTCGCTCGCATTCGAACTTACCGCTTCGGAAGAAGAATTTTCTCTCTCTTCTACGGATTGTTCCGTTCTTACATTTTTTCCGGCATTATAAAAAGACTGGGTTTCATTTTGAGCAAACGCCTGCTCCTTCTGATCCAATCTAAGACCGACTACTACCCCGCCAGTAAAAAGAGAAATCGCTCCTACCAAAACCAGAAAGATAGATCTGGAACTTGGGAAAGAACGGATCGGAGAATTTCCTCCCCTCACGTGCTGGATTGTTTGCACGGTCGGAAAAGATTCTCCCTGACGTGGGGAGGAACCTCTGGTTCCGGATTGTCTCAGTCTTCTGGAATAATCTATATTTTGCATTTGCGTCCGGGAAAACTCGTCTCTTCTCAAATATCGGCAGGATTCGCCGATTCTTCGCTGTTTTTTTTAAGCTTCACTTTGGGGCAGAAAATAAAAAAGCCGGTGCAGAAGCCCCGGCTTTTTAGAAGCAAACCTTTCGGTCGCTTATTTGTAATGAACTTATCCTACCAAATAAAGAAGAGGGAAGAGATAAATCCAGATCAAGTCTACCACGTGCCAGAATAAACCCACACCTTCTACAGGAGTGAAATATTCAGGACCAACTTGGTTTTTGATCACTTTTAGAAGCACCCAGAAGATCAAAAATGCACCGGCAAGAACGTGCAAACCGTGAATACCGGACATTACGAAATAGAATCCGAAGAACAAAGGCCAGTTTTTGGTTTTTTCCAAAAGAGTCAGGTGTTCGTATTCAGTTTCGTCCAGATGAAGTTTGTGTTCTCTTTCTACTACACTAAGCTTATTAGCTTCTGCAAGTAGAGCGCCAACTTTAGTTACCTTCTCACCGGAAGCGCTTAACTCTTCAGTGTAAGCGTATTTTCCTGGAACTGTACCTACGTGGAACTTGTGAGTATATTCGAAAAACTTTACGACCATGAAGATCGCAGCACAAGCGATAGTCACTGCAAGAGCGATGATCGCTTTGTTTCTAAGACCTCTTTGCACATAGTTAATCCCAAGCGCCATAGTGAAGGAGCTAAATAGAAGGACCACTGTGTTCAAAGCTCCCAAAACAACGGAAAGTTGCTTACTTCCCGCATGGAAAACTTGAGGGTATAGAGAATGGTAGATGGAATATCCTACGAATAATCCACCGAACATTAGAATTTCTGTAACAAGGAATAACCAGATCCCTTGTTTAGAAGATTCGTATTGATGCTCTGCGCTATCGAAATGATGTGCGTGATGAAAACCACCTGTGTGATTAGCGGTACTCATATGGCCCTCCGGTTAGTACTGGGGTCTTTTCAAAGTTTTCGTGTGGAGGAGGAGAAGGAATAGTCCACTCCAAAGTTTTTCCTCCGAATGGATTGTTTCCTGCTTCTTTTCCTTTCAGAAGTGCATAGATCACTCCGAAAAGTCCAATCAAGAATCCTGTTCCGATCAACCAAGATCCAAAAGTGGACATTTGGTTTAATTCGGTGAAAGTAGGAAGATAGTCGTAGTATCTACGAGGCATTCCCATATTTCCCAAGATAAATTGAGGGAAGAACGTAACGTTAAATCCACTAAATATAAATACCCAGGAAATTCTTCCTGTTAGATCGCTATAAATTTTTCCGGTAACTTTAGGGAACCAGTAGATCAATGCTCCCATAAGAGCCATCAAAGTTCCACCAACCATCACGTAATGGAAGTGAGCTACCACGAAGTAAGTATCGTGGAAGTGAATATCCATACCGGTAGAAGCCAGATAAACTCCAGTCAAACCACCAATGGTGAATAAGAACATGAACCCGATCGCGAATAACATCGGAGCATCCAAACGGATACTTCCTTTATACATGGTTGCGATCCAGTTGAACAATTTGATCGCTGTAGGAACCCCTACAAGCATTGTGATGAAGGAGAACAGAACTCCCGCAAACTCAGACTGTCCGGAAACGAACATGTGGTGTCCCCATACTAAGAAGGAAACCCCAGCGATCGCTAAGGAAGAGTAAGCGATTGCAGTATATCCGAAGATTACTTTACGAGAGTAAGTAGCAACCAACTCGGAGATCACTCCCATAGCAGGAAGGATCATGATATAAACTGCAGGGTGAGAATAGAACCAGAAGAAGTGCTGGAATAGAACCGGATCTCCTCCCAACTGAGGATCGAAAATCCCCACTCCGAGAGTTTTCTCTGCAATAAGTAGAAGCAGAGTGATCGCAAGAACCGGAGTTGCCAATACTTGCAGGATCGCAGTTGAGTAAAGTGCCCAAACCATGAGAGGAATTCTGTTCATGGTCATTCCAGGCGCTCTCAGTTTATGAGTGGTAACGATAAAGTTCAAACCAGTTAAAATGGAAGAGAATCCAATGATGAATACTCCAAGAACCATCGGGATCACTCCCAATCCAGTTTTAATGGAAGAGTATGGAGTGTAGAAGGTCCAACCAGTATCTACGTTTTCCAAGAATAGAGTGGAACCAGTGATCGCGGCACCGATCATCAGCATGTACCAGCTCATTAAGTTCAATCTTGGGAAAGCTACGTCTTTTGCTCCTATCATGATCGGAAGAACAAAGTTTCCGAAAATTGCAGGGATACCAGGAACGATCACCATGAACACCATAATGGCTCCATGGTAGGTCATCATTCTGTTATAAACGTCTGCGGAGAAAAGGGTTTTTCCCGGTGTGAATAATTCTGCGCGAACTAATAAAGCGAAAACTCCTCCTAAAAAGAAGAAGCTCATGATCGCGACAAAGTACATGATCCCGATACGCTTATGATCTAAGGTCGTAAGCCAGGACCAAATCCCCTTTTGGTGATTCAGGTAATTATGTTGCTCGTGGGCCATTGTCCGTAATCCTATTTAAGCGTCTTAATGAATTCGATGATGTCCTTGATCTCGTCCTCTTTGATCCTTCCTTGGAAAGAAGACATCGCAGGAGGGAATCCAGCTACGATCTTAGCTGTAGGAACAAGGATAGATTGTTTGATATAAGCATCATCCGCAGTTACAGAAGATCCGTCTGCGAAGTCTCTCTTATTACCATAAAGACCTTTAAAGCTTGGTCCAACAATCCTGGATCCGTCGATGGAGTGACACCCGCTACATCCAAGGCTACCTTTGAAAAGAGCTTCTCCTCTTTCTGCAGGTCCTTTGGTGATAGCGCCCGCGTTAGCAGCGATTTTTTCAGCCTGCCACGCAGCAAATTGTTCTCCGTCCACCACACGAATCGTAGCCATCATATTGGAGTGTTTGGTTCCGCAATACTCAGTACAGAATACTGTGAAGTCCCCTTTCTCAATCGGTGTGAAAGTGAAAGTTGTTCTTCTGCCAGGAACCGCATCCATTTTGTTCCTGAATGCAGGAACATAGAAGCTATGTAGAACGTCATCAGAGGTAAGAATGAAACGAATGGTTTTACCCACTGGAACCACTACTATCTCAGGTTTGAGAAGTGTAGAATCCGGATCGTCCAACAACTTTTTGTCGCTAGGGCTATTGATCTCGATATCATTCGCGTATTTGAAAGTCCAAGCCCATTGACGAGCAGTTACGTGAACCTCAACATCACCTTTCTCTCCGACTCTGCGAAGATCATGGAATACACTCCATCCCCAAGCGAAGATGATCATCATGATCACGAAAGGTATGAAGGACCAAAGGAACTCAGCTAGAGTATTATGCGTGATATACGCACTTTTTTGGTCTTCAGTTTTTCTTCTATACTTGAATATGAATATTACCATTCCCCCAATGAGAATGATAAAAGAGATAAGGCCCGAAACAAGAAGAAAGATATAGAGGTTATCTACATCTCCCGATTCTTTAGTCGCTGGAACCGGCATGAAGCTTGTCGCCGTAATAAGAGAGAACCAGTTCATCGGATCGAAATCACTCCTTCCTTTTTTTATACTGTACTAGACGAGTTTTGTTTCTTCCAAAAGCGGAATAAGAACGCTGCAAGGATAACGACGGTGAGAAAACCACCGATTCGCATGATATTGAACGCGTATAATGTATACCTATTTTTGGATGGATCAAATTGGAAGCAAAAAAGGGCAACACTGTCAGTCAAATCGCCGATTTTACCGTTTCCAGCCTCTACGAGAGATAATCTCAGAGTCCTTTCATCCATCGGGATCCCTTTTAAATACCTGGAAATTTGTCCTTCAGGGGTAATCACATAGGCTACAGAAACATGTACCCATTGATCATTATAAGGATTCCATTTGTAGGAAAAACCCAAGCTGGAAGACAAAGCCTTTATTTCAGGATCATTTCCGGTTAAAAAACTCCAGCCGGAACCGTCCCCTCTTCCATAATCTTTCACATATACTTCTTTTTTCGCTTTTGCAAGATCAGGTTTTTCTTTGGGATCAAAGCTTACCGCAACGTAATTGAATTCTTTTCCTACTTCTAAATTCAATTCTTTGAGTGCGGTTGAGATCTCATTCAGATAAAGACTACAGAGTGTAGGACATCTATAATATACCAATGTGAGAAGAAGAGGTTTTCCTTCTTTCAGATAGTCGCCTATACGAACTTGTTTACCTTGTTCATCTACAAAAGATAAATTGGTATCTATATGATTTCCTAATTTTTCTTCTAAACCTACACCTTCAAGTTCCGGAGGAACTGCATGAGCAGGTAGTTCTCTTTCTGTATCGAAGGATAGAACTGATAAGAATGGTAGAAAAAGTATAAGAGCCGCAGCTATTTTAGAAAATCGCTGCGGATGATTGGAGGAGAACAACGTTCTATCCCGGATTCTTTCCTTACTTCGCTGCCGAAGTGTGGGAAGGAACTACTTCATTATAATCTTTAACACCTTTGTGAAATGCAGAAAGATAAACGAAATAAAGAATGTTAGCGGTCAACACGACCACGAATGTCCAAAAACCTGCCTTGTTGTAATGGTCTCCGTTTTGGCTCATGGAATGACTCCTAAAGTATCAGAAAAAAACGTTTCACTTTTGTAAAAAGCGAAAGATACCAGCCAGTTTTGGAGACCTGTCTTTTTTTTGAAAGCGTTTTTGCTTTTCAATGATTTCATACGTTTGGAACCGACATAAAAAGCTTCTATCCTTAGGTCGGGCCACTAGAACGTTCGTTCTTTAGGATCTTGAAATTTTCTTTGCATGAGAATAAGTCTCAGATCAAAATGTAAGCTTTCGATTTTCAAACATCAAATCTCTTGCCCCAAATCAATCTCGCTCAAGTATGGTAAAGAAGAGCTCGGATTCTCCGAAAAAACAGAATGATCGCTTCTACTTATTCTCATTTCAGAAAGTTTTCTCTCTTTCTGGTAATCTATTCAGTTTTAATTTTTCTAAATTTATTATATGGGCCACTTGTCCGAGCCACTGACTCCGGGCTTGCTTGTCCTGATTGGCCTTTTTGTTTCGGTAAAATTTTTCCAGACTTCGATTTTAATATTTTTATGGAAGTAGGACATAGATATTATTCCGGATTTTTAGGAATTGTTCTTATCGCAGGCACTGTTTGGACTGCAATCGTTCCTGAATTAAGAAAACCTTTCTTAGGTTATTTCATTTTAGGAATATTACTTATAGCTTCTCAAGTTACCTTGGGAGGCCTAACTGTTCTTCTATCTTTGGATCCTGCTACCGTTAACCTTCACCTATTGAATGCTATTTTATTCTTACTTTGTATAGTTACTGCTACGTTCAAAGCACGCAATCTTGCAAATTCTACAAATTCAAATGAGTTTTTAACTAAACAAAGTTTATTGCAGAAGGACCAGATCCCTCTTTTGATCGGAGTATTGTTAATCTTCTTCCAAATTATTTTAGGGGGAAGAGTAAGTTCCAATTACGCAGGACTTGCTTGTTTAGAATTCCCAACTTGTAACGGAGAATGGATCCCGTCTGTTCCGGAGCATAAAATACAGATCCAGGTACAACATAGACTGGGTGCTTACTTAGTGGCATTTTATATTCTTCTAATAAACCTTTATGGAATATTTAAAGGATTCTCCCCGGAAACCAAAAAATACGTAAGGGCTGCAATCATTCTTCTTCTTATACAAATAGGATTGGGAATTGTGAATGTATACATGAAACTTCCGAAATTGGTGACTGCCGCTCATACCGGAGTAGCCATTCTTCTTTTCTTATCCATGTATGCAGTTTGGATGCAGAGGGCTTCTGAACTTTCTAAGAGTAAGGTTTCTTAAATAGAATGAATAGTTTTCTTTCAGACTGGAACCAAATGATCAAACCAAGGGTAAGTTCCCTTGTTTTGGCTACCGCTGTGCCTGGTTTATATCTTGGCGGTCCTACGGCGCCTACCACTCTTTTAGTTTTTATGACTATGCTCGGGACTTTTTTAATGTCTTCTGCATCTTTTATCTTCAACCAGATCATAGAAATAGATAGAGATTCTAAAATGAAACGGACTGCAAATCGTCCGCTTCCTGCAGGAAGGATCAGCACTGCCCAGGCTTGGATCGTTGGATTTGCGATGACTTTCGTCGCATTTGGGATCTTATATTATTTTGCGAATCTGTTAACCGCACTATGCGCTTTTGCAGCACTTCTCGCTTATGTTTTTCTTTATACAATTCTATTAAAACCAAGAACACATCAGAATATTGTAATAGGTGGTGTGGCAGGTTGTGTAGGACCTTTGATCGGTTATGCAGCGGTAAGTAATTCTTTACCTTTACCAGCTTGGATATTATTCCTGATGATCTTTCTCTGGACCCCGGCTCACTTCTGGGCACTTGCAATTTTCTTGAAAGAAGACTATAGCGATGCGAATTTTCCGATGCTTCCTGTCGTAAAAGGTGTGAAGGAAACCGGACGTTCTATTTTGTTTTATACAATCCTCTACGTGGGATCTGTGATCGCGTTCTATTGGGCAGAACCTTCTATGGGTTGGCTGTACATGATCTCTTCCGTAGTATTGAGTATCTCTATACTTTATCTTTCCGTAAAATTATTCCAGAATCCTGAGCCTAAATTCGCCAGAGGATTTTTCTTCTTCAGTATTCTTCACTTGTTTTTAATCAATATTTTAATTCTGATCGATCATTCCATCGCAGCCTAATTAAAAGTTCACCAAATCGGTTTTTTGATCAAAAAATTTCATTTCACTTTTTAAACCTTTCAGAGTTGACATTCGTTTAATAGCAGATAGTTTTCTCTCCTCAAGAGGTTTCTCATGATCGATCTTTCGAATTCGGTTCGCCCTTATGTCCTGAAATTATTGGTGGTTTTAGGCTTAGTATCATTCTCTGGCTCTCCGATTTTTTCTCAAAACAAACCGGGAGAATTCGACTCGGAATTGTATGCACAGTTAGTTAGACAAAGTAATGTGCAGTTCACAAATCTGATCAAATCAAAGACTGTGCTTGCGGATCATAAAGGCTGGAAGAAGCCCATAGACAAGGCATTCGGTAAACTTTCTAAAAATTCCGGAAATCCTCCTTTCCCTCTAGTTTATAAAATCGTAAAGGAAGCAAGCTTCAACGCATTCGCAATGGCTGGAGGACAATTCTGTATTCATTCAGGAGCTTTAGATTCTTTAGATGAGATCATCAAACAAAAAGAGGCGGACGCAGCTCAAAAGTTGGATTTCCATCGAGAAAGGTACATCGCAGGAGTCTTGTCCCATGAGCTAGCTCATTTTTATAACAGACATGTTTTCAACAGTGTGAAAAAGTTTTACGCACTCAAAGATGAGCCTTCCGGAAAAGCATTTTTAGAAAACAGCAAATTTTCCCAAGAGCAAGAGTTAGATGCGGACCAAACAGGATTATTCTTATTGGATAAAGCTGGTTACGGTGGAGATTTCATGCTCATCACTCTTCAAACTTTAAATGAAGTGGAACAATCTTATAAAGAAGCATTAGCTTCTTCTAAAGCAGATAAAACCAGACCTGAACTAATCGGTTCTCATTATTTTTCCAGCCATCCTTCTCCAAATGAGAGATTATCCAGACTTAAAACGGATAAGCAGGAACTGTATAGCTTCTTAGCGAAGATGGAAAAAACTTTTGATGATATCCAACTGGGTAGAAATTTAGATGAAGCAAGATCCAACTTAGAAGACGGGATCAAAAAATTTCCGGAGAATACATACTTAAGCAAAGCTCTCGCTGTTTGTATGCACAAGATCTGGATGGCAACCGCTTCGAATGAAGAATTAAAATTAAAACCGGTTTTGGATATGCCTTCTTTCAGAGACACAATGGTATTTCCTCCAGACAAAAGTAAACGTGCAGTCATGAGGATCGTTCCTGGAAACGAAGCGGCATATAATCGTGCGCTTAAAGCATATAGAGATGTGATCGTAAAAACGGATGACCCTTACTTTCTTTCTAATTACGCAGTATTACTTTCTTATTCTGCAGATGAAAAAGATTTGGACGTAGCGGTTAATGTCGCCAACCAAGCTTTCCAAGCGGAAGGAACTGTTGCCTTAGCGAATAATTTGGGAGTTGTTCTATTCTGGACCGATAAAAAAGAAGAAGCGAAAGAACTTTTCAATCGTCTTGCTTTATCGATCGATCAGAAAATCAGAACTCTTGCGAATCAAAGTGGAAACAATCCTCAAATCGCTCAGTATCTAAAGACGATCGGTCAATCTACTGCTCAAAAACAACAAGTGGATCCCGATTATATTTATGAGAATTTCACTCCTATTTTAAATATCGCGTTAGTAGAATCTTATTCTTCTGTAGATCCAAAATCAAAAGGGCTCGCAAGTTATTATTTAACTAATTATGATTCTACTTCCGGTTGGGCAAAAGTTCTAGCAAAAATCCATACAATTGAATTAACAGCACCTACTCCGGCAAACGAAGTAAATGCATTTAAAGTTGGTGGAGTTGGTCCCGGAGATAAACTAGAAGACCTTCTGAAAAATTGGGGAAAACCTACGCGTATCAAAACGGATAAAAAAAGCGGTTTGGAATATTTCGAATATGATAACAAAGAGACTGCGTTTATCTTAGATATGGGAACCGTAGTTCAGGTGAATGTAGTCGGAGATAATAGCCCTGGCTTAGGACAAGGGATCACTGTAGGATCTTCGAAACCTGCTGCTGAAAAACTTTTAGGTTCTAAGTTCAGAAAACAAGGTGAGTATCATGACTACTACGAAAAAGGAAAAGCTTTCGTGAAATATAATAAACACGGAAAGATAGATCTTTTAGTGGTTCAGTGATCTATCCTTAAAAACAAAGTTTCTAAATAAAATACCGGTCCCGGAAACTAAAACTGCCGGGGCCCAAACATATAAAATTTCTGATTGGATCACAACCCAACCTCTTTCCGTAAAAAAATTTTTAGGACCGATAGGAGAAACTCTGATCGGTCTATATTCAAAAAAAATCCTTTCAGAACTCCAAGGAATGAAGAATCCGACTCCTAAACCACCTGTGGTCATCGCGTCCAACACGCCATGAGAGATTACAGATACAAAAAGGAATAAAAAAACGGTGAGCCAACTTGCTTTCAATTTGGTTCGGAAGAATGCGACAATACAGGACATTCCTAAAGCAAATAAAATAGAATGAGTAAATCCTCTATGGCCCCAATCGTTTTCGTACGGGATACCAAATTTGAATGCAACTACGTCGAAATCAGGAAGAATAGAAAAGAATATTCCAAAAACTGCAAGGATTACGGGGATTTTCTTTTTTCCGAAAAAGAAGAAGAGTGAGATTGGAACTGCTGGATGGGAGAATATTGTTGCCATTCTTCAATCAGTCACTCGGTTGCTAAAATTACGGAAGAAGCGTTGAAGAATGCGCAGATCTCTTCTCCTTCCTTTAGCTTGAGCTGATCTGTAGCTTGGCTAGTGATTATTGATGTGAGTTTGTTTCCACCATTCAATTCTATTATGATCTCGTCGTTTACACTACCTTTTACGATGGAGAAAATTTTTCCGTTCAGTTTATTTTCAGAACTGATAGCTGGCTCTGTATCCTTAGAAAGAAAAATGAAAGAAGCCTTGATCAACGCGTATATGTCTTTGCCAACCTTCAGACCTAGATTGACCACACTCTGATTGGTAATGACTGCAGTAATCTCTTGCTCTCCTTTGAGAGAAATAATGATCTCCGAATTTACAGCCCCCTTTTGGAGGTTTTTGATCTTTCCATAAAATTGATTTCTGGCGCTAGTTTTCATCGAGATACGATTTAGAAAATTCAAGAGTTCAAATGGATTGTCCATTCTTTCGCTTATTCTAGTCAGAAATTTTCTGTGTTCGTCCTCTACAATTTGATAAAGTTGGATCATTTCTTTGGCTTTATCTGTGAGTTTTGCTCCTCCGCCGCTGGTCCCACCTACACTTTTTTCGACTAGAATTTCTTTGTATAAATTATTCAGTAAATCGATGGAGTCCCAAGCGGTTTTATAACTAATCCCGACTTCCTTTGCCGCTTTGGATATGGAGCCGCATTTTTCGATCGCTCGGAGTAACTCTATCTTCTCCCGGCCCAACTTATTTTCTTTATTGGACTTAAGCCAAAGAGCCCCATCAATCTGTAACTTATCCTTCATCGTTTCTCCAGCTCTAAGATCCATAAAACCCTCTCTTAAGAGTATCAAAAATTTCCTCAAAAGAAAGTGTGGGACCGGTTTTTTGTACCCGCGCAAGTTTATTCGCTCGCTATATAGTTGACTATATAGCGATTTAGTGAGTCCTTACCAATATTAAGGATGCTGATTTATATGATTTTCTCCCAAAGCAGGTTCCCATCTATTTTCTCTAAATTAACCTTCTTTTATGTTACGTATTCGCTTATTGTTTTTTGTTCGCCGAATTCCGGGACTGACGGATCGGGTTTGGCTGCTTTTGCCTTACGTTCTTCGGATAATACATTCTATAGTAATTCATTCTCTTTGATCGGCCCTGATAATAACGGAAATAACGACCTGACAGTCGCTCCTTATTTCGAATCCGGGTTATATACTGTAGCTTCTCTGCAAGATGATTCTAAATTTCCTCAGAAGGTAATTCTTAATAATATTTCGATCAAAGATAAAAACGGAAATCTGATCGAAACAGTAAGCAGTTTTAACGGAGTCCTTTTAAGAGATCTGATCAATATAGGCGGTAAGTTCAAACCATTGGATAAGGGTAAAGATGGTAGAGCCACAGTCGTAGTCTTAGAAGGAAAGGACGGTTATAAAGCAATAGTGTCTTATACCGAACTAATGAGAACTTCTTTAGGTGCCGAGATGATTGTCGCTTATGAAAAGAATGGTGGTCTATTGGATTCCGATTCAGGAAGTATGGCATTCGTTTCTAAAGGTGATACGAACCAAGGTACTCGCTATGTTAAATTTTTAACTAAGATCACTGTCATCAATGAATGGTTAACTCAAAGCGGGACCGGGACAACTGCTTCCTTCAGCGTTACAGGAGATGTGATCACTCCTCTCAACTATTCTATTTCTGATCTGCAGAATACTTCTAACTTCGCATCTATCAATTTTAGCGCAATCGGTCCTATCTCAAATAGTAAACATTATATTTTAGGAAAAGGTGTTTCTCTTTTAGAAGTTCTCTCCAAATCAACTTTAAGAAGTCCGAACGATTTCCAAAGTTATTATGTTATTTTAGAAGCTACCGATAAGTATAGGGTCACACATTCATACGCGGAACTTTCGAATACGATTATCGGTTCTGGAAGCGGATCTTTACCTTCTCCCGGTGTCATAGTGATCACCGAATTCAAAAAAGGTTTGGGAGGAAATTATTACACTCCTCCGGCTTCTCTAACGGATTATACTTCTTGTTCAGGCACTGGCAATGTTTGTGATACGGATTATATTGCTACTATCTCAAGTGAAGATACTGCACCATATGGTGGAGACGTAACGGCAGGGATCAACTTAGGGCCTCGCAAGATGAGTTGGCTGAATACGATCATTCTCAAAAAAGCGGAATAACTCAATCGCTGACACTAAGTCCGCTTGGAACGGTTGCCGGAATTTTATTCCCCAAACTTAAGGTAGTGGGAGAAGATAATGAATTTAAAAATTCCAGCAGCTGATCCATTTCATTCTCTGAAATTACTATATTCATATTTAATAATGGATCTAAAGTCGCTAAAATTTCGTTCTTTATTGCAGAACTAGATAAATAAGAACTCCTTAAATCTACGGGAATATTATTCGGATCATAATTTAATAGAGAATCCCTGGGCTTTAGATGATGTTTGATCACATCCCTTAATGATGTATAAGCACCGTTATGAAAATAAGGAGAAGTGTAAGAAACTTCTCTTAAAGAAGGTGTCCTAAATGCAAAACTATCGTTTGTATTTCCGCTCGTACCCGACCGTCCTTTATCTAAAGGAGAATCCGCACCGAACCCTGGACCGAATTGTGGAATTGCCAAATTATGAAATTTTTGATCCGTCATCAAGGACCCGGAATGGCATCTAGAACAACCTGCCTTTCCATAAAACAAAAATGCTCCGGACTTTGCCTTGCTATTTAAAGCGCTATCATCTCCGTCTAAATATCGATTCCAAGGAGAAAGATCCCAATTACTTGAATCCGTAGTATCCCATAGATGGCCTGTAAAATCTCCTAACGCATTCGCAGCATCTTCAAAACCTAATTCAGAAACATCTAACTCTGGATACGCATCTTGGAATAAGCCTACATATCCGGGAATATCCAATAATCTTTGCAATAGACCGTTCCAAATCGCTTGAGGATTTGAATCCGAAATATTAGCGATAGAATTACTTCCATTTTGACCGAGCATTTCCGTTCTGGAGAGAACTGGGATCATAGCCTGAGCAGCTAATAAACTTTTGAGCCCGGAGGGTAAAGTAACTCCAGACGGAGAAACAAAATTTGAATTTTCATCTATGGATATTCTTCCGTCCCAGAAAAAACTTTTCCACTCCAGTGAAGAGCGATTATGCAATTCCATAGAATTTCTATGAATAAACACACCGGTATTCAAACTTCTAGTTTGTCCGGAGCCTACCCCGCCTTCTCCAATCGATAATGCAAGTGTGTCCCCTGAAACAAGCCCTGGATTATGACAGGTAGCACAGGAAATGTTTTTATTCCCTGAAAGTATTTTATCAAAAAATAATGCCTCTCCTAGTTTCAAGATTTCCGGAGAAGGAGAAGTATGTTTATCCAAAGGACCGACTTGATTTGAAGCCAGCACTCTTCTCAATCGATCATCTTCCGTTTCCAAATCTAAAAAAGCGAATACTGCTAATCCATCTGAAGAACTAGAAAGTTTAGGACTGCAAACCGTACAAAAAGCAGTTAAGAAGAAGATGATATAATTCCTGATATTTCCCAAACGTTTCATCTTTTTCTAAAATATATATTCGGTAGCGATTAGAGTTTGGGTTTCTACCAAAGGTCTTCCCATCAGATCGTTTACAGTCACACCATTTGGAAATCCAAGTGAGGTCAAAACCACTTGAGAAAATTGATCGGATACGTTTTGAGATTCTATCCCGGTTGTTCTTTCATCTCCTCTGATCCTTTCCAGAGAATTTACTCTAGTAGGTCTTCCCGTTTGATCAATGGATACAATTTGGATCACAGCCAAGGAAATTTTTAGTCTTTCCATTGGGAAATAATTCAAAGAAGCTACAGTTTTATAAAATCTGGCCTTACCATGATCCACATGATTTCTTAGATCGAAAATATCTCGGATATTAACATTTCCTAATACTCCATCCGTTTGTAGATCGTATCGAACGACTTGATCGATCCAAGGAACATTAGAAGGAGCGGACATCACACCTGTCACAGGATCTTGGGCTCTTCCCATACCGTTTCCCGTTCCGGTCGTATACATCAGGAAAGCGCCGAATTTTTTATATCTCACATGAGTATAAAAATAAAGACCCTTCGCCAAAGAATCTCTTTCGTCTCGAGTATTGGTCGCATACAATTTACGAAATTCGTTCGATGCAATTGTGGTATCCAATCCTTGGTTGAAAAAATCTTCCGGAAATAAGATCTGTTCGTTGATGAGAGAGGATTTTCCTCTTCTGTCTAAAAAATAATACGGCCCTCCCCCCAATGCAAATGAAAAGGAGTCTTCGTTATATGCTAGATCAGTCTGAAATCCAAAATAGATATCCTGCTTTGCTCTTTTTTCTCCTCTAAACATCCGAACTCTAGGATGGTTTTGACAATCAGCAGTACATACAAAATTCGCGGAATTATATTCTACTTCGTCCCGATCAATGCCTGTTATATTTTTGAAAATGAAAGGAGAACTTAAACCTGCTAAAAACTTTTTAGATTCTCCTGTCGGTAAAAAATTCAAGATCCCTTGTAAATCTAGTCCGTAAGAATCTCCCGAACCGTTTGCTAATGAATTTAATTTATCACTGGAGCCAGTAACAGTTAGTATCTCCAGGTCTTGTGCATTATTTCTACGATGAGTGGATTCGTTCCCCAGCATAAAATGAAATCCATAATATTCATCTTTGTGAAAAATGCTGATCCCTCTTTCTACACCTGTGGAAAATCCGAAGTTTTGAAATGCGGCGGATGCACCCATTCTTCCTGTCGGATCTCCATCGATATAACGATGAGCCATCATTTCAGTTAAATTGAATACCGGACTGATCGTAACTGCAGCGGGTTGTTGTCCGACCCTTAGAGTAAGGAATCGATCAAATAAAGGCATATTAAAATAAGCGAATCTTAAACTAAATGCATAATCGTTAAATCCCTGACAGACTTGGCTTCCGTCAAAATTCGTACAACCATTCGCTTCCTGGGAATAAGTAGAATAAACATCAGGTGTGATCCTGAATCCGTAGCCCTTATATTCCCCTTCT
This sequence comes from Leptospira selangorensis, assembly GCF_004769405.1. NCBI lineage: Bacteria > Pseudomonadati > Spirochaetota > Leptospiria > Leptospirales > Leptospiraceae > Leptospira > Leptospira selangorensis. The sequence goes on from NZ_RQES01000010.1 coordinate 433,972, forward strand.
TCAATATCTCCTTGGATATTTACCAATGCCCTTGCGACCCTAAAACCGGTACTCTGGCTATTAGGTCCCGAATAATCCGGGGCACCGTTAGGCTTTTTATCATTCAATCCATACGATACCCAAAGAACTCCGTTTACCGTAAATTTAGAAGGAACCGATAACTTTTTATCTTCCGTGATTATATCGAAGGACCAAATCGAATAAGAACTCAAAAAGAGGATCAGTCCAAGATAAACTTTTAGAGATCGACCCGGTTTGCGAGAACTCATATTCGCTATATAATTATCTATATAACGACTGTCAATTCAAGATAGAATGTTTTGTTAAACGAATGAGGTGGATTTTATAATATAGAAAATTGTTTATACGAAAGGAAATTAAGGATCAAGTCCTGCAACGAACCAAACTTCCGTCCTTGCGGAAGAAGATCTTCATCTCCATTCCTTTTTCCGGAGCCTGGGCATGATAATCCAATTTGCATTCGGATTCGGAAGGGGAAAAAGGATTTCGAGGAAGTTTTTCCTTAGGACACCAGAATCTTTCCTTTTCGGAGCTATATAATTTCCAATCGGAAGGATAGAGAGGATGGATTCCCGCATCTAAAAATAGGTTTCTGGAAAGTTCATGAGGTTGGTAAGGGCTTCCTCCTCCGTGGACTCCGACAAACATATCGACTCTATCATCTCGAATGTACAAAGGGGATCCTGTATCGTTTAGGCAGAAGTACCCGTCATGGTACTTTCCATTCTGCATTTTGATCTTCTTCTCTTTGATCTTGGAAATAAAAGCCAGTGTACCGATCACTTTGGATTTATTGCAGGAAGAAATTCTGGGCCCGATCTTCTCACATAGATCCTTAAAACTCACCGCCAAGGTACGATATGGAAACACTTGGTAATTATATCCGGCTCCCCAACCCCATTCCAAATCATAGAGTTCGTATTTCCCTTCTCCTGCGAAATGATACTTCTTCCCATCCTTTGCGATCCCGGAACCTTCCCAACGTACTTGTTCTAAGAATGTAGCGGATGCTCGGCCGATTTCTTTTCCGGAAGGAGAATACGCGGCTACTTCCGTTCCAGGAAATGCTTCTTCCAATGCTAAATGATAATATGTAGGATAATAGGCTCCTAGATTTGCTTGTTGGAATTCCGACAAACGTTCCAGGTCATCTTGGGAGAGAAATCTTTCTAAAGGCTTAGGAGAATGATCCAGAGACGTCTGCATGGGTCGAAACGTATGTTGGTATGCCAAAGGTTTCAAATTGGTCCTTGGATAGATGCAGGACTCTTTAGAACGACGTATCTTAGATGTTTCGGACTTATTAAATGGATCTTCTACAATAACGGCTTCTCCGTGAAATACTCGGATGCCATATTCTTTTTCAGGAAACTTACATTCACAACCTTCCGGAGAGTTAATGCAGAGTACTTTTGCGTAAACTGGAGGAGTGTTTTGGCTGAATTGGGATGTGGAGAAGAGTAGAAGGCAGAGTAATATCCCGCTCCCAAAAGGGAGCGGGACCAGTTTTCTCAGAAAAAAGAGCAATTAGATGTTGCTCTCTCCTTCGCTGGAACCGCCAGTTGGGAACAGGCTTGGTGCAGGCGTAGGCTCTGGGGTCGCAACTGGAGCAGCAGGACGAGGCGCCGGTTTCTTTGGAGCAGCTTTTTTCTTAACTACTTTCTTTTTAGGCGCAGACTTCTTCTTAACTGCTTTCTTCTTAGTGGCTTTAACGACCTTTTTTTTCGCTACTTTCTTCTTTGCCGCTTTCTTCTTAGGTGCGGCTTTTTTCTTTGCTTTCTTCTTAGCTACCATGGTAGATACTCCTTGTATCTGGGGAATCTTTCCGTTATTCCTAGAGTAAATTTCCACTCGTAAGACTTAGAGCCAAAAGAGTAAAACCTTTTTTCATTTTCTTTCGTTAAAGCAATCTAAAACATTTCATAATGTTTCATTTCTATCTTAAGTTGCGCTGAATGAGTATCCTAGATCGGTAAAACTCTCTTCAGGAGAACGTAGTCGATGGCTAATTAAGAAGGTTTTGACTAAACCTTTTCCTTTCACCTTGATCTCTCCTCTTTCTGTTAACGCAAAATCTGATTTAATTAGTTCTGCAGTGGATTCTGTGACCTGAATTTCTCCCGGAACACCATGAGATTCCATACGACTAGCTAGATTTACTGCATCTCCCCAGATATCATAGATGAATTTTTTAGTTCCGATGACTCCTGCGACTACAGGACCAGTATTAATCCCTATTCTCATGCGCAGTTTAGTACCCATTTTCTTAAGTTTGAATTTGGAAAGAAGTTCCTTCATGTCCCAAGCCATATGAGCTACAAGCAAAGGATGCGCTTCATTCGGTAAAGGAAGGCCTCCTACCGCCATATACGAGTCCCCTATGGTCTTAATCTTCTCCAAACCGTACTTTTCTGCCAGAATATCGAAATGAGAAAACACTTCGTTTAAGATGCGTACTACGGACTCAGGCTTCATTGCTGCAGAAATTCTAGTAAATCCTACTATATCTGCAAAAAGAATAGAAACATTCGGGTAACTATCGGCGATGAGTCCTGTGTTTGACTTCAATTCCTGAGCAATAGAGTCAGGAAGAATGTTCAGTAGCAATTTTTCCGCCTTATCCTGCTCGATACGAACTTTCTCATAAGCGTCAGCAATCTCAACCCTTGCTTTTTCATTGTCTGCGAGTGTTGAACGCACTGTTTCAAGAACCAAATTGTAACGTTCTGCAATTTGACCCACTTCGGTAAATGGTTCCACTGGAACATCCACTGCCAGATCCCCGGTCTTTCTCTGGTAATCCATCGCTAAGAATAGATCGATCAGCTCGGTTGTTGCCTTATGCTCCGAGATATTTAAACCCATTCTTTCTTCGTCCCCATCCACCCGGAGAGGGAAAAATTTATTAATTAAGTAGAAGATCAGCAAAGAAAGTCCGAATGCAAATCCCCCCACTGCGAGTATTCCAACGATTTGGGTGAGAAGAAGAGAGGATCTGGTAACATTATGCCCGATCAAATTCAGATCGCCGAAAATTCCGACTGCAATCGTTCCCCAAATCCCACCGATCAAATGGACCGGAATTGCTCCAACTGCATCGTCTATTTTCAGTTTTTCTAAAAGTTTTTCGGCAGGAAGAACGAAAGAGCCGGCGATGCTACCTATGATCGCAGATTGGATTGGAGTAAAACAATCCGCTCCGGCAGTGACGGCTACTAATCCAGCCAAAGATCCATTCAAAGGTGCGGTCGCTTCCGGAAAACCTTTGATCAACCACGCAGCCAACATCGCAACCATGAGAGAAAATCCGGAAGAGATGATAGTGTTTAGTATGATACCGGGAACTTTTTCATTAAAGCCTAGAGTGCTTCCCCCATTGAATCCCATCCATCCGAACCAAAGAAGAATTCCACCTAACATCGCCATAGGTAAATTACTTCCGGTCACGGTTTTAGGCGGTTCATTCTCCGGAAATCTTCCGATCCTTGCTCCTACGATAAGAAGAAGTGAAAGTGATACCCAACCACCCACACTATGAACCAAAGTAGAACCTGCAAAATCATGAAATCCTCTTGCAGCCAACCAGCCATGATTCTCATCCGTCAAACTTCCTCCCCAACACCAATGACCTGCGATCGGATAGATCACACCAGAGATCAAAGCGGTCGCGAATAAATAAGAATGGAATTTTAATCTTTCTGCAACTGCTCCAGAGACTATCGTCGCCGAAGTTCCGCAGAACACTAATTGGAATAAGAAGAAGGTCGGAGGCCAAGCTTTACCTTCCGGAAACACAGGAGCAAATAAAGAAGTTCCTACGATACCATTCCATGTGACACCGAACATGAGTCCGAATCCGAACGTATAAAAAAGAAGAGTGGCTACCCCAAAGTCCGCCACATTTTTTATGGCAACGTTAATGGAGTTCTTGGCTCTAGTAAGTCCGGATTCTAATACAAGGAAACCGCCTTGCATGATTAGCACCAGTCCGGAACATACCAAGACCCAAAGTATATCTAATAAGCTCTTTTCTAAGATCATAGAAAAGGTTCCCCCGAATGATTCCTGATATCTGTTTCGCTTATTAACGTAAATTATCGGAATCATTTTATTCTAATCTAACAAGAGGCAAGCGGGAAACCTCATTATAATTTGATAAAGAAGGATGATAAATACCCCAAATGCCCATCCCCCGCTTGAGTGGGTTCTAATCGCTGAGGAGACTACGAGTACTACTCCTGACCCCGAAACTTCCTAGGAATTGAGAGAAAATTCGATTTTTTTGAAGAACAGTGTTTATTTCGAACGTAACGACCGTTCTACAAAGTCTTATAGATAACGGCTAAAGCAGGGGCTTCGAAGGAGAAAAAAGCCTTTCCCTCTAAAAAGCCTGTTTTAAACAAGGACTTAACTCTAAAAAACCGAGATGTTGGTATAATTCCATGAGGGAAATCAAAACCGTAACCGTTCTTGGCGCAAATGGGACAATGGGCGCCGGATCCGCAGCTATCGTAGCAGCCTTCGGTAAGGCAAAAGTCCATATGTTAGCCCGTGACGTAAACAAGGCTAAAGAAGGGATCGAAAAAGCTATTTCTTCCATCAAAACGGACACTATCCGTCCTAGATTAATTCCTGGTTCTTATGACCAAGACCTGGAAAAAGCAGTCTCCGAATCCGATTGGGTTTTCGAGCTTGTTGCAGAAAGTTATGAAGTAAAAGAACCGATCAACAAAAGGATCGCGAAAGCTCGTAAACCGGGTACTATCGTATCCACCGTTTCTTCCGGTCTTTCTATCGCTCGTCTAGCAGATGCTTTCGACGAAGACGGTAAAAAACATTATTACGGAACTCACTTCTTCAACCCTCCGTATAAAATGATCCTTTGTGAATTAGTAACTCATGCAGGAAACGATAAGAAAGTTACTAAAAAACTAGGTGAGTATCTGGATAAAACTCTGGGACGCGCTGTAGTTTATACGAATGATACTCCAGCATTCGCAGGTAACAGGATCGGATTCCAGTTGATCAACGAAGCTGCTATCAAAGCGGAAGAATACTCCGACAAAGGTGGTATCGCACTTATCGACGCAATCATGAGCGGATACACCGGAAGAGCAATGGCTCCTCTGGACACTGCTGACTTTGTTGGTTTAGATGTTCACAAAGCAATCGTAAACAACCTCTATGAGATGACTAAAGATGCTGCACATTCTACATTCAAACTTCCTGGTTATTTCCAAAAGTTAATCGATAAAGGTGACTTAGGAAGAAAGTCCGGACAAGGTCTTTATAAAATGACCAAAACTCCTGACGGTAAAAAGGAAAAATTGTATTATGATATCAAAGGTGACCTGTTTGTTCCGGTCCCTAAATTTGATATTCCTTTTATCAAAGAAGCAAACCGCAGGATCGGCGAAGCTGATTATATCGGCGCAATGAATATCGTAAAAGAAGCGAAAGGTCTGGAAGCAGATATCGCTCGTTACTTTATCGCTCGTTATGTAAGCTACTCACTCTCTCTTGTAGGAGAAGTTGTGGACAGCAAAGAAATGACCGATCTTGCAATGGGAACCGGATTTAACTGGGCACCTGCATCCGCATTCGTAGACTTCTTAGGCGGACCAAAGGAAACAATCAGTCTAATCACTAAAGCGAAACTTCCTGTTCCGGAAGTATTGGCAAAAGCGAAAGCGGGAAAACCTTTCTATCAACTGAAAGATATTTTAGACGCTCGTTCTCTTTTTAAAGGATAATAAGGGAGGAAAGATTACATGAAAGATGCAGTTTACGTACTCGGCGGAGAGCAAACAGACTTCCAACGTAACTGGACTAAAGAAGGAAAAACCTTCATGTCCTTGTTCAGGGAAGCCGTTCAAGACGGACTAGAAAAGGTTGGTCTTACTCCTGACGAAATCAAAAAGTTAAACAAACAAAATCGTATTGGTGTTTTCGTCGGAAACTTCGACGCGGAACAATATGCAGTCCAAGGACATTTGGGCGCTTTCTTAACTGAAGTAGATCCTTGTTTCTTCGGAGTTCCAGGCGCTCGTTATGAAGCAGCTTGTGCTTCCGGCTCCGTTGCTCTTGATGCAGCTCAAACTAAACTTCGCGCTAAAGATTATGATGTAGCGATCGTTGTTGGTATGGAGATCATGAAGACAGTTTCTTCATCCGTTGGAGGAGACTTCTTAGGAACCGCAGCTTATTACGAAAAAGAAGCTAAGGGAGTTCAATTCCCATTCCCTAAACTTTTCGGAAAACTCGCAGACGTTCTTTTAGAGCGTTATAAGTTAGATGAAAAACGTTATATGGGAGCTCTTGCGGAAATTTCCAGAATCAATTACGCAAACGCAAAACGTAACCCTAAAGCTCAAACTCGCTCTTGGTTCATGAACAATGAACATGCAAATTCAAGAGGTGGAGAGTTCAATATGGCAGTGGGTGGACGCCTTGCGATCACCGACTGTTCTCAGGTGACTGACGGCGCTGCGTTAGTAGTTCTTGCTAACAAGAATTACGCTGAAGAGTTCGCTAAGAAAAAAGGAACTAAACTTTCTGCTTATCCTAAAATCAAAGGATGGGGACACAGAGTTGCTCCGATCACTTTCGAATCTAAAGTTGCAGAATCTAAAGGTGACAAATGGGTTCTTCCTTGGACTCGTCAAACCGTTAAAGACGCATTCGATCGTTCCGGAATGAACACTAAGGACATCGATGTATTCGAAACTCACGACTGTTTCACTTCTTCCGAGTATGCAGCGATCTCCGCTTTCGGGATCACTCAACCAGGTAAAGAACACGAAGCAATCGAAGACGGAGTGATCGACTTCCATGGTAAAAAACCGATCAACCCATCCGGTGGACTTATCGGAGCGGGACACCCAGTGGGGGCTTCCGGTGTTAGAATGATGTTAGACATTTACAAACAAGTTACCGGAACTGCAGGTGATTACCAAGTAGAAGGCGCTAAAAACGGACTGATGCTCAATATTGGCGGATCAGCAACCACCAATTACGTGTTCGTAGTCGGAAAATAAATTCTTTCTACAAAAAAGAATGGAAAAGCCCGGTATCCCCGGGCTTTTCGTTTATATGGGTTTACGCACGGCAAAAGATTGGAATCAATTCTTACTTAGGTTTTTCGTAGCTCTTGGAATTTGGGAAGTAGCCTCTGTTTCCCTTCGAACTTTATTATTCTCCACTTTTTATTTTGATCCAAACTTAAAGAACTTTTTCGTTCCTATGTCCCAAGTATTTTGGATCGGACCTATCGTTGCAGATATCTTAGAAGTATTCTTCATCGGAATATTAGCATCTCTTGTTAGACCGGCATTACCTTACGGGCTTTTAGGCGGACTACTTACAGGTATTTGTTTTTCAATCGCTGCATTTGTAGCTCCTGCTTTAGCAATTTCCCAATTCACGGGAGCCTTTCCTGTAAAACTGATTTGGCTTTGGGTATTCTACCAATCCGTTCTAAGCATATTAGCTTCTTTCGTTTTTACATTCACAAGCGAAGAAGATTAACTGACCCCAAATCCGTTCTGAATTTCCGGAACTTCGCCCAAATCCAAAAACTCTGGGAGTAAATTGAATCCAACCCGGGTCCAATTTCCAAAAGGGAAACCTTTTCGGTTTTTGTATGAAAACGATCCTTTGGGCTCTAATCTCATTATTTACTTTTGTAGGTCTTTCCGCAGGCCCAAAAGACCAAAACGAGATCCAAAACATTCCGTTATATTCATTGGATCTAGAAAGAAAAACATTATACCAAGAACTTAGCCAAGTCCCGAACGAAGATCTGGTCATTCTAAATTTCACAAGTTCAGACTGCCCTCCTTGCAAAGAAGAAGTCCCGAATCTAATAGAGTATTCTAAAAAATGGAATGTTTCTCATCCAAAAATGAAACTACATCTTTGGATCGTTTTTGTGGGAGATGATCCAAATTCCGTTTCAAAATTAGCGAACGAATTAGGTATCAAAAAACAAACTTCTTTATACTTCGATAGCCTACAAACAAGCATGAGAATTTTAGAATTCCCAGGAACTCCCACAACCATGGTGATCCAAAAGAAAAATGTCCTATTCAAAGAATACGGATATACCAAAGAAAACTGGTCCAAAATGATTTCCGTTCTGGAAAATAGGAGATAATCCTTTGAAAAATTTTTCTGCAAAGCCTTGGACTCGCAATGTTGGAATTCCAACAAGAGGCGCTTTTTTAAAAATTGCTTGTATCTTTTTAATTTTCCTTCTCTCCGGCCCTGAACTTTTCTCCAAAGAAAACTCAGTCCAGAAAATCTATATTCATAAAATCAAATTAGAGAATGGAGTCCCAAAATATTTAGAAAGCAGATTCAGGAACGGGATCATCAATTCTATATTAAAAAACTTTGAAGGAAAATTCAATATCGCCGATGATGATTCATTGGCTGCACTTTTAAAACAAGTAGAGTTAAATCAAAAGTTGAATTGTAGCGATGAGATCTGTATGAAACAGATCGCAGATGCAATCGACGCTGATGAGTTGATTTCCGGCACTATCTTTCCTTCGAACAAAGGTTATAAGATCAATTTGAGATCTCAAAAAAGAGATTCGGTTGCATTAACTTATACGATCAAAACTTCCTTCGATCTGGAATTTCCGGAATATCAAATCGATTATTATTCTTCGGAAGCGGGGCGTAAATTAATCGATCCAAGATATGCGATCAATTTTGCAGCCGCGTTTCCGGGAGCAGTGGAGAAGGTGGAATTTCCCAGTTTTAAGGTCCAAGACGATAAAACCGGAGAGATCAATGTTCTAAATTTCAAAATAGAAGACCAAGGTGCTAAAAGTTTTATTGAAACTATCCGGCCGAAACTTTCCAAAGCGGATGATCTAGTAAAAGAAAAACTCTATGAAAAATCCATCCCGGAATATGTGGATACTTTAAACGCTCTAGAACAAAGACTTTCGGACAGATCCAAAACGGAAATGTCGGACTATCTAAAAAATATCCGAGGCAAAATATCTAATTCTTATTTTCTAATATATAAGGATAAGTTTTCCGAAATGGACTTATCCGCTCAGAAAGGGGGAGAAATTTCCTCTTTGAAAAAATTAAACGAACAATATAGGGATCTAAAGAAAGAATATACCACCAAAACACCTTCTTCCTTTAGATTATCTGAATTTGAAAAAGCATTAGATGATCGAATCGAAAAACTGAATTTTCTGATCTTCGGACTCCAAGAGAAAGAAGGAGATAGACTTTATGCCGATTTCGATTTTACCGGAGCCATCTTGAATTATAGATCCGTTCGAAGTGAACTTATCAAATTAAGATCCGGACCGGAATCTTCCGCATTAAAATCAAGAGTAGAAAGAAAGATCTTAACTTCCGAAACTACAGGAAGATCTTATCTACAAAGTAAACTTTCCGGGTTATATCAAAATTTGGAGAAATCATTCCTTGCAGAAGCATTAGAATCGGATCCGGATCGTCAAAAAAATTATATTGAGAAGATAGGAGAAGGTTTCAAACAGATCCTTGAAATTTTAGCGAGATCCGAATTTGTCTCGGAAGATCAGATCAAGTATTTCAATCATTTCCGGACCAAGGCAGCTCCCCAGGTCGGTAAAAACTTATTCGACCAAGAAACTGCGAACCTTCTTCTTCATGAAGGGATTGATAAAAAATCCAGAACACAGGTGGATACCTGTATTAAATTAGGAGCAAATCCGAATTCTATAAATTCCGACTCGGGTAAAAACGCGGCACAAAGATTAGCGGAAAGTGATACGATCTTAATCAGCCCTGACTCCCTGAAAATTTTAAGAAATTCCATTAAAACCAATTCAAGTTTAGATTCGGATTTTTTCGAATCGGTTCGCCAAAGAAAAATAGATGATATCAATCGATTTGTATTAAGAGGCTCGGACCCAAATACAAAAGATTATTTAGACAATACCCCTTTGCATAAGTCCGCAGGTTTTGGATATTATGAAGTATCTTCCTTTCTTTTACAGATCGGAGCAGAATTAAATTCCAAAAACGGAGAAGGAGAAACACCTCTACATAGAGCGGTTCTCCATGGATTTTACGAACTAAGTGCTTTGTTTTTAAGATCCGGCGCTGACCCAAATGTAACTCGAAATGATGGGATGACTCCTTTACATTTAGCCGTTCAATTTCCTGATATCACAAGATTACTTTTGCAAAGAGGATCCGATCTGAACCTAAAGAATGACGAGGGATGGACTCCTGTTCATAAGGCCGCAGAAAGTGGAGATCCTGAATCCTTAAAACTTTTGATCCAGGCAGGCGCAAGAGTAAATGAAAAGGATAATATTGGCTGGACCCCAATGGATTGGGCGGTCCAAAAAAATCGATATGAAAACCCGAATATAGTGAAGATCCTGAAAAAAGCAGGGGCCGAATGCCAGGTTAATTGCGTGGAGTAGAATATGCGTATTTGTAGATTTCATTTCGAAAATAAAACCCTTTGGGGAATCGTTCAAGACAATCATCTTATTCCAGTACAGGGAAATCATATTATAGATTTCTTAAATTTAAAAGGAAAGTCTCCCGAAACTAACGGAAACCCGATCGAAATCTCGAAAGTTGAAATTCTTTCGCCGATCACTTCTCCTTGTAATATTGTCTGCCAAGGAAAAAATTACGCACAACATATCATAGAAACCGGAATGAATCCTAAGGATAAGGATTATAATCTTTTTTTCACTAAGGCTTCTTCCAGTTTGACCAGCGCAATAGGAGATATTATCAAACCTTCTTTCGTTAAACTTCTGGATTACGAAGCTGAGATGGTACTGATATTAAAGAAAGAAATCCTCAAAAAAACGATAATCACAAAAGAGAATCTTCACGAATATGTGGGGGCAATCTCTCTAGCAAACGATGTATCTGCAAGAGATATACAAATTCCTCAAGGACAATGGTTCAAAGGAAAAAGTTATAGAACCTTCTGCCCTATAGGGCCTTTCGTTCAACTTGTGGAAAAAGAAGATATTAGTAAAATCCCGAAATTAAGGATTTCTCTAAAGGTAAACGGGGAATTAAGGCAAAATTCCACCTTAGAAAAAATGATCTTTCCTCCGGACGAAACTTTAACGGAACTTTCGGAAATTATGGATCTTCATCCGGGAGATATCGTTCTCACCGGGACCCCTTCCGGAGTCGCATTGAATGCACCGGGTGGATTCGTAAAAAGAATCGCCTCCTTTCTTTTTTCTGAAAAGAAGCTTATGAAAATTTTTGTTAAAAAACAACTCTCAAGTCCTAAATACCTCAAGATCGGAGATACGATCGAAGCAGAACTTAAAACGGAAGATGGAAGTTTGGATTTAGGAAAGATGATATTAAAGATCAGAGAAGAAAAATAATTTTACACTTCTCTGTTCGTATCTTTTAATTCGGAAAATTTTTCCGAACCGCATCCTTTGAAAGATTTCCTTCCTTATCCGTTCTGATCAGGATTGCATCAGTATAAATCGCAGGCTTTCCTTTGGTATAAGCCGCAATTATGAATCCGTCTGGGGCATTTATGATACGATATGCCAAATACAATCGTTTCGTATTCTTTTTCTCCCATAGTTTTTTACCGTCTGCGGAAAATTTAACCAAACGTAAGGGCCCTTCTCCATCTGCAGAAATGCTCATGAATTCTTTTTCAGGAGTTTCGATTATATCCGTTAAAAAACCTAGCCCTTCCGTTTTGTGAACGGTTTCCCAAAGCAAATCTCCACTTTGGCTTAATTTCATTAACCAAGCTTGATTGTTCCTCGGACTAGAAGCAACGGCTCCTGCAAAAAGTAAATTTCCGTCGGAAAGCGGAATGATCCTAGAAGCCCATTCTTCTATCCCTGGTTTCCCAAATTGTTTTTTCCAAACCGGCTTTCCATCCTCGTCGATCCTATGTAAGATTACATCCTTTTGAGACTCTTTTCCGGACTGGACATTGGTATTCTCTGCAAGTAGAACTCCTCCATCAGAAAATCCTAAACTAGCTTGAGGGAAGTTTTTGATATCCTTCAGATGTTTTACAGACTTAAGATCTCCGTCTTTAGAAAACCGAACAAATAAATAAGCGGTTTCTATGGTACTAGTGACAGTTGTTTTATTTCCTTCTTTTGTTTCTTTTTCGACACGAGATTGAACGGAAACAATTGCTGTCCATTTTCCATTGGATAATTCGTGTAGATGATATACTCCCACATCCGTTTCCCCACAGAAAGAATCGCAGAATTCTTTCGGAAGTATGAATCTTTCCCAAACGAGTTTTCCGTCGGAGTCGTACTTCATGAAGATCAATTGTTTTTTCTCTACCGAACCTATGGTGCCGATCGTAACAAAACCACCGTCAGAAGTTTCACTTGAGAGTTTTGCAAATACACTTTCGTATGTTAAGACACTCTGAGTATATCCGCCAAGTTCTACAGGTTTAGATGTAAAAAGATATCTCCACCAAACCGGACTTCCGTTTCCGTCTATCTTAGCGGCCCAAGCATTTGAATATTTTTTCTGAGCCGCGAGCGCGTTTGTATCAACACGGCCACAATCATTTGCAGAGCCGACCAAGACTGAACTTCCATCTTTCAATGGAACAAAATATCCAGGCAGATCTTCAGGACAATCTTTAGCAACCATGCCGCTGAATTGTTCTCCCCCTACAATCGTCTGCCAAAGGTTTGCGGCTTGAGACCAGATAGGAAAAGTGAAGAGGAATAATAAAATCGTTGAGAAGAAGTGTCGTTTCATCGGGCCATCCAAAGGAGGCAAAAGATGGGGATTTTTCAGAATTTGTAAAGAATTTATTTCCTATATAGAAACTCCTATTTATCCCCCAGGTTATAGATCAATTTAAGATTCCGGAATACTTTTGGAATACTCTTCCGGACTTTTGCCCACCATTCTTTTGAAATCTTTTATAAAATGCGCCTGGTCGAAATATCCCAATTCTAATGCTAACTCAACCCAATCAGTGTCTTTGGTAATTCGATCTAAGATCTCGAACATTCTATAACGATTGATTATCCATTTAGGACTAACTCCCACATATTGATTGAATATCCTTTGTAGAGATCGTTTATTCATTCCGGAAAGTCGGACCATATCTTCCACTTTCAAGATAGATCTATCATTAGAAACTTTTTCAACCAGCTCATTGATCCAAGTGATTGTTTCATCTTCTTCAGGAAGCCTTTCGTATAAAAAATTTTCCGCAAATTGTACAAGATCGGATTCTGAATCCAATTCAAATACTTCTCTTTCTAAGGGCTCTGTCGGAGTTCCAAACACTTCTTCAATTCGAATTGTCTTATCAGTGATTTCTGATACTGATCTTTTATAAAATGGGTAGAATGCACCGGGCCTAAACTTGATCGCGAATACTCTGCCTTCTCCTTCTAACCTTTGCGCGAATCTACCGCTAACCACTCCGAAAATTTTTGTGTTCTCTTTTTCAAAGACCAAATGAACGGAAGGGTGAGGAAGATTTTCTTGGACCATAGGTCCTGCTTCTCTCATGTCCCATCGGACAGACCAATAATGTTCTACGAAAAAACTTAAGCCCGGAGAAGGAGCACTTCTAGTTAAACTCCAATTCTCCCCTGTAATGGATTTGATGATACCCCTGGGTTTGTTTAAGTCTGTTTTCAAGATCGAACTCTGGATTTATTTCTTCCAAATTCTCCGCATTTGTCGCGTTTTTACAATCTTTTTGTTTAGTGCTCTGCTATTCTTCTTCTTACAAAAATGAGAAGGAGATCGATCGGATCGAACTAAAGGAGACAATATGGAAATTAAATATGAAATTTATATAGCAGCTAAACCGGAACTTGTTTGGAACATTTTAGTTTCTAAAGAAGAAAGTAGCAAAATTTTTCACGGATGTGGGATCGAATCCGATTTCAAAATAGGAAGTAATTACGCATACGTAGGCCCGGGACTCTCAGGGGAAAAAACAGTCCATGTAGAAGGAAAAATTTTGGAAATTGTTCCGAATAAAATTTTATCTATGATTCTTTTGGTAGGCTCGGTATATGGAGAACATTACAAAAACTTTGAATCCAGAACAGTTTATACGTTGGAACCGTACGGTAAATTGACCAGATTGAAACTAGTGAATGATCAAATTAAAGAAGGTGATCCTTCTTATGAACGTTCTGCAGATGGAGGATGGGCGAGAGTTTTATCTTCTATCAAAAGTTTGGCAGAAACGGGAAAACCTTTGGAACTTCCAATGGGAGAAGATTGATAAACTAAGTTTAGAAAGTATTATCAGAATGGAGAATTCAATCCGCTTTTTCAAATATGGTTTTGAATTTCTCCAAATCTTCTTCCAAAATTTTGCGGATCCAATCAGGGATCGGGATCGAAGTTTTGTTTCTATGATCGTAAGATACTTGGACTGTTTTTGCCTTAGTAAAAATTTCTTTAGTTTCGGTATGTCGTATCAAGGAAGTAAAATCCCAAGATTTATTCCCTATTTTAGAAACACAGGTCCAAACTTCTATCGGATGAAATAGTTCAACAGCCTTAAGCATATCCACTTCCATTCTTGCAAGTAAGAACGGAACATCATAGATATCTTTCGTATTGAACTTCTTAGAACAATAATCCACTCTTCCTATTTCAAAATAGGACATGTATCTTGCGTTGTTAACATGAGCGAAAGGATCCAAATCGTTCCATCTGGTTTGGATCGGAGTGATAATCATATTAGAATTGTTTTAAGAATCTTAGATTGCCTGAATGCAGATAACGGATATCATGGATCCCGTATTTCATCATCACCAATCGATCAAGCCCTAACCCGAATGCAAATCCTGTCCATTCTTTAGGATCTAAACCGTTCAATTTGAAAACATTCGGGTGAACCAAACCACAAGGCATCAACTCCAACCAACCTGATTGTTTACATACGGAACAACCGCTTCCTCCGCAAACTTGACAGTTGATATCCAACTCGAAAGCAGGTTCTACGAAAGGGAAAAATCCAGGTCTTAGTCTGGTCTTTACTTCTTTTTCGAAAACTTTGGAAAGTAGGACTTCCATCGTGTAGAGCATATTGCCCGCAGAGATATCCTTTCCTACTACCATTCCTTCTATCTGATAGAAGGACGTTTCGTGGGAAGCGTCCACTTCTTCATAACGGAATACGCGTCCAGGTCCTATGATTTTAAAAGGAGGTTTCAATTTTCTTAATGCACGTACTTGGATCGCAGAAGTATGCGTGCGGAGAAGATTTCCATTTTCTAGATAGAAAGTATCCTGCATATCTCTTGCAGGGTGATCGTCAGTAAAATTCAGAGCTCCGAAATTATTAAAATCCGTTTCTACTTCCGGTCCATCCCAGATCTCGAAACCCATCGAAGTGAAAATGTCCTCGATCTCATATTGAATTTTCGTAATAGGATGTAATGTACCTGGTTCAGCCTCACCTAAAGGACGAAGAACATCGAACCATTCTTTTTCGGATTGTTCTCTAAAACCTTTGGTCTTTAAATTTTCCCTGGTTTTGGAAACGATCTCTTCTAAACTTTTAGATAAGTCGTTTGCCTTTTGGCCTACGGTTTTCTTTTCTTCGATAGATAAAGAAGCCAGGTTTTTGAGTACTGAGGTAAGTTTTCCTTTTTTACCAAGATACTCGTTCTTATTTTTGTCCAGATCCGCTTCGTCGACGGAAGATCCGATCAAACGATTTGCTTCTTCAAAAATTTTGTCTAATTCTTCCGATAGATTCATTTTCTAGATCCGACCAATTCCTTCAAAGAAGGATAAATTCCGCCGAAAGCCCCATTGGACATGGCTAGGATCAGGATTTTATCCTTCTCAAATTGGGGAAGGATTTTCCGAACTTTCTGGACCAGATCCTTGGGGTCCTTGCAGTAAAACGGAAGGGTGCCTGAATGTTTTGGAAGTTTCAAGATCAGCTTTTTAACGTCCAAACGGCTATCCTTGGAGACCTTTTTAAGATTATAAATTTCGGTAATCATGGTCACAGCAGAACCCTTAAACGCAAAAGAATATTCTTTTTGGAAAACGTTTCGATGGGAAGTAGCACTTCTTGGCTCGAATAGACTGATAATTTTAAAACCGGGAAATCTCTGCTTAACGGAACGAATTGTTTCTTCCACCGCCACAGGGTGATGGGCAAAATCCTCGATCAGGATACTTCTGGCAGAATCGAATAAGATCTCTTGTCTACGTTTTACGCCGGGGAAAGATTCCAAAGCATCCAATAATTTCTCTTTTGCGTTAGGAATATTTTCTTTTTTTAATATTTCTTCGCAGACCCTGAGAGCAACTTCTGCGTTTCTATAATTATGATTTCCGAAAAATCCCGGACGAAGAAGTCTGTGCCCGGAATATAATTCGCCCTTCTTCCAAGTGAGAATCGAATCCTTTTTATTAAATTCAAATGCTTCCGAATTCACAAATTTGGAAGCTTCTCCACAAATCCTTTTTAGATTCGGAGCTCCGGCCCAATAATATACTTTTCCGTTTCCTGGAACAAGCCTAAGTAATCTGGAAAACATCGTTTCGATCTCTCCGATATCTTTGAAGATATCCGCATGATCAAAATCTAATGCATTTAGCACTGCATAGGTCGGTCTATAATGTAGAAATTTGGATGCCTTATCGAAGAATGCGGTATCATACTCGTCACCTTCGATTACGAAATAATTTCCGTTTGAGAATTCAAAACCTGGAAATCCATCCTTACGAATTCCACCCACGAATAATCCCGGGTTCAATCCTGTTTCTTTCAGTAAATGATGGATTAAAAATGTGGTTGTGGTTTTACCGTGGGTTCCTGCGACCACGACTACTTTTTTTCCTGCAAGAATATATCTTTCTAAAGCGGCGGACATGGAAACATATTCCAATCCTGAATTTAGGACTTCTTCTACTTCCGGGTTTCCTCTGGAGATTGCATTTCCGACTACGATTAGATCTTTACCTTTGACTCTCTCCGCATCAAAACCTTCGGAGTAAGGGATTCCCCACTCTTTTAATTTATCAGACATCGGAGGATATACTCCAGCATCAGAACCGGAAACTTCATGACCTAGACTTCTTAACATAGAAGCCAGGTTTCCCATTGCGATCCCGCCTATCCCTATCAGATGGATTTTCAATTTAATAATGTCCTAATGATATTATAGATGAATACAAAGACTAAAGAAATACTTAAAAGATAAGCAGTTCCAAAAAGAAAGAATATTAGAATTTCTTTAGAGTCTAGGCCGCTAACTCGTTTCATTCCGATATAGGAAAGATAAATCGAATACAAAAAAGAAATCCCAATCAGTCCTAAGTTGATCGGACTCGGTAAGATCCAAAACACCGAAGAAGAAGAGAATGCCAAAAATGCAAGAGTCAAAACATCCGCAGCAGGATAATTCTCCCCTTTTGTACGATCTACTTTTCTATAAAACACTCTAACAACATCATACTGAGAAACTACCAATAGTAAAACAGGATAGATGATGAGAGAAGTAATCACTCCGGAGAATGGATTAAAATCCACCTCATTTCCGAAAACAAGATCCAAAATAATTTTGATCAGATTGCCTGCGATCTTGGAAATAGGAGCAAGAACCCAAAGTGCATAATGTAATCTTAATAGTTCTTTTCTGCCTAGAGAAACATTTCTAAGATACAGATCAAAAGCTTCCGTAGGTGCCCTAAAAATTTTCTCTAAGAGTGAAAGTTTGGATTTTTCTACTTCTGTAAGTTCCGAGTTCGGTGTGATTAAAAACATTATTTTTTCCGAGAAGTATTTCCAGATTTAGATTTATCAGGTTTTACAATCGCTTTTGCTTCCTTGATTGCCTTAGCAGCAGTTTGGATCTGAGCAAACGCGTTTGCGACCACATAAACAGGAGGTTCTTTAAAATTAGAATTTATAATTCGGATCACAGGAGTTAATTTTTTATCTCCTATGGTAGTTTCCTTATGAAAGCGATATACGATCTCATTTCCGTCGGAAATCGAAACCTTCACACTCGCTAAAGAAAATTCGGACTTCTCCGAGTTAGGAGCCAGAATATTTCCTATACCAAAGCCCGCGCCATTCTCATCATCCGGAAAAGTTTCTACCTTTAGGCCGGTCATAAATCTATACAGATCTTCTCCCAGCTTCGGTTCGAGTAATATAATCTCTCCGGAAAGCCTGCGCCAAAAATTCTTTTTAACACTATTGGATTCGTATGGAGTATTATCGATACGGATAGAAGTCCCATTCTCATCTATATAAGAAATTTCTTTTACATATTCCTTATTCAATGTCAGAATACTTTTTTGACGGAAATCCTGAGGACCTTTTTGGAATTTATCGAATAGGTATGAAGAAGAAGTTAGAATATTACGGATCGGTCCTTCATGCAGGATCACTCTAGTTGAACCTAAAGAATGTTTTTTTCCTATTCTTAAAGTTTTAGAAATATTTCCGGAATAGAAAACTAATTTAGGTGAATCTTCTCCAAGTTGTAAAGATTCCTTGATCTGTATCCCTTCTAAGATCTCTTCCGTTCCTTTAACTCTATAAGTTCCGAAATCTCTGGCGGTATTTTCAGAATTATAACCGCCTTCGTATTCAATATCTTTTCCGGTTTCAGCATCTTTGTTCGATACTGTGAAAAATTTTTCTCCCTTTTTGATCCCTTCTTTCACTGAAATAGTAAAAGGTTTAGAATAAAATTTATCTCCGGTTCTTTCTACCCATTGTTCGCTAGGTGGATAGTATTCTATCCGATCTAAAGAAAGTTTCCAATATTCTATCTCGCTAGCATCTTCTTTAGTTTTTTCCAAAAGGAAGAAGGCCAGAAATAATAAAACTACGACTAAGCCGAGTAGATAGAGTTTATTTCGCATCTTTCTGTCCGGCCTTTTTACGTTTAATCACATAGATGGAACCAAGACCTGCAATGAGTCCGGGGAATAAGAACATTCCCAAAATCCAAACTGCTCTTTTCTGTCCGTCTGTTAAGGAAACAGTTTCAATCTCTTCCTTTTTAGGAGCGATCGCAGGAAGACTAACGTCTTGGTACATCCAGGTTACTGAAGCTCCAGCAAGTTCATAGTTTGCTTCGTAAGGAATATATTGGTTAGTGATCCAAGAAGTTCCGGAATAGATCACGATCCTTCCTTCGTTTTCCGATTTTGTTTCAGGCAATGTTGTCGGAGGTACATTCGGATCTGTAGGCGGAATTACCGGAACCGCAGATTTAGTTTTTAAAACTAAAGCGATCGGAAGATTTTTTTTCTCTTCTTCCTTCTCTTGTTTTCCGTTTCCGTTCTTATCTAAATAAACATCTCCGCCGGTCTCCAAAAGGATAGAAGCATCTAACTTTATGTCTGTTGGATCTTTAGGAGGTTTTTGTTCAAAATACCCTCCGTAAGGGAAAACAATCCCAGTATCCTTTTTGGAAAGAGACTCTTCGATCGCATGATCTCTGAATGATTTAGTTAAGATCAAACCGGGAGCCCTACTTGGACTCTGAGAAAGATTTCCTTTCGTATAAGAATATCCAGCTGCTTCTAAAAGCCAATCGAAACCTTCACCACCTCTTTGTTCGATCGTAATGAAAAGTTTTCCTTTCTTCTTAAAAACAAAATCCAAAATAGAAGCCCTTGCTTCTGGAGAGAATGGAACAGTAGGTCCTGCAATAACAAGAAACTCAGCGTCATCCGGGATCTTAGGAGGCCAATTATTTTGGAAACCGATCCCTGTGGATTTGAAATTCAAAAAGGATAATGCATCCGTGAAACGAACTAACTTTTCGTTTGGAAGATTTTGGAAAGTTTGAGAATATCTTTCTCCATTTGCTTCCGTGAAGTATACCTTTCTTTCTTTAGTGGTAACATTCATGAATGCTTGGACCAATCTTCTTTCCAAATCCTCTAGCTCGGACTTATCTTTAACTCCGACCTTTTGTTCAGGATACGGCCCTGATGTTGCGCCAGCTTTACGATAGCGTATCAAAACGTTCCCATTCGAAACTTGTCCGAATTCGGCGATCTCATCCAACTCCACATCTGCATTGATGAACTTTACTTTAAATCCGGGATGAACGGAAACCAATTGGCTAAGTAAAATTTCCAGATCTGGGCGAATTCTTTTTAATGCGAGAGAGGAACTTCCATCCGCATTTCTGGCTGTACTATCTAGCGGGCGAGGATAAAAAGCGATCACGTCTACTTCTGCCCCATCCGGAATTTCTTTTAAGATCTTTTTAGCTTCAATAGAGAAGGAATGAACTCCCTTGGAGCTTAGATCGAAATTATGATTTCTCATTACGGAAATATAATTCGCTAATATTAAGATAAGAAGAAGTATCCCTGTCCCGAGGAAAAAGTCCCTAACAAGGCTTTGTTTTCTTCCTTTGAGGCTGGATTGGTTCTCAAAAGAACTTCTTTCCCATTCTCTCAATATTCCTAAGAATACACTTCCTAATACGAATAGTACCAAGAAGACCAAAAGGAATTCTCTTAAGTTTGTGATCCAAAAAGGAGCGGTTCCTCCTTTTTGCAAAGAAAGATCTTCTAAATAAACTCTCAGGAAATAAATCCCTAAAGAAATAATCCCAAGTCCGGAAGAAATGAGTAAATTGATCTCTTTATCTTCTTTTTTAGAACCTATATAAGATAAAAATCCTGACCCAGCGATGACTGATAATACGATGATTGAAGCCGCCCATCTTAGTCCCGCGCTTGAAAAAGATTCATAGATCGGGAAGAAGAGTAATAATAATACGATCGATGCCCAGGAAAGAATTCTGGAAATTAGATTTGATTTCATCCTCTCCATCTCCTAGATTCCAAAACTTTTACGGTCAGATACAAAAAGAAGATCGTTCCGCTGATAAAGAAAACGGTACTGCTCAACGGGAGCACTCCTTTCGAAAAACTGATAAAGTGAGTGAATATATGCAAGTGGAACAAGACACTTCTTGTTGCAGCATCGAATAAATGGGAGAAGTATCCGATCACCCAAAGAGTTAACAGGATCGCGATCGAGATCAAAAGAGAGATCATCTGATTTTTTCCCAAACTGGATCCGAATAATCCTACTGCAAAAGTGAATAAACCGAGTAAGAACACTCCGATAGTTCCGGAAGCAACTATGTATAAAGGAGCCTTCCAGAAGAAATAAAGGAACAAAGGAAAAAGTCCGTCAACCGCGACAGAGATAATCGCACATACGAATGTTCCGAATAAAAACTTACCTACTACGATTTCCATATCTGAAATAGGAGCGGTAAATAGGAACTCCAACGTTCCTCTGTTTTTTTCTTCCGTGATAGAGCCCATTGCAACGATCAACATAGCGATCAGCATTGTACTCATGAAGGAGATAAAAGTAATGATTGTGGTTTCGGTGTAATTTGTTCCTGAGTTAAAATTCAGGATCAATACGAATAATGAATTTAAGAACGCAGTTCCGCCTAAAACCAAAGGAGCCAAATAGGTACCAAAAAATACCCTGACTTCTTTCCAGAAGATCCATTTAATATTTCGAAACATGAATTAAACCTTGTTCATAAAGATTTGTTCTAAGGTCACATCCTGCTTGCGAATAAATTCAGGCAGGATACCGGAAGAAGAAATTCCAGAATATAATTCTTCTTTAAACTTCCTTTCGGAGGCCGTATTGATCAGAAAAGTAGAACCTACTGAATCTTCTCCCACGAATTTGAATGTTGCGCCAGACCTGCTCGCGACCCCATTCAGGTAGGCTTCAGTTTCCGATCTAGATTTTCCTGATAAGGTCACTTCAAGACCGGAAAGGTTTTCCATCTCTCTTTCTAATTCCTGACGATCACATTGGTATACCAATCTTCCCTTATGTAAGAAAAGGAATCGATTACATGTTTTGTAAACTTCAGGAAGGATATGACTGGAAAGAAGAATGGTATGATTCTCTTTCAGGCCATGAATTAGATTACGAATTTCTACTATTTGTTTCGGGTCCAAGCCCGAGATAGGTTCGTCCATAATGATAATTTCAGGATTTCCTAAAATAGCCTGAGCGATCCCCACTCTTTTTCTGAATCCTAGGGAAAGAGTTTCGATCACCTTATCCTTAACCTGGGTAAGATCCGTAAGACCTAAAACACGATTCAATTCGGAAGAAATATCTTCTTCAGAGATCTGTTTGATCCTAGCGGCGAAAGTGAGATACTCACTCACAGTCAATTCAGGATAAAGAGGTGGAGTTTCCGGAAGATAACCGATCTTCTTCTTTACATCAATAGGATGTTCGAATGTGTTAAGTCCGTTGAACTCGCATAATCCATCGGTTGCCATTAGGTAACCGGTGAGTATCCGGATCGTGGTTGTTTTTCCTGCACCATTAAGGCCAAGTAAGCCTACAATTTCTCCCTCTTTGAGTTCGAAATTCAGACGATCAATGGCTAATTTCTCTCCGTAAAATTTGGAAAGGTTCCTTACTTTTATCATATTGTTTTCTGTCCGGTCCTACCGGAGATTAGAAGATATTTCTAATTAGAAGGGTTTTGGAAAGAATAACCTCATGTGGACCTGGCTAGGTCAATCATTTTCCCGGAGAAAGACCTAACCACAAGGTTTTGAGAGATTTCAAAGGAATAAACGGATGTTTAATGGAACGGTCGTTCTTTACGAACGCTATTTAGGACGAAAAAGCTCTTTAAAAAAGAATTGCGAACCCAAGGCTGGAAAGAAAAGCATCTTCTAACGACTTATAACAAGGCATTGTATGGCAGTAGCAAACTTTTTGAACGAAGCAAAAGCTCAAGGCAATAAACTATTTTTGCAATTTGGGGGCCAGGGTTCTCCTTGGTTGAAGGAACTTTCTAAACTTTACGAAACAGATCCTTCTTTAAAAGAATTGTTTGATACGGCTTTCAAAGCTCTAGCGGAAGAAGTTCCTAGCTTAAGAAAAGATATCATCTCTCAAGGATATGATTTCGAATCCTGGATCAAAAATCCAGAATCCGCTCCGGACGAAAACTATCTCTGCAGCGCTACAGTTTCTATTGTAGGTATCTTCCTCACTCAAACAGCAAATTACGTCTCTTTAGTTAATAAAGGTTTCACCACTTCCGAGCTGATCGCAAACGCTTCTGGAGCAACCGGTCATAGCCAAGGGATCATTCCTGCGGTATTAATCGCATTAGGAAAAGAAGGCGCTGACTTCTACAAAGAATACGTTAAATTTTTGAAATTCGTTCTATATCTTGGATATAGAGCTCAGGAACTTTACGGAATTTTTAATCCTTCTGAAGAAGTTCTAAAAGGTAACGAAGAGATCGGAGATAAACAACCTGCTCCAATGGTTGCAGTCATCGGTTACAGTGCTGCTGAACTTTCCGAAAGAGTTCAGAAGACAAATGCAGAACTCGGACTCAGCGGAACTAAAGCAATTTATGTTTCTTTATTCAATACTCCTGATTCAAATATCGTTTCCGGAAATCCGGAAGCTCTTCTTGCTTTCCGCAAAAAGTTCAAAGCAGAGATGGATGAGAAAAAAGTAAAATTCGTCTACTTAAGAACTACTGCACCTTTCCATTGCCCTATTATGGACGAGTCTGAAAAGACTGTTCCAAAAGATATGGAAAGAATCGGATTCAGCTATAAAGGTTCCGATCTAAAGATCCCGGTCTATTCTATCTTTGATGGAAGAAACTACCAAAACGAAGCAGACATCAGCTTACCTTTATTCAGAGAAGTTTTGATCAAAGCTCTTTACTGGGACAAAGCGACCACTACTTTTGTGAAAACTCCTAAGTTAGTCGGTATCGATTTTGGACCGAGCGTTGTTTCTCAAAAATTAACCCAAGCAAACTTGGGAACTTCCGAGAACAAAATTTACAGCGCATCCAGCCCGAAAGACATCAAGGTACTTTTGGCTTAAACTTTCCGATCTAGGAAATTCTCCCTTCGGACAAGAAAAGACTCCGCCATGGATTCGGTTCCTAAATTACTAAGAACCTCGATTCGGCGGTTGTCTTTTCTCTTTCCGGAAACATTCAGACGAAAACTTTTATTCGATGTTCTTGCTCCTTATAGAGAAAAAGAACTTCCTCTTTTAGGAAGATCCGCTTTCCAAACGGGCCAGTATTGTGAATTACAATTTTGGAAATTTCTAAAAGAGCCGAATCATGAATTCGACATTTCCAATCAGTTCATTTCTCCCAAACAAAAATCCTTACTCAAAGATATCGCAGGTAATCTTTTCCCGGATGCAAAACATGCAGGATATAAAGATTCCAAAACCAGATCTTATCTAGATTCAAAACAATCAGTCAAAGGTGCTTGTGTTAGAACAAAATTTTTCGACACAAGAGCGGACTTTCTAATTCCTAATGAAGAAGGTTGGCAGGCAATTATCATCAAGGCATCTTCCTCTGCTAAAAGAACTCATATTTCCGAACTTTCTTTTATAAGAATGGTTTTGGAAGAAGCAGGATATAAGGTAAGTTCTACCCAAGTATGGACTGTAAGTTCCGAATATTCTTATACAGGAACCGAAATAGATCCGAATCGACTATTTCACAAAAAGGATTGCAGCAAAGAAACTTTGGCAAACCTGGAAGCCACCAAAGAAAAAGCATACAATCTATTAGAAGTATTAGAAAAAGATAAAATTCCTTCTATCACCTTTTCCAAACATTGCGATCATCCCAGAAATTGTATCCATCCGGAATCCTGTTATTCAGATTCGCCTCCAGGAGATCTATTTACTCTGAGAGAAGGAAAAGACCTCACTCTAACTCTTTGGAACCAAGGAATCCGAAATTTATCCGAAGTAGAACCGGATTCTGAATTCACTCATCGCCAAAAAATACAAGTAGAAGCCGTAAAAACTGGAAAAGAACATTTAGATAAAGATTCACTTTTAGCTTATCTAAATCAGTTAAAGTTTCCTTTATATTGTTTGGATTTTGAAACGATCAATCCGCCTGTTCCTGTATATAAAGATACTCATCCTTTCCAACATGTCCCTTTTCTATATTCTTTGCATGTGATCCGAAAAGATCTGACAGAAAAACCGGAAGAATATACCTATATAGACGATCACGATAAGGACCCGAGACTTGGTATCTTAGAATCACTTTCTTCCCAGATCAAACCGGGAGGGACCATTCTCGCATTCAATGATAGTTTCGAAAAACGTTGTTTAAAAGAATCGGTCCAAGCTTATCCAAAATATAAGGAATGGTTCCAATCCATAGAACCTGATTTTTCGGATCTAGCAAAACCGTTTTGGGATTACGATTATTATCATCCCGCCCAAGAAGGAACCACTTCTTTAAAGGTTGTTCTTCCTGTCCTTACCGGCGCAAATTACAAAGAACTTACGATCAACGCGGGGCATATCGCTAACTCCGAATTTTTAAGGATTAAAACTGAGAATGTCTCGGACCAAGAAAGAGTGAGAGTAGAGTCCGACCTGATTGCTTATTGCAAGATGGACACCTACGCTTTAATCCTAATCCTTAGGGCTTTAGCGGAGAAGTTAAACTGGTCCGGAAAATTATAATAAATCCTTCCGGATCGATTCTTCCGTAGGAATTCCAACCAAAATCGGACTTGTCGGGAGGGGTCCAGCGATTTCCCTATCCTTAGAATGGCGGCTCAAAAGAACATAAAGAAAATCGTATTAGCATATTCAGGCGGATTGGACACATCCGTAATTCTCACCTGGCTTAAGGAAACCTACGGTTGTGAAGTGGTAGCATTTACCGCTGACGTAGGCCAAAAAGAAGAGCTCACAGGCCTGGAAGAAAAAGGTATTAAGACCGGAGCCTCCAAAGTTTATATAGAAGATCTTCGTTTAGAATTCGCAAGGGACTTTATCTATCCTGCAATCCAAGGAAACGCGATCTACGAGATGAGATATTTGCTCGGAACTTCTTTAGCAAGACCATTGATCGCAAAAGCAATGGCAGAAGTCGGCAAAAAAGAAGGAGCAGATGCATTCGCTCACGGGGCCACAGGAAAAGGAAACGACCAAGTTCGTTTCGAATTAGCATTCAAATCATTAGCTCCCGAAAAAGAAATCATAGCTCCTTGGAGGACCTGGTCCTTCGGAGGAAGAGCCGACCTAATAGAATATGCAAAATCAAAAGGTATCCCGGTACCTGTAACCGCTTCCAAACCATATTCTATGGACAGGAACCTGATGCATATTTCTTACGAAGGTGGAATATTAGAAGATCCTTATAGAGAACCGAATGAGGATATGTTCCTTCTTACCGTTTCTCCGGAGAAGGCGCCGGATTCTCCCGAATACGTAGAACTCGACTTCGTTGAGGGAAATTGTGTAGCGGTGAATGGTAAAAAAATGGATCCTTATGAAGTAGTAGACACTCTAAATACGATCGGTGGAAAACACGGAATTGGAAGAGTGGACATCGTAGAAAACAGACTAGTAGGAATCAAATCCAGAGGAGTATACGAAACTCCAGGTGGAACTATTCTGTTCCACGCACATAGAGACTTGGAATCCATCACCATAGACAGAGACACACAACATCATAAAGATAAATTATCCGCAGAATTTGCAGAGTTAATCTATAATGGACATTGGTTCTCTTCCAGAATGGCTGCAGTTAGAGCATTCATTTCTGAAACTCAAAGATTCGTGACCGGAACCGTAAAAGTGAAATTATATAAAGGAAACTGCATAATCGTAGGAAGAAAATCCTCCGTTTCACTTTACAATCCGGAAATGGCAACTTTCGAAAAAGAAGAGTTATACAACCAGAAAGATGCGGAAGGTTTTATCAACCTTTACGGATTACCTGCAAAAGAAGCTGCAAGGCTGAGAAAAAAATGACAAGAATTGCTGTTTATCCTGGCTCCTTCGATCCTTTAACTAGAGGGCATTTGGACATTCTCCACAGGTCCGTAGGTCTATTCGACAAAGTGATCATCGGTGTCGCGGTAAACTCCAATAAAAGTCTCCTTTTTTCCATCGAAGAAAGAATAGAATTCATCAGAGAAGCAACCAAGGGTTGGGAAAATCTGGAAATAGACACTTTCGAAGGACTGACAGTGGACTATTGTAAAAAGAGAGGAGCTAAAAGTATCATCAGAGGACTTAGAGCAGTCACTGATTTTGATTACGAATATGCAATTTCTCTAATGAATAGGAAACTTGCTCCGGATGTGGAGACAATCTTTCTGATGTCCTCAAACGACTATTCTTTCGTATCTTCTACAATCGTAAAAGAAGTGGCAAGACATGGAAGGGATGTATCCGCCCAGGTCCCGGATCACGTCAGCAAAGCATTACTTAAAAAATTATACCACAAGTAACTAAGGAATAAAAATGGCTAGAACATTTATCATGATCAAACCCGACGGAGTGAAAAACAAACATGTCGGCGATATCCTACAAAGAATCGAAAAAGAAGGATTCAAAATTTTAGGACTTAAATATCTTAAACTTTCCCTGGAAGATGCAAAACAATTCTATAAAGTGCATTCCGCTCGCCCTTTCTATAATGACCTTTGTAGCTATATGTCTTCCGGCCCGATCGTTGCAGCTGCTTTAGAAAGAGACAATGCAGTTCAACATTGGAGAGATGTGATCGGAGCTACCGATCCGAAAGAAGCTGCTGCAGGCACTATCAGAGCTCTATTTGCGGAAAGCAAAGAAGCAAACGCAGTGCACGGTTCCGATTCTGATGATAACGCTGCATTAGAGATTAGCTTCTTCTTCAAAGGAAACGAACTGTTCTAATAGAACCGATCTTTCCCTTTATAGACCCGGTGTCCCTGAAAAGACCACCGGGTTTTTTATTATTATCTTCTAATATACAACAACCTAACATTCGTTCTATATAAAGAGCCTTCTCGATCGACGTTCTTGTCGGAGAAAAAAATCCGGATTATAACGAATTTTTCTTGTACTTTTTGGAAATATCTTTCTCTATTTTTCCTACGTAGGCGAAATAAAACCACCGTTTCGACCGAAGCTAATAATATGAACGCAGTGACCAAAGAGCAGATCATTAAGCATAGCCGTATCATAGAAAAATACAGAACAAAGGATACTTTGTTCGACGGCTCCCCGGATTGGATGGACGATGTTTTGGAAGTGATCTACTCCCAAGACGATTTTATAGCGGAAAAACCCGATATAGATCTGGATATAGAGTAATCCTAATCCTTCTTCTATCTTTTAAAAGTTCTTTAAGCCGGGGCGACCGCTCCGGACTCTCTTAAAATTTTCATTATCTCAGGTTTACAACTTCCACAACCAGTTCCCGCTCCTGTCTTTTCAGATATAGTTTTAAGATCACATACACCATTTCGGATCTCTTCTTCTATATTACCTTTTCCTACTCCATTACAAGAACAGACCAATGCACCTATTGGAGGTTTAAGCGGAGAAGATCCGGTCAAAAGTTTATCTCTCTTATCTCCGAGCTCAATACCGGAAGAGATCATCGCCTTAAATTCTGAAAACTCCGACTTGTCCCCAACCAAGATCGCTCCTACTAAACGATCTCCTTTGATAATACATTTTTTATAGCGGCCCTTTCTTTTATCGAAGAATACGATCTCTTCGTATTCTGGACCTGCCTCGTCCATCGGAACATCAGGCAATCTCAATGACACCAATTCTAAGCCGGGGATTTTAAGAAGATTTGAATGCATTGATCCTGAATAAGAACCAATCTTGTATCCGTACATATGCCAAGCTGCGAACTCAGCCTGCTCTTCCGTGGCGGCAACGGTTCCATACATTCCAGTAGAATGTTCAGCGACTTCTCCTATTGCGTAAATATCCGGATCGCTGGATTGTAAGAAATCATTCACTAAAATTCCAGACTTACAATTGATCCCTGCTTCTTTTGCTAATTCCAAATTCGGGACCGTTCCTACTGCGAATACAATCCCATCCGGGCGTATGCTAGAGCCGTCTCTGAACTTAATACTTTCCAGTCTTTCAGTTCCGTACACTTTTGAAATTTCGGTATCGAATAAGATCTGGATCCCTCTGGCTTCTACTTCTTTCCTTAAAATTTCTCCTGATATCTCATCCAATTGTTTGGACATCAATCGATCCGTTCTCACAAGAACAGTCACATTTACATGCAAAGATCTTAATGCAGCAGCAAGTTCTAAACCGAGCAAACCTCCGCCTACGATCAACGCATGGGTATTGGGGACAAAAAACCCTTTGATCCGATCTGCGTCGTTTTTGGAACGAAGGCTAAAAACGCCCAACATCTTCTCTGGAATATACTTGGGGATAGAAGGTCTACTGCCGGTTGCAATTATCAGTTTATTATAAGAATATAAATTACCTTGGGAATCTCTGACCTTCTTCCCTTCCGGAAGTATTTCCGAGACGGAAATAGATGATTTAACCTCAATATTCCAGGATTCGATCTCTTCTTCGCTGACCGCAGATAATTGAGAAAATTGTTTTTCTCCGCTGATCAGATCCGGCAGTAGAATTCTGTTATAAAATGGATGTTCTTCCTTACATAATACTGTGATCTCATCCTCGGGAGAGATCGCTCTGAACTTTCTCAGGAAAGCAATAGTTCCGTTGCCTCCACCTATAATCAGTATTTTTTCCTTAGGTTTTTTGTAAGGAAGAACTTCTACTGCCGAAATTTTAAAACCTGGTTGTTTGGAAAACGGATCAAACTTTGAACTTGTAAGATTATTCGCTCTTGCCTCATCGTTTCCATTTTTTCTTCCCCAATGCATAGGTAAGAATACGGTACCTTGTCGGATACTTTCGGTAATAGTAGCCCTAACTCTAACACTTCCTCTTTCGTTTTTGACTTCTACAATCTGCGATTCTATAATGTCTCTTTCTTTCGCGTCAATCGGATGGATCTCAAGATAAGGTTCTCTCTTATGTTCTTTGAGTTTTCTCACCTTTCCGGTGCGGGTCATTGTATGCCATTGGTCCCTGATCCTTCCGGTGGTAAGAATTAAAGGAAAGTTCTCATTCGTTTTTTCTGAATTATCTTCCGGTTCTACCGAATGTATTTTTGCCTTTCCGCCAGGACGATAAAACCTTCCATCGGAAAATAATCTTGGAGTTCCCTCATGATCCTTGGAAGGGAAAGGCCATTGCACGGATCTTCTATCTTGTAAGATAGAATAATCCAAACCTCCGATATCCAGATTTGTACCTTTAGTAAGAAGACAATGTTCTAGGAAAACTTCTTCCTCATTTTTATAATTGAAAGAAGGACCAAATCCCATCTTCTCTGCAAACTCTGTTAGTATCCAAGTGTCTGCCTTTGCATCTCCAGGAGGATTGAAAATTTTAGGTAGATACGTTATTCTTCTATCTGAGTTTGTCATGGTACCTTGCTTTTCTGTCCAACCTGCAGCAGGCAGCACATAATGAGCAAATGGAATGGACTCATGACGATTTGAAATATCTTGGACAACTACTAACTCAGCATTCCTAAGTCCCGCCTCCACCGTTCTTGCATCCGGAAGACTTACCGTTGGATTTGTACAAATAATCCAGATAGCTTTCATCTTTCCGTTTTTGAGATTTTCGAACATCTCTGTGGCAGAATAACCCGGCTTGTCCCGAATAGATTCCACTCCCCAAAAATCCGCTACTTCCTTTCTATGATTTTCATCTGCAAGATTTCTGTGAGCAGGAAGAAGATTACATAGCCCGCCTACTTCTCTTCCTCCCATAGCATTCGGTTGTCCCGTTAAGGAAAATGGACCGGACCCAGGTTTGCCTATCTTACCCGTGATCAGATTCAAATTGATTAATGCTAAATTTTTATTCACTCCAACTACACTTTGGTTCAGGCCCATTGCCCAAAGAGTTAAAAATCCTTTTGAATCAGAGATTAAACTCGCCGCTTCTCGGATCGAATTTTCTGAAACTCCGCAAGAGTCCGCATATTCTTTCATACTGATAGAAAAAACTTTTTCTTTCAGCTCTTCGAAACCTTCCGTATGTGATTTGATAAAATTGGGATCTAAAGAATTGGTCTCTATCAGGCTTCTTGCAATTGCATTGAATAATAATATATCAGTTCCCGGGATAATTTGAAGATGTAAGTCCGCGTTCTCACAACTCTCGGTTTTTCTTGGATCGACAACGATAATCTTAACATTCGGGTCCGAATTTTTTCTGGCTTCTATTCTTCTAAAAAGAATCGGATGACACCAAGCCGGATTTGCACCTGCTATCAAAAAACAATCTGCAATTTCTATATCGTCATAAGAGATAGGAACACTGTCCTCACCCAGGGACATCTTATAACCTACAACTGCAGAACTCATACATAGTCTGGAGTTAGTATCTATATTATTTGTATTCAAAAAACCTTTGGTGAGTTTATTCACCACATAATATTCTTCCGTTAATAATTGTCCGGAAACATAAAATCCTACCGAATCAGGTCCGTGTTCTTTGATCAGATTTTTAAAACGAGAAGCGATCTCCCCTAACGCAGAATCCCAATCGGTCTTTTGTAATTCTCCTGTTTTAGGATTTCTTACCATTGGATGTAAAAGCCTGTCGCTTTTATCCAAAACGGTGTGATGCAGATTCATCCCTTTTGAGCAGAGCATTCCTTTATTCGCAGGATGATCCGGATCTCCTTGGACCGTAAAACTAGTCTCACTCTCTTTTTGAATCAATACACCGCATCCGACCCCACAATAGGAACAGGTACTTCGAAATCCATTTTCTGTATTCACAACCAATTTATAGCAATTTTCATGCCAATATATAAATTTTATATTTGATTCGACTAAACTTGCAGTATTTCAGAATAGAAAATGAGCGATTTCAAATTGTGCGCTTTTAAATTAAGCATCATGTACAAAATGTGCGTAATTTCTAGCAATTTTATCCTATGTTATTAGATTCAATCGCGAGTGAATTTATATATGCGTTCGAAAAAGAAGGTCTTAATCCAAATTTTTATATCATTCTATCTTAATATAAGATTTTTCAAAAACTCTTCCAAAAACTTGGCACGACTTTTGCTATAAGATCTATGTGAGCGTTTCTGCTCGTTAACGGAGAGCTTTAAATGAAAAAATTTCGTGAATTTCTATCCTTAGGTCACTTTCCATCGCTCGTGAGCTCCTTTCTATACTTTGACTTCAGCTTCATGGTATGGATGCTGCTTGCCGCTTTAGGCGTCTTTATTTCAGAAGAATTCAAATTAGGCCCTGCTCAAAAAGGGATGTTGGTCTCTGTTCCTTTATTAGGAGGAACATTATTAAGGATCCCTATGGGTCTACTTTCAGATCGTTATGGATCTAAGATTGTGGGTCTTTGCGGAATGGGCGTCACAATGCTCACGCTACTACTTGGCTGGAAATTCGCTCATACTCTTCCTGAAGTGGTCCTTGTAGGATTATTATTAGGAACCGCAGGAGCAAGCTTTGCAGTTGCTCTTCCTTTAGCTAGTAGATGGTATCCTAAAGAATACCAGGGTTTAGTAATGGGAATCGCAGGCGCTGGAAACAGCGGATCTGTGATCGCTACATTCTTCGCTCCTGATCTTGCAAGAAACTTCGGATGGCATGCAGTTTTCGGTCTTGCTCTTATTCCTTTAGCTTTTGCTTTCGTATTCTTCTTATTCTTTGCAAAAGATTGTCCGGGAACAATTTCCAAAAAACCTTTAAAACAATATTTGGTACCTATCAAATCCAGAGACGCTTTATTCTTCTGTTTGCTGTATAGCGTAACGTTCGGTGGATTCGTAGGTATAGCAAGCTTCCTTCCTATCTTCTTCCATGACCAATATGGTGTGGATAAAGTCACCACAGGGTTTTATACATCTTATTGTATCTTAGGTGCAAGTTTAGTTCGCCCTATCGGTGGATATCTTTCCGACAAATTTGGCGGAGTAACGGTTTTACTTGGAGTATTCGCTGGAGTTGCTTCTTGTCTAATCGCGGTCTCTTGGTTGCCTTCCGTAGGGATCATCCTTCCTACATTCATCACTTTAATGATCTTCTTAGGTTTAGGGAATGGTTCCGTATTCCAACTCGTTCCTCTTAGATTCAGCAAAGAGATCGGGATCATCACTGGATTTATAGGTGCGTTCGGAGGTTTGGGAGGATTTTTCGTTCCGAATCTATTAGGAAGTTTGAAAGCGATTTCCGGAACCTTCTCCGTCGGATTCGTAGTGTTGTCCGTAGTAGTAGCGTTATCCGCCTTCCTTCTATTCCTGATGAACACTTATGTTTGGGAAAAAAATAGAAAAAACGAATCCTTAGAATTGGAGTCGGCTTAAGCCGACTCCTTAAAAGGGAAAGGAGATAGATAAAAATGAAACGGAAGTTAGTTATTCTTGGAAATGGGATGGTGGGTCATAGATTCGCCGAAAAAATCGCAGAGTATGGTGGAACGGAAAAATTTGAAGTAACTATTTTAGGCGAAGAACCTAGAAGAGCCTACGATAGAGTTCATCTTTCCGAATACTTTACAAATAGATCCGCAGATTCACTTTATCTTTCTCCTTCCGATTGGTATAGAACCAACGGGATACGCTTATTGCTTTCCGAACCTGCTATCTCAGTGGATACAGTTTCCAGAAAGATAACTACTTCTGCCGGAACTGAATTACCTTTTGATGAATTGGTAATCGCAACAGGTTCTTCGGCTTTTGTGCCGAATTTCGAAGGTGTGGACAAACAAGGCGTTTTCGTTTATCGCACGATTGAAGACCTAGAAAAGATCATGTCTTATGCTAAACAAGTTTCCAAAGTAGCAGTACTTGGCGGCGGTTTATTAGGTTTAGAAGCAGCCAAAGCAGTTTTAGACATGGGAAAAGAAAGCCATGTAGTTGAATTCGCATCTCGTTTGATGCCTAGACAATTGGATGAGGCCGCTTCTTCCGTTCTAAAATCCAAAATCGAATCCTTAGGCGTTCGTATTCATTTAAATAAAGAAACCAAACAAGCATTAGGCGAATCTAGCTTTCAAGGACTGGAATTCGTAGATGGTTCCGTTTTAGAAGTGGAGATGTTAATCGTATCCGCTGGTATCCGGCCCAGAGATGAACTTGCAAAAAATTCCGGAATTGAGGTCGGACAAAGAGGTGGGATCATTGTAGACGATGAGTTAAGAACTAATGTCTACGGAGTTTATGCAATCGGAGAAGTTGCACTTCATAAAGGAATGATCTACGGACTTGTGGCTCCAGGTTATGAAATGGCGGAGATACTCGCTTATAATCTTTGTAGTCCTGGACAAAAAACGAAATCTTATGCAGGTTCGGATCTTTCTACAAAACTAAAACTGATCGGAGTAGATGTTGCTTCTTTCGGAGATGCTTTAGGCCAAACAGAACATCTTCCTATCGCTTATACAAATCCTCGTACAGGTGTGTATAAAAAATTAGTTCTTTCTACTGACGGTAAAAAGCTGAAAGGGGGAATTTTGGTAGGAGATGCGGATGCATATTCTAACCTTCTGACTCTTTACTTAAATAATGTAGAACTTCCTGCAGAGCCAGAGTCCTTGATTGTTGGAACTCCTTCGGAAGAAGGTTCCGCATTCGGCTCTCTTCCGGATGATGCAAAGATCTGTTCTTGTAATAACGTTTCTAAGGGAGATCTTTTAGGTGCAATCCGTTCAGGTGCTTGTTCCGATCTGAAAGGTTTGAAAGAATGTACTAAGTCTGGAACCGGTTGTGGCGGTTGTATCCCTCAGATGAATTCCATCTTGAAGGAGGAACTTCGTGCACAAGGTAAAGTAGTCACCGAACATGTATGCGAACATTTTAAATACTCAAGACAAGAGTTATTCCAGATCGCAAAAGTAAAAGGGATCCGCAGCTTCGAAGAGATGATCCGTACTCATGGAATGGGGAATGGTTGTGAAGTCTGTAAACCTGCTGTGGCTTCTATCATCGCAAGTATTTACAACGAACCGATCCAAAAACATAGAGAGATCCAAGATACCAACGACAAGTATCTTGCAAACATCCAAAGAGGCGGGACTTACTCTGTTGTTCCACGTATTCCAGGCGGAGAGATCACTCCGGATAAATTAATCGTGATCGGTCAGATCGCAAAGAAGTATGATCTTTACTGCAAGATCACAGGTGGTCAAAGAATAGATCTACTCGGTGCAAGAATGGAACAACTTCCTGATATCTGGAAAGATCTAGTAGAAGAAGGTTTCGAAAGTGGACATGCATACGGTAAAGCAATGCGAACCGTTAAAAGTTGTGTGGGTTCTACTTGGTGTAGATACGGAGTACAAGACAGTACTGCGTTCGCAATCCGTATCGAAGAAAGATATAGAGGGATCAGGGCTCCTCATAAATTAAAATCAGCGGTCTCAGGTTGTATCAGAGAATGTGCGGAAGCAAGAGGTAAAGACTTCGGTATCATCGCCACTGAAAAAGGTTGGAATCTTTATGTCGGTGGAAACGGAGGTGTAAATCCTAAACATGCAATCCTTCTCGCAGCCGATTTAGACGAAGAGACCTGCGTTAAGTACATAGACAGGTTCATGATGTTCTATATCAGAACTGCCGACAAACTTGTTAGAACTTCCGCATGGTTGGAACAATTAGAAGGTGGAATAGAGTATCTGAAAGATGTGATCATCAATGATAGACTTGGCATCAACAAAGACTTGGAAGAAGAGATGAACCATCTTGTTGGAACCTATGTTTGCGAATGGAAAGACGTTGTGGATGATCCTGAAAAACAAAAGAAATATAAACATTTCATAAACAGCGAAGATGCCGACCCTACAGTACGTTTTATAGAAGAAAGAGGACAAAAACGTCCGGTTGATTGGCCTAAAAAAGAATTGGTTTCGAACTAGGAGATAAAAATGAATACAACCGCAAAAGAACCTGTTTGGATACCTGTCAGTACAGTAAGTGAATTTCCTGAAGATGGTGGAGTCTGCGCCAAAGTTTACGGAGAACAAATCGCGATCTTTCATTTCAGTTCCAGAAATGAATGGTTTGCGTGCGAGAACAAATGTCCTCATACGGGAGACATGGTTTTAGCAAGAGGGATGATCGGTGATTCTCAAGGAGAACCTAAGGTTGTATGCCCGATGCATAAAAAATCTTTTTCTCTTAGGACCGGTGCTTGTATCAGCGGAGATGAATATTCCATAAAAACATTTCCGGTTCATATCGAGGACGGAACCGTTTATATCGGGATCGAAAGCCCGGGAACTCAGGGTTAAGATCATGAATCCTTCCATAGGAAAAGTATATCTAGTAGGTGCTGGTCCGGGAAATCCGGACCTTCTTACAGTCCGTGCAGTAAAACTTTTAAGAAAAGCGGATATTGTTTTATACGATGATCTTGTTTCCGCGGGAGTTTTGAAATACTGTAAAAAATCCGCGGTATTAGAATACGTCGGAAAAAGGATCGGACAACATAGTTGCCTTCAAACGGAGATCAATCAAAAATTAGGAGAATATGCTAAACAATATTCTAATATAGTTCGTTTGAAAGGAGGAGATCCTTCCATTTACGGAAGAGCTGGAGAAGAAATAGAATATCTTGCATCCTTAGGAATCGAATGTGAAATTTTAGCGGGAGTTACAACTGCTTCCGGAGCTGCTTCTAGTTTAGGAATTCCGCTCACTCATAGAGAATATGCGAGAGAGATACTTTTCTTATCAGGCCATAAAAAGACGGGTAAAAATCCCGAAAGTTTCGAGGATTTAAACTTAGAAGGTAAAACTGTTTTGGTTTATATGGGACTGAACAGTTTGGAAAGTATCCGGGAGAATTTACTGGAGTCCGGAAACTCTGGCTCTACTCCAATGGCATTCATAGAAAACGCCACTCTTCCCAACCAGAGATTGGTATTAGCAAATCTAGATACTTGTTTGGATAAAGCGGAAGAGTTTCAGATCAAGACGCCGGCATTATTGATCTTCGGGGAAATCGTGAGTTTTTATACTGAGCTGCAAAGGTTAAAAGAAGAAGGTAGGATCTCCTACTGTTAGGAAAACTACTCGCAGTTTTCCTTAGCGGAATTATATTGATT
Organism: Leptospira selangorensis; assembly: GCF_004769405.1. Taxonomy (NCBI): domain Bacteria; kingdom Pseudomonadati; phylum Spirochaetota; class Leptospiria; order Leptospirales; family Leptospiraceae; genus Leptospira; species Leptospira selangorensis. The sequence continues at coordinate 470,999 of NZ_RQES01000010.1, forward strand.
CCTGCGGATTTCCGCTAAGAGGAAGCATGAACGATATAACCGGAAAAAAAACAACTCTTAGAACTGCCCAGGCAGAAGGTTTTGTATTTTGCAAACCGGAAACCATTATTAGGATCAAAGAAAATACTCTTCCTAAAGGTGATTTATTCGGAGTTGCGAAGGCAGCCGCACTTCTCGGCTCTAAAAAAACTTCGGAATTAATTCCTCATTGCCATCCAGTTTCCATTGATTCATTTCAAATTGAATTCGAAGTTCTTTCCGACAAAAACGCCGTCAGGATCTTAACAACCGCCAAATCTATCGGAAAAACAGGTATAGAAATGGAAGCTTTAACCGGTGTTAGCGTAGCTTCATTAGTGATTTATGATTTACTAAAACCTATAGATAAAGAACTGGAAATTTCCTCGATTCGCCTTTTAGAGAAGAAGGGTGGAAAAACGGACTCTCAGATAACAAAATTTGCAGCAGGTTCCAAAGCCGGGATACTAGTCTGTTCCGATTCCACCTTCCAAGGAAAAAGAGAAGATGGTTCCGGAAAAGCGATCTTAAATCTATTAAAAGAGCATGATGTAGAAACTGTTAAATCTGAAATTCTTCCCGATGAACCGGAACAGATACGAAATAGAATATTAGAATGGTCTAAACTAGGTTTAGATCTGATCGTTACCACCGGAGGAACAGGTCTCGGCCCCAGAGATAATACACCGGAAGCAATAAAAGAAATTTTGGAGCAAGAAATCCCGGGTATTGCAGAAGCTATGAGATCTTTCGGACAAGATAGAACTCCATTCGCGATGTTATCCAGATCAATTGCAGGCAGGATCGGCAAAACCTTAGTAGTGTCCGTTCCTGGAAGTACAAATGGAGCCACTGAAAGTTTACAGGCAATTCTTCCTGCAGTATTTCATGCTAAAAAAATGATGAGAGGAGAAGGACATTGATCTCCGTCCAAGAAGCTCTAAAACTAGTAGAATCTTCTGCGAGTGAATCTTCTCCCGAAAATACTGATTTAGAAAATTCTCTCGGCAAAGTGCTAAGAGAAAAGATCTATGCGGATAGAGATTACCCTCCTTTTCATAGGGCAACTATGGATGGATTTGCTTTGAAATCGGAAGGTTTTTCCGAAGATCGAATTTATTCTTATACAAGAGAGTTACGTGCGGGAGAGTCTTTTCAACTAGAAAGCGGAGAAGAAGCCATCCGTATCATGACAGGCGCTCCAGTTCCCGAAGGTTTTGATCTAGTCATCAAAATAGAAGACTCTGAAGATTTAGGAATTTCTAATGGAAAGAAACAAGTTCGCTTTCGAACTGAAAAATTCGGCTCCTTCTCCAATATAGCGATCCAAGGAGAAGATCTAAAAAGAAATCAAGAAATCTTAAATGAAGGAACGTTGATCACTGCCTCTGTTCTTTCTTTACTTTCTTCCTTAGGGAAATATTCAGTTCAAACTTCTAAACTTCCTAGAGTAAGAGTGATCTCAACAGGTAACGAGATCGTGGGTCCTGGCGAAATTCCAAAACCTTGGCAGATCAGAGATTCCAATTCTTATTCTATTCGATCTTTATTAAAAAAATATGGTATAGTTCCTCTATCCATCACTCGAGCGGGTGACGATCCGATTATTTTGGAAAAAGCAGTATTGGAAGGTTTAGATTCTGATCTTCTTATTCTCTCCGGTGGAGTTTCTATGGGGAATTTAGACCTGGTTCCTAAAATCTTGGAAACTTCCGGTGTAAAAGAAATCTTTCATAAGGTAAGAATCAAACCCGGAAAACCGATTTGGTTTGGTAAGAAGAATGAACAGGCGGTCTTTGGTCTACCCGGGAATCCATTCAGTGTTCAGGTTTGTTTCCGGATTTTTGTAGAGGCTTATTTACGAAAATTTTTAGGACTTTCTTCGGAGAAACCTATCCTTCTGCCGTTTGCAGGAGAAAGAAAAAAGAAAAACAAACTGACCGAGTTCTTTCCGGTTTCTTATGAGACCAAAGTCCAAACTTTTTTGTCTGAAAAGAAGTTTAACGGAAGTGGAGATATTCGAGCAGGAATTTTTTCAGACGGACTAGGAGTCCAATTTTCAGAAACGGAAAATTTGAAAGAGGGAGATCTGTTGGAATTCCATCCCTGGACCTAATCCAGATTGACCCAAGTGGCTCATCGATTGAAATAAGACTATAAATTATCTCAAAAATGTTTTGTAGGAACTCCTACATCGGAGGGTCTGTATGAGCTCTAAGAAAAAAATCGCTGTAGCTAAGGGGGATGGGATCGGTCCTGAAATTATGGACGCCACTCTTAGGATCTTAGAGGCGGCAGGTGCGAGCATCGAGCCTGTCTTTATAGATATCGGGGAGCAAGTCTACAAAAAAGGCCATAGTGCAGGAATAGAACCTGCATCTTGGGACATTCTTCGCGACACAAAAGTATTTTTTAAAGCTCCAATTACTACTCCACAAGGAGGCGGTTATAAAAGTTTGAACGTAACCGTTCGGACTACCTTGGGACTTTTTGCTAACGTTAGACCTTGTATTTCACTTTATCCGTATGTAGATACGAAACATCCTAAATTAGATGTAGTTATCGTAAGAGAAAATGAAGAAGACCTTTATACTGGAATAGAACACAAACAAACTTCGGACACTGTCCAATGTTTAAAATTGATCTCAAGACCTGGATCAGAAAAGATCATCCGCTATGCTTTCGAGTACGCTAAAGCGTATGGAAGAAAAAAAGTAACCGCAATGGTAAAAGATAATATTATGAAGCAGTCCGATGGACTGTTCCATGATATATTCAAAGAAATTGCAAAAGAATATCCTGATCTAGAAGCAGCAAGTGAGATCATAGATATTGGTGCGGCCCACTTAGCGGAAAGACCTCAGGTTTACGACGTGGTCGTAACCTTAAACTTATACGGAGATATTATTTCGGATATAGTAGCTCAGGTCGCAGGCTCGGTCGGTATGGCGGGATCCGCAAACATCGGAGAAGTTGTCTCTATGTTTGAAGCAATCCACGGCTCCGCTCCGGATATCGCAGGAAAAAATATCGCAAACCCAAGCGGACTTATCAATGCGGCAGTAATGATGTTAGTTCACTTAGGACAACCTGATATTGCGGCAAAAATCCAAAACGCTTGGTTACTCACCATCGAAGAAGGAATTCACACCGGAGATATTTACAAAGCAGGTGTTAGTCGCATCAAGGTTGGTACAAAAGAATTCGGAGAAGCGGTAATCGGGAACCTAGGGCATCTTCCGGAAAAATTCAAACCAATCTCTTTCGGAAAAGCAAAAGCGATCCATATTCCTGAATACAAAAGAAAAACCTTACAAAAAGAACTAGTAGGCGTGGATGTATTCTTAGATTGGGAACCTGGGACTTCAGAGGAACTTGCTAAAAAACTAAGTGCAATCTCCGGAGACTTAAAACTCAGAATGATCACCAATAGAGGAGTTAAAGTTTATCCGAATGGAGCTCCTGAGACTTTTTTAACAGATCATTGGAGATGTAGATTCGTTAACCCTGAAACTCCAGACACGGAATCAGGAGACGGTTTTATAAAAATACAATCTGAACAGATCGCAAAATTATTACTTAGAATTTCAGAAGCTGGATTGGATAGTATCCAAACGGATAATTTGTATAAGTTCCAAGGAAAAAGAGCGTTTTCCTTAGGCGGGGGAGAGTAAATTAAACTTGGTTCATTAGAATTTTTTTAAAAGAATCCAAAGACACAGGTTTGATTATATAATCTTTTACTAATGGAATTTCTTTAGCTCTTCTTAGATCAGAATCATCTACAGAAGAGCTAACCATATAAATTTCAGGTTTTTTGCTGAGTAAGTTCACAAAGTTCGCGTACTCGTCTAAAAATTGCCAGCCGTCCATAAAAGGCATATTAATATCTAAGAATATAAAATCAGGAATGATATCCGGCTCACTCTGGTGTTCTTTCAAAAAGCTGATCGCACCTTCTCCGTCCGGAAATACTTTTAAACTTTCGACAGCACCTGTCTTTTCGATGGTTCTTTTAGCGATCTCGACAAAGATCGCATCGTCATCTACAAGTAATAGTTTCTGTTTTTTAGATAGCGAATTCATTTGCTTTAGAAAGATGTATTATAAATTTCGTGCCCTGTCCAGGGGTACTTTCCACATGGATTTCTCCTCCCAAGGATTCGATTTGGTTTTTGGTCATGAACAGACCTAAACCTCTTCCGTCCGTGTTTCGGTGAAATCTTTTGTGTAATTTAAAAATTTGATCCCCATGTTTATTTAAGTCAATTCCTAAACCGTTATCCTGCACTTCCAAAACGTGATTTCCGTGAGACCAATATGTCCTAAATCGGATCACTGGATGAGGGGATTCACATCTATATTTCAAAGAATTAGAAAGTAGATTTAAGAATATACTCTCCAAATAGACCGGAGGGTAGACAATTGAAGGAGATTCAGAAAAATCTGCAATGATTTCGGCATCACATTCCAATATTTGGCCTAAAAACATTGCCTTTACTCTGGAAAACACCGATTCGAATAGTATTTCTTCCGAAACAACCTTTGGACTTTGTCTTATTTTGATAACTTCAACGATTTCGTTTAATGTTTTAAGTAATTGGTCAGAGGTAGTCTTGAGATAGTCCATATATTCGACTTTCTCTTCTTCCGTTTCCGCTTCTTCTAAAAACTTTACTAGCGTGGAGATGTTACCGATTGGAGATCTCATATTATGGGATACAATCTGGTTAAATTCCTCTAACTGAGAGATCCTTTCTTTTAAATGAGTTCCTACTGATCTAAGCCTTGCATTTTTTTCTCTTAGGATATTTTCTAAGATCCGTTTGCGAGAGATATCCTGGATCTGAGCAACGATGAACATTAGTTCTCCCGAATCTTTTCTAACTGCAACTCCAGTGATAAATACCCAAACTATATGTCCTTTTTTATGGATGTATCTTTTTGCAAATTGAGCGCCGTTTCTTTCCCCATCGATAATTTTGCGAAATGCTTCCGCACCAATATTTAGATCTTCAGGATGAGTAACGTCTTGGAAAGATTTGAAAAGAAGTTCGTCGGGTTCATATCCTAACATCTTTGCAAAGGACTGATTGAGCTCCAAAAAATGCCCATTCTTATCCAATAGAATGATCCCGTTACCGGAACTATGAAATGCTTCGGAAAATTTTTTCTCGCTTAAGCGGATCTCTTCTTCTACCAATTTAGAAAGAGTGATGTCTTGCATCGCACCGTATACCCCAACAATCCTTCCATCTGAATATGCGGGTTTACCTTGGGTCCGAACCCAGATCACTCTTCCAGTCTCTGTGACCATTCTATGTTCCACAGAGTACGTCTCACCTTTTTGATAGACTCTTAAATTATTCTCTCTTAACTTTTCCATGTCTTCAGAATAAGAATATTTCTGATACACAGTATCTCTATCAATACCTAGAGAAGGGTCTCTTTCTAAGATCCTATAAATTTCAGAAGACCAATACAAACTACCTGTTTCGATATTGGATTCCCAAGCCCCTACTTTTGCGAGTTCTGCCATGATAGATGAGAATTTTTTTTCCTGCTGCAAACTCTCCGTTAGTCGTACTTGATCGGTAACATCTCTAGAAGTTGTGTTTAAATAAGTGACCGTACCTTCTTTATTTTTAATTGGCTGGGTCAAGGTTTGGAACCAAACATAGTCCCCATCCTTCTTCAAAAAACGATATTGAGTAGCGACCGTAGGTCTTCCCTCTTTGGCAGGATTATGAGAATCAATAATAATACGTTCCCTATCATCAGGATGAATAAAGTCGTATGGATTCCGACCCAACATTTCTTCCGGTTTAAAACCGGTAAGAGTTTCGATGATAGGATTTACATAAAGATAGATCCCTTCCGGGTCGTGTAAGCAGATTAGTTCTCGGCTTGTTTCGATCAAGATCTGGTACAAATCTTGGTTTTGATCCAATTTGATTTTTTCCTGACCTGTTCTTTCTTCCATAAAATGTAAGAACTTGCTCTATTAGCTAATACATATAAAGACGACTTAGACGAGTACAATGCGAACAAAAAAGGTCGAAAATCCCGAAATGTAAGGGATTTATTGCTGCAAAATAAACTGATCTAAGATTTCAAATTTCACTCAGAACTAAACTTTTCGTCCTAGAACGAGTGATCTGTTTTTGAGGATTCGGTCCCGAAAAAGGAACCATTTTTCGCGTGAGTTTTATCTCTTTTAGAAGAATCAAAAAGAGGAAAAGTAAATTAGAAAAACGTAATTTGATTAATAGGAGAAGTTTTCCGGTCCGGATAAGACCGAAAACTTCAGGCCTGATTATTCTCCGTCGTCTCCGATCGCTTCCACTGGACAGATTTCCATAGCTTTACGAGCGGCAATCGCTTCTTCCGGACTGGCAGGCTGTTTATGAAAATATACCTTAGACTCATCGTCGGTATACTTCAAAAGTTGAGGAGCCTCTTCCAAGCAGTCATTACAAGGCACACAGCTATTATCAATATAGAATTTGCCCGGAACGTTTTCCGGAACTTTGTCATTCTTATCTGCCATGAATACTAAGGATTATCGAACGTTTGGAACGTCAAGTTGGTTTTCTATATAGAAACGGGTAGGATAGGATTGACAACTCCAAGAATCGAAGGAAAACACTGCAATGGCAAATTCAGCCCCACGTTTATCCCGCAGAACATTCTTGAGACTGGGACTCGCCGGTTCAGGAGCTCTAGTACTTGGGGGATCTATCTGTATCTTAAACAGATCTTCCAGACAATTACCTAAGGCACTATTTTTCTCCGAATCAGAATTAGAAATCCTAGCTGCATTATCAGAAGCTATCTTACCTGAAGCCGCTAACGCTCCAACATATAAAGAAGCAAAGGTATTGGAAAGATTAGATGAAGAATTTTATTTCGTGGATCCTTTCTTATCCGATGATTTTAAAACTTTAATAATGGTTTTAGAGTACCTTCCGTTCTTTCATTGGAAGTTTTCCAGATTCTCCAAACTTTCTTTAGAATCTAGAAGAGAGTTTTTATCGGAATTAAATCATTCCGACTCGGATACCGTAAGAGCTGTTTGGGCAAATTTAAGAATGCCGATCTTTCTAATGTACTATGGACACGAATCCACTTTCAAAACGATTTCGTATGACGGACCTTTTTTAAATCCTCCTGAAAAATTAAGCGAATCCAGGATCTATTATCGCAAGTTAGTAGGAGGTTCCGATGTCGGGTAAAATTTACGAATGGAAAAATTTAGGCGAATCCAAAGAGATCCGCACGGAAGTTTTAGTAATCGGAACCGGTTGTGGTGGTGCAACTGTTGCTTACGAGTTAGCAAAGGCAGGGAAGAAGGTAACCTTGATCGAAGAAGGAGGTTACTACCATACAGGATCATTCGATAATCATGAATTGAATATGGCCGGCAAAGTTTCTGCAGAAAGAAATATGGCCACCACTGCGGATGGAACAGTAAATATAGTATATGGAAAAAATGTAGGCGGCGCCTCAGTTCATTATTGGGCTGATAGTTATAGGACTCCGAAAGACAGATTAGAGCTCTGGAAAGACAAATTCGGAATATTAGGCCACAGTGCGGAAGATCTAGAACCTTTTTGGAAAGAGTTAGACGACACACTGAATGTCCATCCCGCCAAAGAAGAAAATTATAATAGAATGAACCAATTGGTTCGTAAGGCTTCCAAAGAATTAGGATGGGAAGGAAATCCAGTCCCACAAGCACGTAAGAACTGTCAAAAATCCGGACACTGTATGCAAGGATGTATGTTCGGAGCAAAACAAAGCCAACTAATCACTCATATTCCGATGGCAATGGCTTTAGGCGCAGATCTTTACGCTGATACCAAAGCTTTAGAACTGGAATATGAAGGAGATAAGGTAGTCGGATTAGAAGCAGTTGTGATCGACAGACCTTCTCAAAAAGAATCAGAAGTAAAATTACGTTTTAAAGCGGACACAATCGTTGTCGCAGCAGGAGGATTCGGAAGTTCTACATTTCTTCTTAAAAACGGACTTAAGAAAAAATTACCTGCATTAGGAGAATTTTTAGCCATCAATCCTTCTCCGTTCGTTCATGCGCTTTATAAAGAATCGATTATACAATGGAGAAATATTCCATCAGCATACGGGGTGGAAGAATTTAGATTGGCACGTTATGCAGGCGGCACTTATAGAGAAGGCGGCTATCTCATAATGGCAAATCAATTACAACCGGGAGCGATAGGCGCTCTTGTACCAGGATTCGGAGAAGAACATTTCGAGATCATGAAAGAACTCCCTAGACTGGGAGGGACAATAGGTTGGATTGACGATCCGGATTCCGAATTAGGAAGAATAGAGATCAAATCCGGTGGAAAAAGAGAAGTGCAATACAGTTTCGGACCGCTCACTAAAGAGATACTCAAAGACTGTATTCGCAAACAAGTTATCCTAAACTTTAAAGCAGGCGCATACAAAGTCATCCTTCCAGATCTAAAAAGAACGGTCTTAACTAAACCGGAAGAAATAGATATTGTGGATTCTCTTCCATTAACTCCTGCATCTATGGCGATGGCTGCTCCTCATCCTGCGGGTGGATGTAGAATGGGACTGGATCCAAAAACTTCAGTCGTGGATTGGAAACATAAGGTGCATGGAATTTCGAATTTATATATAAGCGATTCCAGCGTGTTCCCTACTGCGGTTTCTGTGGATCCAAGCTATACGATTATGGCATTCTCCAAAAGAGCCGCCCAATTTATTTCTGAGAAGAAGTCTTGAATATCCACGTGGAACTTTTGGATCGAATCTCCTTGACCGGACCGCTCCTTAGAAAAACATCGTAATCGCAACCAAGAACCGGAGAGGTGTCCGAGCGGTTTATGGTACTTGCTTGGAAAGCAAGCGTAGGGTAACACCTACCGGGGGTTCGAATCCCCCCCTCTCCGCCAGTTCTTGCTTCCGGTGGATCTAATATGGAACCGCTAGGTAAAACATTTCTTTGGATCGGGGCATTCTTCCTGATTATTGGGGCCATAATCGTTTTCGGCTCCAAACTTCCATTTATCTCTTCTCTAGGAAATTTACCCGGAGACTTCAAAATCGAAAGAGAAAATTTCAGATTTTATTTTCCTTTCGCAACTTCCATTCTGATCAGCATCGGACTTTCACTTCTTCTGTATCTTTGGAACAGATTTATACATTAAACAAACTGCATGGATCCGGAAAACACTCCTCGTTTTAGCGATAGATTCGAATTCATTTCGGGCGAGAATGATCTATATTCTCTTTTGGAATCTTTTAAAAGATCGGGAGAAGATTGGATCGATCTTACAATTTCCAATCCCACAAAAGTAGGACTTGTTTATCCGAGAGAAGCCATACTACATTCTCTGGAAAAACAAGAAAGTATGGAATATGATCCGAATCCTAAAGGAACCCAAAATGCCAGAAAATCTATCATTGGTTATTATAAGGAAAAAGGTCATACTATCTCGGAAGAAGATCTGTTTTTAACGTCTTCTTCCTCCGAAGCATATTCTTATTTAATAAAATTATTATGCAATCCTGGGGAAGAAGTTCTCATCCCTTCTCCAGGATATCCTCTTTTTGAATTTTTATCCTTACTAGACGGAGTAGAATTTAATTCTTATAAATTGGACCAAAACGCGGAATGGAAAATAGATTTCGAAGACTTAAATTCTAAAATTACTAACAAAACTAAGATCCTATTTTTAGTTTCTCCGAATAATCCTACGGGAAATTTACTTACCTCGGAAGAATTCGAAAAACTAAAAATCATTTCTAAAACCAAAGGAATAGCATTGGTCTTAGATGAAGTATTCTCCGATTATTTACATGAAAAAGATCCAAATCAAATCGATTTCTTTCAGACTGATTTTCCTATATTTGTTGTGAATGGGATCTCTAAAATACTTGCACTTCCCCAAATGAAACTTTCCTGGATCCATGTAGGAGGTCCTACAAATTGGAAAAAAGAATGTAAGGAAAGATTAGAGATCATTGCAGATACTTACTTATCCGTAGGAACTCCTATCCAATATGCTCTTCCAGAATTATTCCAGTGGAGAAATATGATCCAGAGCCAAGTGCTCAGGAGAATAAGTAGAAATCTTCAAGTCCTGGAAAGTTTTCATTCTTCTAATCCCGGGATCGTTTATACATCTCCCAAAGGAGGATGGTATGCCGTTTTACAATCTCCATCTTTCTTAAACGATGAAGACTTCTCCTATAGATTATTAGAAAAAGAGAAAGTTCTGGTCCACCCAGGTTCCATGTTCGGATTCGAAGAAGATTTAGGAAGTATAGTGATTAGCTTAATCTCCGAAACAGAACTGTTCCAGGCAGGATTAGAAAAAATTTCGACGTTCTTATAGAATCGCTTTTTGAACGAAACTTTTATATTGTTTCGGCGTAAGACCGGTCGCCTTCTTAAACTCCACGTTAAAAGAAGTTTTAGAACCAAATCCTACTGCAAATGCAATGTTTAGAATATTGTCCTCAGTATCGTTTTTTAGAAGAAGTTTGGCCTCTTCTATCCTTTTAGAATTCAAATACGCGGCAAATCCCATTCCAAGCCTTGAATTTAAAAGTTCGGACAATTGGTGAGTGCTTAATCTTATCTTGGAAGCCACCATCTGGATTGTAACTTCTTCCTCTGTGAATAATTTTTCCGTACTCATCAGATGTTCCAAGGCATTCAGGGATTCATCCACATCCAAACCTGCAATCTTAGAACGAGCGTATCTAGGCTTATTTATAAAACCTCTCAATGCCTCAAGAAGGCTATTCTTCTCCTCTATATTCTGAGAATATTTTTGAATAATATTATAAAGAAGAATGAGAAGGTCCGCTGGAAAGAAAAGCGGCACTGAATACACCGTAAAAAACCCGTATTCCAAAAATCCCATATAGTAAAAAATACTGATATATCCGAATGTGAGATATATTCCCCAGGAAACCAAAAACAGGTTTAATTTCCGATTTCCCCTTCCTCTCAAATAGATCCCTGAAATCATTATCAAAGGAATAGAAATAGAATATATAATCATGATGGTCGTAGTAAGATAGACGATCCTATCCATCGTAAAAATGAGCGGAAGTGTCAGACCCAGAATAACGGAAAAAAAGAATAAGATCCGATCCACCCAAGGCAGAAAAGTCTCCGTTTCCAAAAACTTTCGAATGAATTGGAATCCGAAAATCCCCCCTAAATTAAAGAAAAAGTAATTCACTTTTTCGGCCCAAAGAGGCGAATCTTCCCAAAAAAACTCTATTGCATTTCCGTAATTTACGTCGTAAGAAGCTCCCATACAGAAAGCATAGCAAGTATATAGTAGGAATTCCTTATATTCCGTTGCTCTATAATATAATAAAGCGACTAGGATAAGCATTCCGTATAAGCAGGCAGAAAGTGAAAACACTCCTGTTTCAATCGCTAGATTAGCTCGGACACCCGCCTCATCCATGATATCGATAGGAAATGACATAATGGATTCTGATTTGATCCGAACGATAAATTCTTTTTCTTCTCCAGGCTCTCCTTGTAAGAGTAAGGTTGGGTAGAGAACATTTTTAACAGGCCAATTACTTTTTGATAATGTATCTCCAACTCTTTGTATAGGGGTTACCCCATTTGGGGTATATAATTCAGCTAAATCGTGAGCCTTCCAACGAATTACGAAGTAAAGATTTTCACGAATTTCTTCGCGAAATCGAATTCTGAATTTTAACCAATACGATCTTTTAGAAAAATTGAAATTTAGAGCGTTTGATCTATTTTTTTTCCAACCATCGTTTTGATTCGATGGAGGAGGAATATTTTCGGTATAGGTTTTTTCCCAAAGATAAAGTTCGGGCGTAATGTTTTTATTATGTTCGTTTGTTTTTAGGGTGAACGGAAGTTCTTTAGCGAAGATGGAACCGAAACTCGAAATAAGAACGAGAAGAAAAAACGAAATTCGGATCATGTGTTAAAAAACATTTTTTCGTAATTCAATTAGGTGCAAACAAAAAACGTTCATGTATATAATTCCGAACGATTTTCGATTCTATTTAGTATATTATCGAATTGTTACTCTCCAGTATGAGTTATTACTTAACTCATATACGTTAACTGGAGTTTAAACCAACGCCATTATGGCGTTTTCTATTCGCCTTGCCTCGGACGAGTTTAATCCGCTTGTCCGAATGATTTTCAGGCCCGCATCCGCGGGCCTTTTTTTATCTTTTTCCAAAAATTCTTCCGAAATCCAGTCACAGTAAAACGGCAAATTCGATCCTATTACGCGAAATCAAAAAAGGATATTCACATGCATCCAAACGAAGCCAAAATCAGAGACTTTTATAAAAGTTTTCATTCTAGAAACTCTGCAAGTATTTCAGACTTCTATTCACAGGACGTTGAATTTTCAGATCCTGTTTTTCCTAAATTAAAAGGTGGGGCAGTACCCGGAATGTGGTCAATGCTCTTAGAAAGAATGGATCCAAATGCGACAATAGAATTGGTAGAAGCAAACGCTAGCGCAGAAACGGGAACCGCATATTGGGTGGCGACTTATCTGTTCTCAAAAACGGGAAGAAAGGTCCAAAACCATATCAGATCGGAATTCCAATTTAAAAACGGAAAAGTGGTTAAACAAAAGGATAGATTTCCTCTCTGGAAATGGACCAGAATGGCTTTAGGCGCTCCTGGAGTTCTTTTGGGATGGTCACCTTTAGTCCAAGGAAAGGTAAGATCGGAAGCCGCCAGAAATCTGGAACATTATCTTAGGAAAAAAGGGATCACCGCTTAGAATGGAAAAATCCGTAACGATACAAGACGAGTTTACGGATACAATCCGAATCGCTCTAGAAGGAAGACCTAGAGCGATGGAAATTCTTTTGGAAAAAATACAAGATTATATCTTTAATCTTTCCTTAAGAATGTTATGGGATCCTCAAGAAGCGGAGGATGCGACCCAAGAGATCTTATTCAAAATTTCAAATAAACTTTCAGGATTTAGATTCGAGAGTAAATTTACGACTTGGGTATATTCGATCGCGAGCAATCATCTTCTAACCATCAAAAGACCGAAGAACATCGTATATTTAAGCAGAATACGCCAAGAATATTTAGCCAAACCGAACTCTATCTCTTTGGAAGATCAGGTAGAAGACAAAATTTTAGAAGAAGAGATCAGATTCGGTTGTGTACATGCAGTTTTATTAAAATTGAATTCTGCGGACAGAATAGTATTTGTTCTATCTTCCGTTTACGGTATGAGTAGCGAAGAAGGAGCCGAAATTTTAAGTATTAGTTCCGAAAACTTCCGGCAAAAACTTTCTCGTTCCAAAAAGAAACTGTCCGAGTTCTTATCCAAAGAATGCGGGATGTGGATCGATAATAATAAAGCTTGTCCTTGTATAGGATTGTCAGGTCACCTTTTAAATCGGAACAGGGATAATGTTTCCTTCTTTACGGAACTCAAAAAACTAAAAAGGAAAAGTCCTAATTTAGAAGATTCTAAAGTATTAGAACATTTAAAAGAACTAGATCGACTTGCTTGGATCTATAAAAGCCAAGGAATTTACGAAACTCCTAAGGAAATTTTAGAAAAACTGGGACCTTCAACTTAATATTCTCAAAGATCTATTCAGCTTCAGTCCAATCCTTCGGTTTTGTTAGACCCAAACGTACGAAGTCTCTTAAAAAACCTCTGTATCTAGTTAGAACTTCACTTTTATTATGTTCGGCGGGTCTAAATATTCCTTTTTTAGAAAATAACTTCATAGGCTCTTCTTTAATATCCGACCAAGTCCCCACTTCTAATGTTAAAGGAAGAAATTTGGAACTCCAACTCTCTTGCTCTGAATACAATTCTTGGTAATGATCATAGAACTTATCCCAAAGATCTCCATGAGTTGTGTAACTCGCACTCTGAGGACCATAAGCAAAATTGATATGCCCACAATGATCTTTAAAGTGAGAAGCAATCTTTTCGTATAAAACGGTATCCGTGCAAGGCCTATGAGTATAAGCGTAAGGCCACCAAACATTGTCCACTGTTCCAAAACCGGAGTGTAGATCTAAAACAGGCAAAATTGAATCCTGCACATGGAAAAATTTTTCGAAAACAGTTCTGGAAAGTGTTCTAGACTCAGGCTCCAATCCATGACCTCTAAAATAAGGAAGTTTATTGGAGAACTTTTGGCCCCCAAAAAAAGGAAGTGGTTTCTCTGCATCTATCCCGGAGTTTCTCATTAAATCCACTCCACCAGGATTTGCTCTGGTCTTTGCAGCCACTCCTCCCGGATTCACGATCGGAATAACAATTAATCCTAATTTACCTTTTTTTAATTCAGGAAGGAAGCCCGTGGATTTGGGGCTAATAATATATTCCAGAAAATCGATCAGGATCTGGATACCGATCGTTTCCAATCCATGTACACCTGCCGTGATCCCTACGGGATGTTTTTCCAAACCCTCTTTAGTCCCTATCTCCAAACTATAGATCGGAAATCGGAAACCTTCGTCGGTCCTTCTGGAAAAACCTGCTTGGTTGATTTTTACGAGTTTGCCCCCCAGTTTTGCGATCCTGAGTAATCTTTTCTCGTATCGATTCAGTCTTTTGATACCTCTGAGCAAGGTTTGCCTCCGAAAATTCAGATCGTATCTTTAGTTCCACGGTTGGGTTTATAACCCGGGTCTTTAGACCTTTATATTTTTTACTCTTTAGAGTTTTGAAGAGTTTGTAACCATTTACAATCTTCCGAAAGTTCAGAAACTCCTTTTTTTATCAAAGAGCAATCTGCTTCCGTTGCTGCTTTCAAACAGGAAATAGTCCTATTTATAACCAATTTAGGTTCTTGCGCGGCCAATGTATACACTTTGGATTCTTTAAATTTTTCTAAACAAAAATCCTTTCTTAATCTTTTTTCCAAAATTGCTTCAGAGTCTTGATCCAATGTTTTCATGTCCCCGTCGGCACATTGTCTGACTTTTTCACAATATTTGGAAACCCATGCGAATCCATTGGAGTTCTCCACTCCATCCTGATCCGCCTTCCATACTGATTCTACAGCAGCAGGAGCTTTTTTCTTTTTAGAACAACCAAATGAGAAGGTAACTCCCAATAATACGAGGACCAATCCAAAAGGAATTACAGTTTTATTTATTTTAGAGATCATTCCTTACTCTTCCTTACCTCGTTTACGAATGATGATTTCTATTCTTTCTTGGGAAGCTTTTACTTCCGGGCTGGGACCTTCTTCCGGACCTAATTTTCTAAATCCGTGGTATGCTTGTACTGAAAGTCTTTCTCTAGAGATTCCGTATTTTTCCGCTAATGTTTCTGCGATCAAACCTGCGCGATGAGCATTATATTCCCAAATATTTCTGAAACCTTGGCCTGCTTGTTCTGCGTAAGGAACTTGGACTCTCAATGTGATGTCCACATCCATTCCTTGTGCAACCTCGGCTACTTTTTTGAAAGTGAAGTCAGTGTCCTCATCCGGATGAAATTCACCCTCTCCCAAGGATGGTGCGAATACTTGGATACGGATCTCTTCTGTTTCGTTGATTCCTATGAATAATTTAGTCTTCTCTTTTAGCTTTTTTAATGCATAAGAGATCCTTTCCCAGAAGCGATACATTTGGGTCCTTGGTTGTAGTAAAGGATCCTCTTCTAATGTAATATTGGAACCTTCAAAGAAAGATTCTCCTAAACCGAATCCGCCTCTGACTAAATCGGCAACTTGTTTCAATTTGTTTTGGTCAACTTGGGAAATAGAATATAAGATAATAAAAAGTCCAAGAAGAAGTGTGATCATATCCGCATACGTCAAAAGCCATCTGTCCCGGTTCTCATCTCCGGCTTCGACAGGCTTCCTGTATCTGGAAAAACGTGATCTTCCGTTCAAGCAGACGGCTCCTTAGGTTGCTTTCCATTTAAGAAAGCAGACTCTAGATATTCCGACTCTCTTCTCTCCACTTGCTCGATAAAAGAAACAAAAATTTCAGGTGATACGGGTAAAACTGCGTTATATGCCTTCTCCACTGAATCGAATAAAAGGGAAACTCCTAATAGACCTGCCATAAATCTAGCAGGTCGAATAAGATAAGCTGAGATAGGTTTATGCGCTAATTCATAGAATGTTCTAAGATTATGAAGAACTATCTCTAATTGTTTTTCTCTTTCTTCTTTATGACCGTATGCTTTGTACAGATCGTCGTATTCTTCTCTAGAAAGTTTTTTACCGTCCCAATCTCTTTGGATGAGTAACTGAGCCATTTCGGAATCTAAATGATCTGTTAGATTGTTTAACTCAATCAGAGTTTCTAAATTAGCCCTAGTAGTTTCTTTCATCATACCTTTTACTTTTTGGTATGTGTCCAAGGCTAAATGCATCCAAGCTTCTTTACCATCTAGGTTATAAATCGTTTCGAAAAAATACTCCACCATAGAGATCGTTTCTTCTAGATGAAAATAGTCCGCATAAAATTTGCGGAATCTTTCCACCTGAGCTCGAACGACCTCTACCTTGGCATGTTTAAGTTTATGTTCTTCGAAACTACTCACTATATTATCCGATTATTATTTGGACTTTCCTCTGGATACCAAAGGTAGAGGATAACTTTTAAAACCTTGCTGATCAATTTCGGTTTTTACGGAACTATAATCAGTCGGAAGATTGATCGTGTCTCTATAAGACTTGGAACTAGAGCGAATCAATAGATTCGGAATACTATCATCTGTAGGAGTGTATTTGAAACGTACTCCGTACTTATGATTTCTTGCCCAACCTTCTTTCGTAATTTCTAATAGAGGGACCTTAGAATTAATATATTTTTTTTCGAAAGAATATACGGAAGATCCAGGAGAATAATATCTCAATCCCTCTTTACCGGAATCTACCTCTACCCTTCCACCTTGAGGAAAAGAAAGAGAGATATAAGTAGTTCCTGAATATGATCCTCTGTTCTTGAACCAGATCACTACTTCGGATGTTACGTCCTTTTTCCATTCAGCAGGAACTTCTACACTTAATAAACCTGGAGCGGCAACACTCGGAACATCAGGAACTAGTTCCCATCCGTTAAAATTAAAATTCTGAGCATAAGTACGATTATTCGGAAAGATGGTAAGATTCTTTTCTTCTTTATTATAGGAGAAATCGATACGTTTTGATTTTGCTAAAAATTGGTGGTCTTTTAGAGAAGCAAGTCCGTCCAAAATTTTTTCACCCTTACGGATCACATACGGAACGGAAAAAAGACCTAAAGGAGGTTCTTCACTTAGAACTTCTAAAAAGAGAGAATTAAAAGAATCTCCTGGAAGTTCTTCCATTAGAATTCTTTTGACTACAAAGCCGGATTCTTTTGCATTCTCATCTTCTCCTGGTTTCCAAGTGGAAGCCTTAGGATCATACGCGAAAGGCCCGATGTTTAGAAGATTAAATCCAATCTTGGACTTAAGTGTCCATTCTCCGTTTTGTTTTTTGAAAACTGCGAGAATCTCTTCGGTTCCATTACGGACCAAGGAGAAAACTTCCAAGTCAGGATCCTCATCTAGGTTTCCTAATTTTTTGAGTACCACATCAGGACTTTTTTCTTCGGACTCTGGAATGGTTAAGGAAATGATCTTGGAATCGGATGGTGTTTTTGAATTACAAGCAAGTAGAAGAATGATTGCTGAAAAAAGGATCAGCACTCGGAAAAAAGAAATGAAACGAAACATATTCTGAACTACAGCTTCTTTCCAAGAAAAGCAGATGTCTATCGATTTCCTAGGTCCTAACCAGCCTCCATACCGAATACATTTTTTACGATCCTAGCATTTGTAGTACCGTCGTATTCGTCAGTATAAGCTCCTAAGGCCTCCGCAAACTCAGGCGATAATCCCGCCTTGGTCCTTAGCTCCGGAAAATATAAAAATCCCTTTGCCCTTCGGGGAGTGAATGGATGAGTCAAAAGATCTAGATACTTCTCCCATTGTTGGTCTTGAGAAGTTCCGTCCGAAAACACTACCTTGACTCCCCTTTTGACATGCCGGATCTCATCATCATGAACGATCTGCATGATATCCGCTCTCTTTTGGTCGCCGAATTTTTCGAATGCCTTTTGGTAGATCATAGAAAAATCCAAATTGGCTCCTTCGAAAGAAAGAGCCATGATTGCAAAGAACTTCTGCAACGATTGCATATTAGGAGTTTGTTTCCAGAATATATAATTGAGAGGACGATCCCCCAGATCCATTCCCCATTCTCTAATTGAAGCTAAATAAAGTTTCAGATGTTTCTGTTCTTCCAAAATTGTTTTGTACAAACTTTTACGAACGGAAGAAGGAGCATTCTGAAATTTTAATATGGCCCAAGCAAATATCTCCACGGCCATTAGCTCATGATTCGCAAAATGATGCAGAGAAAGTATTCGATTCTCCTCGGAATTCAAATGTTCTACCCGAGGCATTTTTGATTTTTTATCCGAGAAAATTATCTTAGAAGATCTTTCCGGTCTATCCTTTGGAACGAATTCAGGCCAAAAAATATCTTCCGGCATTTTTTCCGGAGAATATAATTTATCTTCTAAATTGGGAGAACTTAAAAGAAATTGAGCGTATTCGTTTAGGGTCAAGGTCAGTGTTTTTTAGAATCGAATGCTAATTCGATAATGGACCCGCGGATACTGGAATCAGTAGGGTCCGAGGAAATTCTTCCTTCTTTACAATGATACATGATCTTCACTGAGTCCATTAAGGATTGCATGATGAGTAAACCTTTACCTAAATTCCTATGTTGAGTAAGCTTTCCTCTATTAGGAAGCACCTCACATTTTCCTTCTTGGTAGGTTTTTACTTTTTTTAAGAATTCTTGAAGGGAAGAAGGTTTAACTTCCGTGACTTGCTCTTCTATCTTTTCTTTTTTCAGACCGGAACCATAATCCACGATCCATAAAGTAAATTTAGAATTGTCTACGATCCATCTGCAAATGATCGTTTCTTCGGAACTGGAATTATAATTTGCGGAGATTGAGTTGGTGAGTGCCTCGTCTGCGGCTAGCTCAATCTGCTGAATGTCTTTGGAGATAAAAGTATTCTCTTCTAAGGATTGACGAAGTGCTCTTCTGAACTCCCGAATGCTAGCTAAGTCGGGAGGCAGGAACATAACGTACGAACCCGAATGATGCCTAACCAAAAGTGAATCGGCCGTATCCCTCATTTCTTATCTGAGAAGTCCTCTATATATTAATACAGACCGAAAGGGGGGTTTTGCAACAAAAATCCCCCGAAAAAATCTTAAGGTAAAGAAATTCCTACTTGTACCGAGATTTTCTCTATTCGTTTGAGTAGCTTTTCCTTCCCTAAGAGGGGAAATAGGATAGGTAACTCGAGTCCGTGGGCTTTGCCTGTAGCGGAGACTCGGATCGGCATAAATAGGGTCTTTCCCTTTTGGCCGGTCTGTTCTCCCGTTTGGGTCATCAAAGCCTTATAATCCTCATCGGTTTTAGGATCCGACTTTTTAAGTAATTCGTAAAATGTAGTGACCACTTTTGGAGAAAATTCTTGGGAAAGAATTTCTTTCGCTTCTCCATCCTCTACTTTCAGGTCGGATACGAAAAATTCTGCGATATAATCAGGCGCCTGGCGTAAATTATCCAGATACACTCTAACGCTATCTACTAGAGAATGTAATTCTTTGTTTTTTGGATCTCTATATTCCGCCGGAATATCCGTTCTGTTTTCCAAGAATGGAGCCAGACTATCCGCTACCTTTTGGATCGGAAGTTCTCTAATGTATTTATTAGAAAGCCAATTCAATTTAGACTTAGGATTCATCGCTTCTGCGATCTGGTCTAAGCTGGAGAAATTAGTCGCAACTTCTTCATCTCCACCTTTTGGTTTTCTGAATACATCAAAGGTAGAAGGTGATTTGGAACAACGATGTACATCGAATGTTTTAGGAAGAATATCCCCTGGCAAATATTCCTGACCGTCTGGTGAAGTCCAACCCAGTAGTGCCATATAATTTAAGAATGTCTCAGGCAGATATCCTAAATCACGAAATGCTAATATAGAAGTAGCTCCGGCACGTTTGGATAACTTTTTACCGTCCATTCCCACGATCTCGGAAGCATGAGCAAACTCAGGAACCGGGAAACCCAATGCCTCATAGATCAGGATCTGACGAGGTGTATTAGAAAGGTGTCCAACTCCACGGATCACATGAGAAATTTTCATAAGACCGTCATCCACAACCACAGCGTAGTTATAAGAAGGGAAACCATCCGATTTTACGATAATGAAGTCACCGATCAGTTTTGTTTCGAACTTCACTTTTCCTTGGATGATATCATCGAAGATCAGGGTTTTAGAAGGAGTTTTGAAACGAACGGAATAAGGAGTTCCTGCTTTCAGTTTTTCCTGAACTTCTGCTTCGCTCATATTAGCGTGAAGTCCATCATAAACGTATGGAACTCCCATTGCCTCAGCCTGCTTTTTCTTTGCCTCTAATTCTTCTTGGGTACAGAAGCAGCGGTAGGCTTTCCCCTCGGAGATCAACTTTTCAGTATATTCTTTATAGATAGAGATCCTTTCGGATTGTACATAAGGACCGTAAGGACCTCCTACATGAGGACCTTCATCCCATTCTATCCCTAACCATTTTAAGGACTCAAGGATGGTTTTAAAAGATTCTTCGGTGGATCTGGCTTGATCCGTATCTTCTACCCTTAATAAAAATTTTCCGCCCTGGGCTTTGGCGTATAAGTAATTGAATAAAGCGGTTCTAGCTCCGCCCACATGAAGGAAACCGGTAGGTGACGGTGCAAACCTGGTTCTAACTTCCTTATTTTCTGGCATTGTCGTAATCTTTTAAGAGGATGATTGGATAGTTCTTCAAATCGGCCGAAGCAGTAAACGGAATATTATTCGCAGCATCATAAAAATGTATGGATACGAATTCTTCCTTTCTCTTCTGTTTCCATTGAGATATATTCTTTGAAGATAATAGATCTTCCGGAAGAATTCCCCAAGCCCAACGATATTCACCTTCTTCTCGGAATGTCCAAACTGGAAGTCTACCTTCTACCATACTTACGTATTGGAATATTTGGTTCTTATAATCGTAGTCAGCGTATGGGAAACTTCTGCCACCTGGACTCGTATAATCAGTACTCAAACTAGTACGACTATTACGAACATTCTCCCAATTCAATTCTACATTCTTGCCTAAACTTCTGTATTCTTTAGCGACCCATACGATCCCTGATTGGGAAAAATTATATAAGATACCCCAATCGGAAACACTGAGTTGTTTAGGAGGAGAGATCTGCATGCCGGATCTAAAACCTTCTCCTTCCCAGTTCCATGAAAGAACACCTTGGGGATGAAAAGAAATATGTTTAGGATTAGAAGATTCTCCTTCTTCTAATCTAGCCGAACCCGAGAATAAGGAAGCTTTAAAACTTAATTTAGGAAAAACGATCCCTTTAGGAAGAGTAGTATGAAAATCTTCTTTTGTTTCCCAAAGATCCACTTCTCCAGTCCAAATTTTTTCCTTAGAAGATTGAGTTTGCAGTATTAAATATCTGAGATGGCCAGGTTGGTTCCGGAAAGATTCGGAACTTGCAGGGATCGAACTGAAATTAGTATAGATCCGAATACCTGGAAGATTAGAAACTAAAGGTTTTTCTTCCGTCCATTCCGTCAAAAGAGAACAGGACATTAAAAAAAACAAATAGGTCAAACCTAGTGAAAAGAATGTTGCTGTGAGATAAGATCGAGACTTCGGTTCCAAAAAAATACAGCCGGAAAAAGAGGATTTCTTGAAAAACTTTCCGTTTTCATCCGAATCTTCAAGGAAAAACCGGGAAATTTTCTTTCCTTATCGGTGTTTCCCAACGAGAAAGTAAGAATTACTGCAACTTAAGTCGATTTCTTCCTAAAAAGTATGTACGAATTCAGGTAGTACGTTAAAAGGTTGACAGTAAAACCGTCCTAAAATCCTTTGGCAATAAAAGTCCCATGAAAGATTCCAATAAACCAGGTAAAGAAAACTTCCCAAAAATACCATTTGAGGACCAAGTCAACGATGATCAGAGAAAATACTCTCGATATGTCTGCGATTCCCGGGCAATTCCTCACGAAATCGATGGTTTAAAGCCCGTCCAGAGAAGAATTCTTTGGGCAATGTGGAATTCAGACGCAAGGAACCGTTACACTAAGACTGTAAAAGTAGCGGGACTAGCGATGGGATATCACCCGCACGGAGATAGATCCATCCAAGATGCTCTTTCTCAGATGGCTCAAGATTTTACATTCGCAAATAATCGACCATTAGTTGCGGGAGAAGGTACTTTCGGAGACGTTTTGGATCCGAGCGCAATCGCTTCTCCTCGATACACTGAGGTAAAACTTTCTGACTTCGTAAAAGATCTTGGATTTTTCGAAAGTTTACCTGATATAGATTACGTTAAAAATTACGACGAAACAGAAGACGAACCAATCCACTTCGTGGGAAAAGTTCCGATCGTTCTCTTGAATAATATTATGGGAATTGCGACCGGTTTCCGTTGTTTCATTCCAGGCCATAAACTTTCTGCAATCATCAACTCGCAGATCAATTATCTCAAAACCAAAAAGCCTCTTCCTTTAAAACCTTGGTACAAGGATTACAAAGGCGAAGTGAAAATGGCAAAAACCGAAGCGGGCAATATCACAATGACCACTACCTTCGGTTTTACCTGGGAAGGAGATACTCTCTATCTTACTGATGCTCCAATGAACTGGAACAGAGAGAAGGTAATCAATCTTCTGGATGATATTCTGGAAAGAAAAGATTCCTGGCTGAAAGATTACGTGGATCATTCCAGCCAGACCTTCCGTATAGAACTGAATTATAAGAAGGGTGAAAAACCTAGCGCGAAAGAGATCTCTGCAGTAATCTCCAAAGAAGATACACAAACTCTTGCGAATAACGTGATCACTTACGACGGTCGTTTGAAAAATTTCGGACCCGAAGAGATCATCAAACGTTTCTGCGATTTCAGAAAGACCCACTTAATCCGCAGATTCAAACGTCTTGCAGGTTTGGAACAAGAGAAGATCGAGAGAAACTCCGAATTGATCCGATTCATCAAAGAAAAGTGGAACGAAAAAGTAATCGGTATCAAATCCAAAAAGGATTTCGAAGATAAACTCCAAAAAGCAAAATTCGTGTACTACGAATGGTTAGCTTCTATTCCAATTTATAGAATGACTTTGGAAGAAGTTCGCAAATGTGAAGAAGCTATCGTAGAAGCAAAAACCGCCCTCTCCAGATACCAAGGGCTTGTGAAAGAAGATAAAAAATTAACAGAATTCATGGTCGGAGAATTAGCCGAGCTGAAGGATAAATGGGACAAGGAATGAGCACCGCTAAAACCAAAACCGAAAAGAAGCCCGCGACCGGAGGGGAACGGAACTTCAAAAAACTCTCCAACGTAGAACACGTGAGGATGAGGACCGGAATGTGGTTGGGGCAAAACTCTGCGTCCACATTCGAGCAGCATTTTTTCCGTAAGAACAGCGGCAATTTATACGAGATCGTACATGAGGAATTGGAAGATGTTCCTGCCAAATTAAAATGTTTGGACGAGGCTTGTATGAACGCGGTGGACGAATACCGCAAAAACCAAAAGGACAAGGCTATTCCTGAAAAGGATAAGATGTCCAAACTGATCATCCAACTTTCCTCCGACAAAAAGACTGTAACTGTTTCCGATAACGGAAGAGGGATCCCTGCAAAGAATGCGGAAGGTGTATATCTGCATTTGATGTATGGAGAGAACTTTGACGACCACGTAAAACAAGATCATGTGGCCGGTCAGAATGGTGTGGGTATTTCTTTGGTAAGAATGGTTTCTTCTTACTTTAAAGTAAAAACTACTAATGATGGTAGCACTTTCAAAAAACTATTCACTATTCACGAAGATGCGAAGAAACAAATCCGTTCTTATAAACTTTCTAAAGAAGATACTGAAAGAGCTTTTTTATACTTCGACGAGCACGGAAAATTCGATGATTGTCCTCTTCTAACAAAAGACCAGATCGAAAAGTTAGTTCCGATCAGTAAGAAGACAAACATGATAGAAGCGATCGAAAAAGCTTCTAAAGAAGATCATGGAACTTCCGTCGAATTCGAACTGAATCCGAAATATTTTAATAACTTGGATACTTCCTTCAACGTAGATCTGATGAAACAGTATCTACAGGATATTGCAATGACCAATCCTGGATTGGAAGTTCAGTTTGTTCATAAAGGTAAGAAGGAAAAGTATAAGTTCAAAAAAGGTTTGGATGAGATATTCTCCCATTCTGATCTGACTTATTACAAAATGGACTATAATGCTCCTGCTACCGGATCCCAATTACATCTGGAAGCGTACTTAGTAATCGGCCAGAACAAAAACCTAACTTGGGTGAACTCGATCTTTGCTCCTCAAGGTGGCTCCGCTATCGAGTATCTGGAAAACAGACTTTGCGACGAAGTCCGTAAAAAAAGCCAGATCGTTTCCTTAGAGAAAAAACTCAAAACAAGCTGTACACGTAACGACGTAAGGAACTGCTTCCACATGTATGTAAACATGAGGTTGTTGAATCCTCGTTTTAAATCTCAGGACAAGTCTTATCTAATCAATGATTTGAACGAAGATATCCGAAACGCAGTAGACAAACACTTAGATAAGTTCATTAAAAAAACCGGCTTATTGGAAGAAGTGAAACTCCAAATGGAGAAAAGAACTCAGCTAAAAGCTTTTGAAGACGCGCAACGCGGACTTAAAAAAGCAAGTAAGATGAATATTCCTAAACTTATGCCTCCTACAGGAAAACCAAACGATCCGGGCAGAGTATTATTCGTAGCTGAGGGAGACTCCGCAATCGCAGGTCTTCGTCCTGCAAGAAATCCTAAACTTCATGGTTTGTTCCCTTTAAGAGGAAAACCTATGAACTGTAAGGGAGTTTCTCTCGCGAAAGCAATCGCAAACGAAGAGTTAAAAAATATCGTTGCGATACTCGGTCTACCTTTAGATCAAAAAGTAAAATCTATCGAAGAATTGAATTACGATAAAGTAAGTATCATCACAGATGCAGACTTTGACGGATACGCAATTCGTTCTTTAATGCTTTCTTTCTTTTACGAGTATTGGCCTGAACTTTTTGAATTAGGACTTATTCATATATCCAGCGCTCCGCTTTACGAGGTGGATATTAAAGGTGGAGATTCCAAAAAGACAGAGACTATATTCTGTATCGATGATAAAGATTATGATGCTCTCGTTAAACGAGTGGAAAAATCCGGCGGCCAGATCGTCCGTAAAAAAAGGAATAAAGGACTCGGGGAGACCGGAAAAGAAGCAATGAAGTTTGCGGTAGATGAGTGTATGACCAAGATCACTATCGGAAACAAAAAAGAAGCTTCTAAGATACAGAACCTTTGGTTCCATAAAGACTTTGCTGAGCAAAGAAGGGACGCGATCTCTGAATACGCAATGAGCGTAATCGAAGATTAATTTCTTTCTTTAATACTTATAATAAAGAAAAGCCCGGTAATTCCGGGCTTTTTTGTTTTAACAGAATATACATAAATTATATTCTCACGATATAAAAAAGATTTAAATCGCAAGAACCGGGTCGCCTCTTCTTCACTTCCAAATTATATTTCTTCCTTAGGAGAAATAGAATGCAAACGAAAGGAAACATCCTTCTCATCCATGGAATGTGGTGTAGAGGAACACATTTATCTCAAGTACAAGAAACTCTAGAAAAAGAAGGTTATACCTGCCAATCTATAGATTTGCCTATGCATGAGCCTGGAGCAGATTTGCGAAAACTTTCCAAATTAGGAATTTCCGATTATATAGATTATCTGGAGAATACTATAAATCGATTGGGTTGGAAAGAACCTATCTTATTAGGTCATTCTTTAGGAGGATTACTAGCGCAACTTCTTGCGACTCGGATCAAAACGAAAGCTTTAATATTAATCACTCCGGTACAACCCGGGCAAATTAGCGGGCTTTCCTGGACGGGTCTAAAAACGGTTTGGGAAATTCTAAGAGCTCCTTTCTTTTGGAGAAGAACGAATCTATTAAGTAAGAACAAATTTGCATATGGGATTTACAATACTTTAAGCGAATCAAAACAAAACGATCTCTATCCGACTTACGTTCCGGAATCCGGGACAATTGCATTCCAGACTTTCTTACCATTCCTTTCATATTCACAACCCACTCGGGTAAACTTCGAGAAGGTCCAATGTCCGGTATTTGTGGCAACAACCGGAAAAGATAGAGTCACTCCTCCACGGATCGGCAGAAAGATCGCTTCCAAATATTCTAGTTCCGTAATGAGATTATATCCTAAACTTTCTCACTGGGCGATAACAGAGGATGGAATCGAAAAAATCCTATTAGATGCGACTGCTTGGATTGAAGAGAAGACAGGAATGCCTTTGAAAAACTAGAACGAAACGTTTGATCTAATAAAAGTTTCTTACTAAACCAGATTCACCGCTTTGATCGCAGAACTCAAGGCGGCCTCTACGGTTCCGGTAATTTCTCCAGTATGCTCTCCTGCGAAGAAGATACGATCATACGGTTTTCTTAAAATGATCTCAGATCCAAAACTTCCCGGTGGAAACTCAGCGACCCCGTTCGGAATGTAATCCTTTTTAGTTTCTGTAAAATAGAATCTTTGGATCTGTAGATCCTTCTTCAAACCTAGACGCTCCAGAGTAAGACGAATATATTCTACCTTTTGGTCTTGGCTAGCAGAATCAAACACTGAAAATCTATCCCCATTCGCAATTACCCCTAAAACCTTATCTGAAGTATCAGACTTGGTACCTGCATCATATAAAAATTGAGCCGCCGCATCTGAATGAACTGCAAAAGGAGAAGATTCCCAAGGAGATTCTTTTAATACCAAAAATAACTTATAAATTTGAGAATAACGAACTCTTAATGCTGCGAGAAGTTTTTCTTTATCCAAACCCGGGTTCCATTTTACATTAGAGATCTGATTCGCGGGTAAAGTGCAGATACAAGTAGAACCGTTAAATTTTCTTCCGGATGCAGTAGTAACGGTAACTCCGGTAGAATCCTGATCCACAGAAAGGACAGGATCTGAAAAAACAAACTCGGTGTTTTCTATATTCATCACCAAGGTTTTGGCAATATTTTCCATTCCACCTTCTATCTTACTATTCCTTTGAGGGAATTGTGCAAGATCGCTTAAAACTTTTTCAGCGGATAGAACTCTGATACTATCTCCATAATGAAGAGAAAGTTTATGACCCAGTAAAGTCAGATCTTCCGGACTAACTCCTTGATACACTAAATAATTATAAATGCTGATACGATCTAGTGCCTGCTGCTGTGCAGTATCTAATTTAGAATTTTGTGATACTAATTTGCTTAAGATCTCTTGCGATTTAGGAGAAAGTTCCCAGCTGCCAGCTTTCTTATAAGTTCCTAAAAATAGATCCGGAACCAAGGGAGAAGATTGTAATTTTAATCCTAGTTCTCTAACTAAACTACGAACAGTTTTATCTTCAGAAGAAACCCATTCCGCTCCTAGATCAATAACATGACCGGAAGGATCTTGTATGGATCTAACTCTTCCCCCTACTCTATCCGTAGCTTCTATCAGAGTTACTTTACTTCCTGTTTTTCCTAAGATGTATGCCGAATAAAGTCCGGAAAGTCCACCACCAAGTACGATTACTTTTTTTCCGGAGTTTGTATTCTGAGCGAATAAATTTCCCTTACGACTTCCTAACAAAGCTGCGGTAGTTAAAATTCCGGCTTTCAGAAAAGTAGATCGGGTAATTTTCATTGGATTCCTCTTGGAAGTTTTATTAGAACTCTCTCTTCTATATTCGGTCTATGAAAGATCTTTCCCGAATTTTTTGCGGACTATAATGTCTCATCGATCTGAAATTATGTACCGAATCCTTTCTAATCGTTCTTATGCTTTGAATATCGTAGATTTATACTGATATTGCAAGGAATAGATGACTTTCGTATCCTTATAGTTTTTCCCTTGCCAGCGAAAGTACTAAACCAAAACCTGGAATTACGCTTTCAGGGAGGAAGTCGGGTGAAAATCCCGCGCTGACCCGCAACTGTGATGTCCGTTTTAAACGGAATAAGCCAGATCTTCCCCGCGATACTTTAACCTCGAGGTTGGGGGGTATCGTAAATCTCGCTCTTTAGCGCATCCGCGCTTTCTGCGATGGGGCCCCGAAAGCTAAAATGTCGGGGCTCTCGAACGGAAAAAGAAAACCACCGCAAATACAAAATCGTTCAGATCTGAATAAGGTCAATGATCGACTAACGTTATTTTGCTTATATTTTCTTTTTCTGCGGTATCCGGCAGACATCAGGAGAGAAAAATGAGAAAATTCAAAAATTCGGCTGCTTTAACGTTTGCCATTTGTTCATTATTCGTGTTCGCGAATTGTTTTGATCTGGGAGAATCCAGTAAGTCTGACAATCAAAACGTACTTGCCTTAGTTGCTGTAGCAGGCTTAAACCCGATTGCAGGAAATTATAATTATTATAATGGAACTTCGGATTATGCGGGTGGGACTTATACTGCACCGGGAAATGAGATTGTAGGAACCTATAATATCTCTCTTTCTTTAATCGCACAAACGATGTTTGATGCGACTTACGGCAATAGTTATTTATACGGTGATATCCAGGAGATCGACACGAATAAAAAAGTGATCTATGTCCGTTTCCGCGGAGATTCCTCTTTTTCCCAAGGGAATTATTCTTGGTATCGTTGGACCGTTAAGGACGGCAAAACCTATGTTTGCCCTGACCTTTCCGGTGTTTCCTCTCAAACAACTCTAGCTTCGGCCAAAGCGGATGATTTGGATTTTTATTCAGATCCGAGTGATATCAACGCTGGCTGCGGTTTAAATAGCGGATTTGATCCTGCTCCTTGGAGTAGACTCGAAACTCAAAACTAAAATAAGCCGAATAACGGAAGGAAAATAGTAAATGTTAAAGATCAAAAAAGTTATTCAAATTTTCGTAATATTTACTTGTTTTTCTTCAAGTTTCATCGGCTGCGAAGATTCCAAAAGTTCTTCCGGCGCAGAGGCTCTTCTTGCACTTGGGCTGGGAGGATCCGGATTCTTAAGTTCTTGCGATCAGAGAACACCAGAATCGGGCAGAGGAATTTTTGTAGCTGATGAGATCATTTCAGCTCCTACGAGTACTGGTATCGGATTCAAAGATTCGGATTGTTCTATCGACGGAATTCGCGGCCAAGGAAAGTTTAACGGCTCTCTTGACGTATATACTTTAGATGCTTCCGGAATCGGATCTTCTATCATACTTCGCTGGTCAGGAATAAAGGTACTTCCTACAAGCGGCATAGACTTTATAGTTTATGAAAACCCTTTCTTTGTAGGGGTTCAGAACAATTCAAACTCATTCGACAACGTTTTTATGGAACCTCTAATAGTAGAGGTAGGCAACGATCTAACAAATTGGTGCGGATGGAATCCAAACTATACGAATTCAGATCCGAATACTTTTGTGGGAAATCCTACATACTGGAATAATTTTGCAGGAATCACTCCCTTCATCTATAATCAAGACTCGAATCCAATGACTGTCTCCGAGGTTTTTGATACGGATATTATAAACGGAGGTGGGGGTGGAGATGGTTTCGACTTAGCAGATTCTAATTTTGGAAACTCCGGTTCCGGTTGTAGTGGTACCTTAAAAAGCGAAATCCAAACGAACGGATTTACTTATATCAAAATATCCGCAGCTAAAACGATTTTGACTTCTCTACCTATCGATTCGGCTCATGCAAATCCGGATATAGACGGGGTCATCGCGAAATCCGTAACTCCTTAACCTAAAACTGAAAAAGATCTTCCGTTCTTTTTCAGTTCAATATTAAAATTTTAACAAGTGAAAACATATGATCCGCCCAAAAGATGTGCACCAATTGAACCTAGATAAATTATTACGCAATAAAATTGATACCAAAACCAAGCCATTAGGCGCCTTGGGAAAATTAGAAGATCTTGCCTATCGAATCGGTACAATCCAGAACACAGTCGATCCCGTATTATCCAATCCGCATCTATTAGTATTCGCGGGGGATCATGGACTCGCAGACTCGGGAGTTTCCGCATTTCCTAAAGAAGTTACTTACCAAATGGTATTGAACTTTTTGAATGGAGGAGCAGCAATCAATGTGTTCTGCAAACAGCATGGAATCAAATTATTGGTTATAGACTCAGGAGTTTCCGGTAACTTCGAACAATCTCATCCGGATTTTATACCTGCAAAAATTGCCGCCGGAACTAGAAACATTCTGAACGAACCGGCAATGACAAGAGAAGAATGCGAAGAAGCAATTCGTATCGGCGAAGAGATCGCAATTACCAAAGTGCCAAAAGATTGTAATATAATCGGATTTGGAGAGATGGGGATCGGAAATACTTCCAGTGCTTCGCTACTCGCTTCCGTATTTTTAGATCGTTCCGCAGAAGATCTTACTGGAAGAGGAACAGGCTTGGACGATCAGTCCTTAGAACGTAAAAAAAAGATCCTAGCTGAATGCAGAGCAAAACATCAAGTAAATCCAAAAGATCCTATTGAAGTTCTCTCTAAGTTTGGAGGTTTCGAGATCGCGATGATCTGCGGAGCAATGCTTTCTTCTTATAAAGAAAATCGTTTGATCCTGGTTGACGGATTTATCGCAAGTTCTGCGTTTTTAACGGCGTCTAGAATAGAACCCAAGATCGTTCGTAATGCAGTCTTCGCTCATAAATCTTCCGAACAAGGTCATAAATTGATCCTGGAGTTTTTTGACGCAGATCCTATTTTAGATCTTGGACTTCGATTAGGAGAAGGGACTGGATGTGCGCTAGCTTATCCTATCTTAGAATCCGCATTGGCTTTCTTAAGAGATATGGCAAGTTTCGAATCCGCAGGCGTTTCCGAAAAAAAAGACTAGTCTCAAATCAAATTCTCGCTGCCTGAATCGGAGGAATGAATAAATTCGTCTTTGCATGTTTGGATTTATCCGCAAAGAACTGATCATTTTTCTTTCCTCCGTACGTTATAATACTCGTATCATCGTTCCGTCTTGGGTGGAACATTCGGACGAATATCTCAATTCTTCTTCCAGATATTTTCCTTTAGTTGGATGGATTGTTGGAGCTATAGCTTGGTTCGTTCTATGGGTTGCAGATCTTTCATTGAGTTGGGAGATCAGTATCGTTTTAGCAATGGCAGTTTCCGTTTTGGTTACTGGCGCTTTCCATGAAGACGGATTTACAGACGTATGCGACGGGTTCGGTGGAGGATGGACTAAAGAGAAAATCCTAGAAATTATGAAGGATAGCAGGATAGGCGCCTTCGGAACAATCGGAATTATACTCGTACTTCTTCTTAAATTCGTATGCTACAAATCTTTAGAAGAATTTTCCATCGAAGTTCTCTTCATCACCATACTATCCTCTCATTCTTCCAGTAGATTTTGGGCATTATTCACTGCAAAAACTCTTCCTTATGTGAGAGAAGACCAACTCTCCAAAGCAAAACCGATCATCCAAACTTTAAAAACTTCTAATGTAATTATTGCAGGGATTTGGGGACTGGCTCCTTGGCTCGCATTCTTTCACAACGAGTATCTTCCTTCGGATAGGGTTTTTGGATTTTTATTATACCCCTTCCTTTTACAAACATTCGGATATTTATATCTTAGAAGTTTTTACAAAAAATGGCTGGGAGGATATACAGGAGATTGTTTGGGTGCAGTCCAACAAGTTACCGAACTATTATATCTGATCGGGATCGTCGCCGCATGGAAATCTTTTTAGTCAGACATACCACTCCTGAAGTAGAACCGGGAACTTGTTATGGTAAATCGGATCTAGGACTTCCTTCCAGTTTTGAAAAGGAAGCGGAGAATGTTCTGAAACTTCTTCCTGAAAAAGTACATTCAATCCGAACCAGTCCTTTATTCAGATGTTATAGTTTGGCAGAATATATCAGCAAACATCTAGAATCAAAATCGATCACTCCCGCTTGGAAAGTGGACTCGAATATCCAAGAGTTGGACTTCGGTGATTGGGAAGGGCGTTTGTGGGAAGACCTACCAAGATCCGAAACCGATCCATGGATGGAAGATTTTGTAAACAGAAGGCCTCCAGGAGGGGAAACCTACTCCGAATTAAAGACAAGGATCTTAAGATCCTGGGAAGAAGGTCTTCAAGAAGCAAAGTCTTGGGAAAATCTCAAAAAAGAAGAAGGGGAAACATCCGAATACAAAACGATCTGGGTCAGCCACGGAGGACCAATCCGATGTTTATCATCTATGGTATTAGGTTTCCCCTTGGAGAATTCGTTTCGATTAGTTTTAGAATATGGATCCGTTTCTTGTTTTAAGATACGATTTGGAGAAATCGAATCTTATCCTCAATTTGTTTATTGGAATAAGAAGTAAACCTACTTAGAACTAATAAGACATAAACAAATAATCGGATCGCTAAGGTGTTTTTATTTTTATCCGATAAGGAATATAGTATTCGAATCCCTCATGTTCTCTTTCCGAAATTTCAGATATAGTTCCGTTCTTAATAACGAAATATTAAAGTATATTCTTATCATATCTTTACTTCTCGGCCCTTCTTTCCTCGTTTCGGATACTTCGCCCGAGCTTGCAGTACCAGGACAGCCTGAAACTGCAAAACTATTTATATTAGATGCAAGTGGTTCCATGAACGAATACCTTGGGATCTATCAAAAGGTTCATCTTGCAAAAAAGTACGTTCGTCATTATGTGGATAAACTTCCGGAGGAAACTGAAGTAGGTTTTATCGCTTATGGAAATCGTCTGCCTGGTTGCCAATCTTCCAGACTTTATCAGCCATTAGAAAAAGGAAATCGTCCCGGTTTTCAAAATAAACTTTTCGGTCTTACTCCTTCCGGCGCTACTCCACTTGCAGAATCTATCAGGATCGCGGGAGATTATATCGTTCGCAGGAAATCTCCAACCGACTTGATCTTAGTTACTGATGGAATTGAAAGCTGCTACGGAAATCCGGAAAAAGAACTCCAGGTGCTTCAACAAAAAGGTATAAATTTCAAAATGCATATCTTTGGTCTAGGACTGAAACCAGAAGAAAAAAGAATCATGCAATCTTTGGCCAAAATAGGAAACGGGAAGTATTATAATGTTGGAGAAGATAGCGATTTCTTTCTCGCGATGGAAGATCTTTTAAAACAAGAACCTCTACCTAAAAGAACGGAAGTAGAGTCGGAAAAGCGTAAACCTAAGATCAGGATCGCAGGAATCGAAAAAAATCAAACCGATTCAGAAGATAATTTTTATAGAGTAAAATTTATTTTTGAGAATTCAGATTCTGATAATCAATGTGTACTCTTAAATTTGAAAAGAAGAAGTTCTACTTCTTCTAAAATACAAAGCTGGAATCCTCAAAGAGCTTCTGAACCGGAAAGAGTATTGCGAACGGAACAAATCTGTTTCCGATCTAGAAAGGGAGAAGGAGAATTTCAGATCTCTGCTCCGGCACATCTTCCTTTAAACTTGGAATTGGAACTTTGGGACACAAAAGGTATCCCAAGTCCCGTGGACAAAAGTGGAGAAAAAAATCTAACCGAATAAGGTCTTAGAAAGATCTTAAAAAATCCAAGTTTTGATGATTCGGATAAGTTACCTTATATTCTAACTTGATCTCTTTTTTTCCGGAAGGCGGGATCACTAAATTCCACTCAATAATCCCAGAGTTAGCGCGATATTCTTTTGAACCAGGAGTACTTGCCTCTTGATTCACTTCTACTTTCACACTTGCTGATTCAGAAATAGGGATCTGCTCTCTTACTATCACAGTTTTACTTTCTTTACCGAAATTTTCCAAACTTAGATAAACTTTCTTCTCCATCACTTTTTGAGTAGAAATGAGTCCTTCTTTCGTTTGGTTCCAATCCTTTCTATAAGAAAGTCTTAAACTACCTTCCGTTCCAAGAGAGACGGAAAGATTTTCTTTCGGAGAAACATAAGAAACTTTTGTTCTTCCTACAAGCCCCGAACTTCTGAATAAAGAAACTTCCCCAGGAAGGATGGGAAATTCTCCCATATTCTGAAACTCAGCTTCTAATAGAGGAAACGGTTTGTATCTAGGAGAAGCCACGGTTTTTACCTGGATAGGCGCGTTAAAAGATAACATTTCGAATTTTCTGGATTCTTTTTGCGAAGCCAAGGTGATCGTTTTAGGAAGCCTGAATAAAAATCCGCTTCCTCTTTCGCTAGAAGGGGAAGGTTCTTCCGTAGAGGGAATATTGGATTCTTCATTAGGCATTTGAGCGGCACCGACAGCCTGAGTCTGGTTCGTAAGAATTTCCTGCTTCGAATCCACTTCTACATCAAATAACCTTAATGGACGAAGTCTGTCCCTTCTAAGAGACAGATCAGGTCTGGTGGTAGAAAGTAGAAGTTGTACTCCCTTCCAATCTTCTCCGGATTCTTGTCGAATCTCTACTATGTATTCCAGTTTCGCTTTAGTCAAAGAATCATCCGCAGTTAGAATATAAGTAGGTTTCCAGTCGGCGCTTGGAACTAAATAACTCAAACGAAGTTCCACACTCTTGGCCTCTGAACTTGTATTAACGATTTGGACCCAAGTTGTACGTGTACTTTTTTCCGCTTGGGACAATAAGAGTGAAAGTTGAGCTCTCGATTCCTCCAACTCGGTTTGAACCTTACGTTTTGATTTTTCTAATTTCTCCCAAGAGGCAAAAATTGAAACAGCTTCATCTCTGGTTTTTTTAAGATAAGTTCCCCAATTTTTTCCGTCTCCTTCTACCCTTCCGTATAGAAGATTACGGCCCACAACGTCCGAAACTTTTTTACGCATCTCTGATAATAGGTCTTTTTCGGCCCTTAGATCATTCTCTTTTGCTAATATATTTTCCAGATCCTTCTCCAGTTGCTGCACTTTTTTCTGGAGTTGGGCGACTTCCGGATTAGAAGCGGCAGTACCTTCTTCTTTCCAAGTCCTGGAACCTGTAACCTCTACTTGAGGAGAAGTTACCGCTGCCGTTAAAGTTTCCTCTAAAAGAGAAACTGGAAGATACGAAATTTCTATCTTATTAGTTCCGGGTTCTAACTGTACTCTTCCGGATCTTAAAATCTGAGCTGTTCCCTGATGAACGGTCACTTCTTTGATAGGAAGACTGAATTCTTTTCCGAATACCGGAAAAGAAACCAAAACGAAAATAAATACGAATTTCGCGACTGATGAATACATTAAAATTTTATAATTTTTCATAATAAGCCTCAATAAGAATCCGAACCAGGAGTTTCTCTTAGGATATTGTCCGCAGGATAAGAAACCGTGTATTCGAATTGAACTGTTTTGCGTGAGTTTGCACCGATCTCAAACTCGTAAGTCAAAATCCCATCGTCTGTTTTGGATTTAGGCGTATCAGTGCCTAAGGACCATTCCACTTTTACGCTATCATCGTTTGTATAAGGAATACGATCGATCAGGCGGACAGGAACAGCTCTACGTTTATTATTTTTAATAGAAATAGTAACTCTATAACGGATATTCTTTTTACGGGAAATGATCCCCGATTTATCATCCAGCTTTTCTTGTTTTCTCTCCACTTTGATATCTCTATCCGGCCCGAGTTCCATTTTGATCTCTTGGCCAGGTTTCAAAGTGGAGACCGTAGTTGTTCCTAAAAGATTTTCTCCTGAATAAATTTCCAGAGGGCCGGCAAGCAAAGGTTCTCTTTCCGTATTCGAAGAAACCACATTCAGAAAAACTCCATCGTTTGTAAGTGGAGAAGTTTCATAACCAGGACGAACGGTAATATTTCTTTTACGAAGGAATACTCGATTCAATGTGCGATCAGAAGGGATTTTTTCTCTAGACTGGGCAATATATCTGAAATCGAATCCTTCGGAAGAAATTCCCGGAGCAATCAATTGATTGGAATATTTTTTATCCGAACTCAATTGAGAAGATCTATTTAAAAGATTTTGCACTTCGTTTTCCAGATCTTTCAGTTCTTTTCTGGAACTTTCTCTTAAACCTGAAAATCTACGAAGAGCTTCTTTTCCATATCGAATGGATTCTTCGTATGATCCTTGGTCGAAAGAATATTTTTGGCTCGCAAGTTCTCCTTGCAGTCTGTTCATATTCTCTTCTACACGAAGTGAATTGGATCTGTCCTTATAATTTCCTTCTATCAATGCACGAGATTGCATTAAAGGACTATCATTCTTTTCCTGATATTGAACATCATCGATTCTCTCTTCCGCTTTACTTCTTTGAGAAATTTTAGGTGCAGGAGCTTTTTTCTTGGATTCCTTTTTACTTTGGATCATAGCGCCCGCGTTTGCAGAAGGTTTAGAAGGAGCGTCATACTCCTTATCAGCAGGAGAATAATCTTCTTCTCCCGAATACACAGCTACTTCTTTAGAAGCGATCCTGTATTCTCTATATTCTGGTAAGTCTATATCTTGGTTTGGATTCGCTGTGGAAAATTCTAATCGAACGTTTTTCCAATCTTCTCCAGTTTCATTCCGGACCAATGCATGCCAACCTAACTCCGCCTCTTGTCCGTTCGAATTCAATTCTAATGTATAACGAGGAAACCAGTTTGCACCTCGGATCAAATATTTATATTCAAATGGAAAAGTATTCGGAGTATCGGATTCAACATCTAAACGAATCTCTTTCCTGCGGAGTGTATCGCCTTCTGCTAGATGAGCGATCTTAGTGGTGACTATATAAAACTCTTCCCGGATACGATCTAACTCTTCTAACTTTGCTAATCTAAGTTTCGTATTATCTTCCGCTAGTTCGGCATACGTTTTGCGGAAGGAAGAAAAATTTTCCGAGTCGATCTTCTCCACTACTCCGTCCTGGTCTCTGATCGCAGGTTTAATCGATTTGATAGAAGCTTCCCAATCCAAAAGGTCTTGGACCTCTCTCGATTTTGTACTTAAAGCTAATAATAGACTTTCTTTCCTTTTTTCCAACTCTTCCGCTTCTTGGGATTTTTTTCTTCTAGATGCTTTTTCCGAAACACGTATCCCTTTGATCTTAAATTTTTTATTCGGATCGGTAAATGTGATGATCACACTCTTGTCCAAGGAAGCGATCGGAACTTCTCCCAATAAAACTTCCGAAACTCCCGCGGGAAGTTTAACCTCGGATTGTCTAGTAACATAAACCAGATCGGAATACAATAGAACGGAATCAATTCTTGCATAAGAAACGGGGACAGGAGATTTAGAGGCCTTCTCCTCTTCCGTAATGGCTGTAGGAGTGTCACTTGCTGAAGGATCGGATTCTTGGGCGTAAAAATTAGTCCCTAACAAAATCAGAAAAGATGCTGCAAGAACCGAGGAAGAAAAACGAGAAATCATAGGTTCTATGTGGATACTTGCCGAAACATAGTTCGTCAATTTATTTTCACAGCCATAAAAAAAGCGCCTTCGTTGAAAAGGCGCTTTTTAACTCTAAAAACTAGCTCAAAAATCAGGAACTAAACTGTTTTAGGCATGTATCCTTTGATGCTGAAAAACCTTTTTTGAGAAACCAAAAAGCCTCCCAACACAAAGAATGAGATCAATGCTACCTGTTTCATTAATTCAGGAAGATATTGTAAAGTCTCTACAGGAAGAACGGCAGTCAATTTTTCTACATGAGTAAAATCGAAAGGATATACATAGGTCAGAGCAGCGATAGAAGCCAGGCGGATCAGCTCAGAAACAATACCTGAAGTTTTTAGTTCGAAAATCGCGCCTATATTCCATAGAGTCCAAAGCACATAAAAACCTAAGACACACATCTCGAATAGAGGTAATTCTTTTTTGAATTCTAGATAGACCATAGAAGCACCCAACCCGAAGAAGAACTGAGTAATAGAATACGCTAATAATGTATAAGGAATATGTGTATTAAATTTTTGATAAGTAGAACGATCTATCTCAGGAGGAACCACTGATTCTCCCAGATCTTTCGGCTTCCAACCTGGAGGTTTGATCCAAACTAAAAATTTATCCTTCCAATTCTTAGTTTTCCAGGAAAGAAGGAATAACTCT
Source organism: Leptospira selangorensis (assembly GCF_004769405.1). Classification (NCBI taxonomy): domain Bacteria; kingdom Pseudomonadati; phylum Spirochaetota; class Leptospiria; order Leptospirales; family Leptospiraceae; genus Leptospira; species Leptospira selangorensis. The sequence continues at coordinate 509,176 of NZ_RQES01000010.1, forward strand.
TCGAAATAATGGAACTGTGTCCAAACAGGACTCCAGGTCTGCATAGGTTTTACGATCCCAAAGATAGGCTCTTCTTCTTCCTCTTTATAAGACCCGAACATTCTGTCCCAGATCGCAAATGTTCCCGCGTAATTTTTATCTATATACTTAGGATCTCTTCCGTGGTGTACTCTATGTTGAGAAGGAGTGTTGAATACCCACTCGAAAATTCCTAATTTAGGGATCGCTCTAGTATGAAGCCAGAACTGATAAGCAAAATTAATCTGGATACAAAGTAGGAACATGATAGGCGGAAATCCCATCAATGCCAACGGGAGATAAAATGGAAGAGAGAACGTATTTTGAGTGACTCCTTGTCTTAAAGCCACCGTAAAATTATAATCTTCACTTTGGTGGTGAGCCACATGAGAAGCCCAGAAAATATTGATCTCGTGCCCGAATCTATGATACCAATAATAGAAAAAATCCGCCAGAACGAAACAGAACACCCAACCTATCCAAGAATCGTTTGAAATATTCAATATTCCAAATTTTGCATATACCCAGGAATACACCGCCATCAATCCTAGAGTAATAAACACAGTAAAGATCTGCATAAAGATCCCGGCTGAAAGATTATTGATAGAATCCTTAAAACGATAGAATGGTTTATCACCAAACACTGAATAAAGTAGTTCAACAACTACCAAAACGAAAAATACGGGAGTAATCAGTTCAATTATATTCTTTTCCATCTCTATTACCGAGTTTCGACTATCTCTGTAGCGATCATTCGGTCAAGAAAAAGAACCGAGGCGGTTTTTGAATTCCGCCTCAGATGGAGCTATTAGATAACAGATGTTATTTTATTTCCGCCGAAAGGGGAAATGATTAGAAGAATAAGCTTACGGAGAAGTTTACGGACCAGATATATCCGCCGTAATTATAGCTTGGATTCCTCTCAGAAGGGAAAGTTTTATTGATCTCCACATTTTTCAACTGTTGGTTCGTGATCGCTAAATCAAAAATTACAGGGTTTTTCAATCTATCTTTCAAGAATGCAAAGTTCCTTCCGTTGAAGATATAGGAAACACCAATGGAATAGATCATGCGATCGTTATCCATCCAGTTGTTTGCTCCCGCATAATGAGGAACAGGACTAGGTCTTTTTCCGATACCTCCTCTGAACTTCAAGAAAGGACGGAAAGCATACTCAGCTCCCATACGAACGTTGGTGGTATCATGGAAATCAAGAGGTTCAGAATATTTTTCCTTAATTCTAGAAAGTTTATATAAACTCCAGATCTCTCTGTTCACATCCACGTTTAATAAAAGTTTTTCTGTAGGTCTGAATCCAATACCGTAAGACCAAACTCTTGGGTTGTACTGATCCAACAAAGCCAGATCGAAATCCAATTGAATCCCTAAAAGAGTCGTCTGGGCACGAGCAGGAATCGGGTCCGCAGACAAATAAGTTTCTCTTTTATACGAAACCCCGGCACTCCACTTACCATAAGTGAATTGGAGTCCATAAGTCGGGTTGATGATAGGTTTTAAAGTTAGAACTACTTGTGAGTTCGCTTGTACAGGATCCGGAGAGATCGGAACGTCTTTTAATAAGATCGCACCGGAACCGCCTGCAAGTGCGGTGATACCAACTCCTGCAAAAAGACGATCCTTCCAAAGTTCCACACCGACCCCGGCCATGATGGTAGGACGTTCATTACTTTTTCCTGATTGAAGGTATCTAGGAACAGTAGGGTTTTGATCGTTCACCACCATCAAGTTTCCGGAAGCAGGAACGATTGCGTTCAATCCGAAACGGATGGTTCTACCTATATCGAAAATTTCGTTTAGGTTCATTGTAAAACCCAAACCAACATAACTGTCGTCAGGGTTTTTAGTGTTCTCGTTCTTAGGAGCGTTGTTCTTTAATGTAGGGTTCGCGTAAGTCCCTAAGAAAGACACTTCATGATAAGGACGGTTCGGGCGGAGAAGAGGTTGATAAGTGAACATCCCCTTTCCCATATTCGCAAAGCCGTCTCTGAAATTAAACCAAGCTTTTTTGTACCACTTATCGGGAGGAGCACCGTTTTCAGTTTGAGGTTCGGTGTTAAGTAAAGGACCTTCTTGAGGAACTGGATTCCCATTTGCGTCCTTAGGAGCCTCTCCATTCGCTGCTGCTTCTTTCTCTTTTTCTTTTTGTTCCCATTGGGCGATGAACAAATCAGCTTCGTTCAATCTTCCCAAACCGGCAACGTTATAGAAAACCGCAGATGAGTTATTAACCGTAGCGGTAACTGCACCCGCCATTCCGGCCGCACCCGCATGGGCACCATAAATATCCCCGTAACTACCGGCAGTCAGCTCCGATGTGCCGACTCCTAATATCCCCAGAACTGCGAGGATAATCCTCGACCCGGAGATAATTTTTTGACTAGAAACTCTGTTTCGCATTTTCCTTCCTGCTTTGAACCAATTCCATAACTTATCCTAGCCCATCTAGAATTGGCTGATCTCTTTATTACACATCAGTTATTTTTTAAAAATTTTCCGTATCTTAGCGGAAAGGTCAAAATTGTCCACCAAAATCAAAAAAAGAGCCCTTGGTCATTTTTATCCATAAAATAGTAAAAATGATTAAAAATAGAAGATAAAGATCGATTATTGTAAAAGAATGAACGCTACATATATTTTTAGGTTTTAAAGAAGGATGAAAAATCCAATTTAAGAGCCGGAAATCGGTTTAGCGGACCGAGTCTTTTCAAAATATATCGAAATGATGTCAGCATAACGTAAATATCCCAAATATTTTCCATTCTCTCCCACAGGAATCTTATCCATTCCCATATCCAAGAGAGTTTTAAATGCAGTTGCGAGGTTTGTCCGGACGGAAATGGGCAGAATGGATGTGTCAGTTACATCTTTCACAAGGATCAGGTTCCGAGTGAGGTCTCTACCTTCTAAAAATAAGCGGCTTGTACGTAAGGAAATCATTCCGAAGTAGTTTCCGCTTTCTTCCAAAACGATATAGTCGCTTGCATTGATCTTCAAAGCTTCTTCTTCCAACTTAGAAAGAAGGGTAGAAGTTTTGACCTCTGCAATATTCCTAAGCTTGCCCCGGATATCTTGGATGAGGATACCTTCTAACAAATCTCGATTCATGTCCCAGTCATGAGCTGGAGATTGGAAGCGAGTATTCTTCTGACTTTTATACAAATTCAATTTATGAGAAAGTACAAAAGTGATGATCGAAACGATCATTAAAGGTGGAAGAAGAGAATAACTTCCTATGATCTCGCAGATCATCACCATTCCTGCAATCGGAGCACTCGCTATTCCCGCATAAAATGCTCCCATTCCAACAAGCACGAAAGAAGCAACGGACACTTGGTATCCTAAAACTAATTTTGCGAACGTCCCAAGAGCTCCCCCTAACATTCCGCCTATAAATAAAGAAGGACCGAACATTCCAGCAGATCCACCGCTACCGATCGTAAATGAAGTGGTGATAATTTTTAAGAACGCGAGTAGTAAGAAGAAGAATATAATCTGCAGATCCTGAGTTAGATAAGAAGTGTAATTGTGAAATTTAAAACTGCCTTCCAATACATCTTGCAAAACGCCTGCTCCAGTTCCGAGTACTTCCGGCAGAAAATAACCGATGATACCTACGGGAATTCCGCCTAATGCAGGTTTTATCCACATTGGAAGTTTCAAAGACTTGGACCATTCTTGTATGAATTGAAATACCTTAATTAAAAAGGCTCCATTCAAATAACAAACAATCCCTAAAAACAAATAAAAGATAAGTTCCTTATACTCTATAAATCCTATCTCGGGAACCTTATACACGGAACCGAATCCATTAAAGGAAGAGTATGTTAAGAATGCAGTCACGGAAGAAATGATACAAGGAACCAATGTATCACTTTCTATATCTTCTCGGTACATCATCTCAACAGAAGTTAATGCGCCTCCTAAAGGAGCATGAAAGATTGCGCCAAGTCCACCTGCAGTTCCTGCGAGTAATAATGTGCGTCTTGCTCTTGCGCCTGCCTTAGTTAAGTTTGCAACTAAAGAACCGAAACCTGCACCAATTAAAGAGATAGGACCTTCTTTTCCGCCACTTCCTCCGGAAGATAAAGTGAATATAGTTGCGACGGACTTGATCAAAGGGATCTTAGGATCTACCTTACCTTCTTTATTATGAAAAGAATCGATCAGTGAATCCGTTCCAGTGCCGGCGGAATCGGGGGAAAATTTCCATATAACTAAACCGGCAATCAAACCTCCCAAAACGGGAAGGAGCAGAAGAGCCCATCTTCCTAAATAAATAGAAACGATCGGTTCCAGAGAAACAAAATATTCTCCGCCCGAATGTGTATTATGTAAACCTGATATAGATTCTAAAGAAATGTATTCTGCCCAGGCAAGTGCTCTAGAAAAAAGAAGAGCGCCTAAACCGGAAACAACCCCTGTCAGAACACAATATAAATATAAGGACCTTCTGCCCTTAATTGTAAAATAAGATGAGATCGGTCTTTGCCGGAATTCTGCGTAGATATTTCCGAACATAAAGGATCTTTAAAATGATTTGGAAACCGAGATTTCCATGATCCGATTGTGGGTATAAGTATCCTGCCAACCGCCGATCATTCTATACAATCTAGGTAGGACTAACAAACCTATAAATACGGGTGCTCCTGGAGAATCCAAAACATTTCCCGAAGGAGTAGGCTTTAAAAAGTAAGTCTCAAGAGCGCTATTCTTTTCCATTGTAGTAGTCGCATAATAATATCCGATACCTGCAAGTAAAAGATCCAAACCGATATAACCGAACATACTTTTGAGTCTATCCGAACCTCCATAAACCGGAGATTTATAAGAGTTATAAAAAACGGAAGCAGCAGGTTGGATTATCGCCAAGGACTCGCTCCAAAAATAACTCTTGCGATAAGGTTCGAACTTTGCGTCTTCCGAAACGTCGGTATAATTCGCAAGTCCTCCCGTTAATTCTTTTTTAGTAAGTTCTTCTTGTAGAAAATTCCTAAAGATCCTTTCGCTTCCCTTTTTAGAAGATTCGATTCGGATCAAACTCATCTTATCTCTTTTTGCTAGCCCTAAAACGAATACATCCAGCTGTAAGGGAGAATACCATTTAGAAGTATATCTAAATGCAAAACCTTTCGTGTTTTGATTGGATAATATCCTATCATAAGTCAATCGATTCAAAGCGGAAAGAAGTCTTGTATCATTTTCCCCCGGATCACCTTCTAATTCGAAAACTTCTCCGGCGTATATAGAGGAGAAGGAAGACAAAAAGAAAAATAGGAATAAGGTTTTTAGGATTTTATGTTTAAATCTTTTTTGCATGTTCATTAAGAGATCCGATCCCCAAGGAGAAATCCGGCCAAAAGCATGGACGCGTTATAAGTGATATGTGCAGTCACAGGCACCCATATATTACCGGTTTTTAAATAAGAAATTCCGAATGAAAGTCCCACAAATATAAGAAGGATCGGAGCCACATAAGATCCCCCGTTAAAATGGACCACTCCGAAAATAACGGAGGTGATAATAAGTCCAATCGAACCTATATTTTTTTCCTCAAAGTATTTTAGTAAAAATCCTCTAAAGAAAAATTCTTCGAAAATTCCGGCTCCGAAAGCGATTGCAAGCAAGGTCCATCCTAATAGCTTCCAATTCATGTAAAGGTTTTTGGTAAGAATGATTTCTAAGTAATTGGATTGGGGTTTGCCTATGATAAAAAAGATCAAACTACTTGCTACATTCACAAAACAGAATGTGGCAAATCCAGTTGCAACACCTGCAAGTATATCTCTAACATTTGCTGAATCAGTGAACTCTGCAGTTTCTATCCTAGCGATCTTTCGGATAAAAAAGTAAGAAGGCACTAAAAAGCATAATCCCCAGATGATCCTGTCCAAGGACAATAACCAAGGGCGTTTGGTAACCACATACTCCGTGTATTCTCGAACAGCTTTTTCGGCGGAGGCAGGTTCATTCCAAGCCACTTCGGAAGATACTGTGTTTACTACTTCTTTTGTTTTAACGAAGTTTTGTTTAGGGGTTTTGAGAGATAAGGTGCTCTCCACTTGGAATCGGGTCACCCTCATATAGGAATACATACCGATGAACAGTACGAAAACCTGGATCAGACCCATGAGCAGAACGTCTCTGCCAGGTGCGAGTTTTTGATCTTCCTTTTCTAAATCCATTCCAAAGGGCCCTTCCAATCATTTATGGGGGATTTTTTGCGTCATTGTTTTTTTATAATCTGCCGACTATAGAAAAGATATGCCTTCCTTCAAAAGACATCTCATTTTATTATCCGCACTCATACTAATCTCTCTGAACGAGGTCCAAGCGGTTTATGATCGTCTCCCCTTAAAAAGTTTAGAATATTCGGATACTAAGATCATCCGAGTCAGAGAAGAGATAAAATATAACCTTCAAATTTCAGTTTCCAATTTGGACCAAAAAGATCTGGTCCATCTTAGATTCCTAGTCTACAAAGTTGGACCCAAGGATACTTTTTTTAAGATCATGGCCAGGACCGGAATGGACTTGGACACTCTTTCCTCAGTAAACGAATTAGCTTCTCCTCAAGACATCTATCCTGGGATGGAACTTTTAATCCCGAACATGAGAGGAGTTTACGACTCGGAAGAACATTCTCCGGACGAATCCTCGCGCAAAAAAGTCGCGGCCCGTTTTCGGATCTCTCCCAAATTCTTATACTATGATGACCTCAGAAAATCCTGGTTCGTTCCAGGAAGAGGATTACCTAAAGAAGAGAAGAACTTTTTTTACGGATTAGTATTCTCGGATCCGTTGGCGGAAGAAGGAAGATTGAGTTCCAAGTTTGGAAGAAGAAGGGACCCTTTCACAAAAAAGGACACATTTCATGGTGGAATCGATCTTGCGGCAGAAGAAGGAACTCCTGTATATGCATCTGCAGATGGAGAAGTTTCCTTTTCAGGAACAAGAGGCGGATACGGAAGCCTGATCGTTCTAAAACATGGATTGGGTTACGAAACTAAGTACGGGCATTTAAGCAAACTGCTAGTCTCTCCAGGTACAAAGGTCAAAAAAGGACAGTTGATCGGAGAAGTCGGAATGAGCGGAAGAGCCACCGGATTTCATTTACATTTTGAAGTATTAAGAAATAGTTTGAGACAGAGGCCCATTTTTAAGGGTCATGTCTGATGTTCTATCGATCTATTTCTAATCCAGCTATTAGGATATTTATTCCTTTCGTCCTTTTGACCTCAATTTTTGGACTCTTTATTCTATTAGGTTGGACCAAAACCGACCCGACAGATTATGATCCGGACGATATTATTCGCCAAGAAGAAAGAGATATATTATTTATATCTAATGTAGTAAACGAAAAATCTCCGATAGAAAAACCCTTCGGTCTTGCAATTGATTCTAGAGGATCCATTTATACGGGTTCTTCCGATGGAAATATTTATAAGATCAAAACAGACGGACAAACGGAATTATTCGCTAAAACTTCCGGAAGAGTATTGGGAATCGTATTCGACGGAAAAGAAAATTTAGTTGCCTGTGTTTCAGGACTAGGGCTCGCATTTTATGATATTAAAGGAAATGAGAATGTCCTACTCAGAGAAGATTCGGAAGGAAATCCGTTAACAAATCTGTACGGTTTGGATATAGCATCCGATGGAACCGTTTATTTTACTGAAGTAAGCCGAAAATTTCCTTACGAAGATTCTTATTTGGAAGAATTAGAATCCAAACCTAACGGCAGGATTCTTTCTTATAATCCAAGAACCCAAGAAGTAAAAACAATTTTGGATGATCTATATCATCCAACCGGGATCAGTTTATCTTCTTCCGAAGATTTTTTGGTCTTTGGAGAAAAGTATAGGCATCGTGTTTCTCGTTTTTGGTTAAATGGAAAGAAGGCGGGCAAAGATCAGTTCTTGATCACACATCTTCCTGGAAGTCCTGCATTGATCAGTTCGGATTCTCAGAGAAATTTTTGGATCGCTTTATCTTCTCCAAGACATATAGCGATCGATAAGATCCAAAACTTTCCACTTTTAAAAAAGATAATCGCTTCACTTCCATTCTTCTTTAAACCCCTAGAGGGAGAATTAGCTTATATTCTTTCTATGAATGAAGAAGGAGATATTAGCCTTTCTTTGATGGATAATACTTCGGATAAATTGGGATCTATTACTTCTGCTTTGCAGTATGGATCCGGGGTTTTACTTGCAGGGTTTTCTACTCAAAAAGTATGGAAGTGGAAGTTTGAAACGCTGGAGATGTTTTTCTAAACAAAAAAGCGCCCCGATCGGAGCGCTTTTGGAAAGAATCGATTTACATCGCTCCTAGCAATTCCCTGAACTTATCCAAGGAGTATCGAGCGGCAAAGTCTCCGAATCTTTCATCCGGATTTCCTTCTTTTTTCCAAACTTCGAATGCTTTCTCTAGTTGGACAGGAATATCCGCAAAAGGAACCTTCTTGGCAACATAGTCGCCCACTTTAGTTCCTTCCGGATTTCCTCCAAAGAATAAGGAATATTTTCCTCCAGCTTGTTGACCAACGATTCCAATTTCTGCAGAATAAGGTCTTGCGCATCCGTTAGGACATCCGGTCATTCTTACGATCGGAGCTCTATCGTTCAGATCTAGTTTATCGATCACTTTTTGGATGGATTCTAATAATTGAGGGAAAGTCCTTTCGGATTCGGTCAATGCTAATCCACAAGTGGGAAGTGCAGGACAAGCAAGTGCACGATCATATAAAGGTTTAGGAGAAGCAGGATTAATATTATATTCTTTTAATTTAGCTTCTAACTTCTCTTTATCCTCTTTTTTGACTCCCATCAAAACCAAGTCCTGATCCGCAGTTACCTGCACGCTTAGGTTAAAACCAGAAATGATATCTTTCAAAGCTGTCTTTAAGGGCTTCTCAGGGAAGTCTTTGATCCTTCCGGAAAGAGTATGGAATCCTAATGCAAGAGTTCCATCCGCTCTTTCTGTCCAACCAAGATAGTTTGGAGTTTCCCATTTAGGAAGTTTACGATCAATATCGAATTTTGCACCGGATCTACGTTCTACTTCGGAGCGGAACCATTCTACACCCTTCTCCGCCAAAACATATTTTAAACGAGCATGTTTACGGTTAGTACGATCTCCGAAATCTCTATGAGAAGTTACTATACCTTCAGCAACTGGGATCAGATCTTTTTCAGGGATCCAACCTAGTAAATCAGCAGCTCTAGGATAAGTCTCAGGCTTATTGTGAGTCATTCCGAGCCCACCGCCCGCAAAAGCGAAATAACCGTCTATCTTACCATTCGCATCTAAAGTAGCTGCGAATCCCATATCGTTCGTATAAATATCGACTGAGTTATTACCAGCAAGTGTAACAGCTATCTTGAACTTTCTAGGAAGATAAGTAGTTCCATAGATCGGATCAGGTTCATCTTCTTTATTAAGTTGGTTTTCGCCCAGCCAAAGTTCTGCATACGCATTACTCTTATATTTAAAATGGTCGGACATCAATTGAGCGATCGGGTCTAATTGGGTAAGCTCTTTGTTTCCCCAAGGATTTAAAGCTTGAGTCACGTTACGCACAACGTCACCGCATGCTCCCATAGTGGAAAGATTCACCTTATGGACTGCTTGCATGATCGGTTTCAGATCTTTTAAAAGGATCGTGTGCATTTGAATGGATTGTCTAGTCGTTAGACGTAAAGCTCCACCACCGAATTTATCAGCCAGATCATCCCATACCATATACTGGTCAGAAGTAAGTCTTCCACCCGGAATCCTTCCTCGGATCATAAAAGAGGTTGGGTTCTCTATAAATTCGCCAGCATCGTCTTTTCTACGGTCCCTGTCCTTCTGCTGGTACATTCCGTGGAATTTGATCAATTGTTTATCATCTTCCTCGAATCCATCTGCACCCGTTTCGATAGCAGTACCGATTTTTCCTCTTAGTCCCTTAGAGGCGGTTTTAATATGTTCGACTTCGCTAAGTTCTTTTTGTTCTGACATCGATCGTATTCGTCCTTTTGGATTATAGCTTTCCTATGATTTCGCATCCGTGGAGAGATATTTTTCTTTGAACTCTCCAAGAAGAAATTTGAGAGCCGCTTTTCTTTTTTCCGGATCTCCCAGTTTACTCTTACTTAAATTACGGATTTCTAATAAATTTTCCAATTCCGGATCATGATCCTTGGGAAGGATCTCCTCTAGAATGGTACGGATGGTTCCTGCAAGTCCAGCGAACCCTCCTTGAGTGGAAACCGCCACACGGATCGGGCCCCTATCAAAATATGCAGAAGAATAAAAATCACACAGAGAAGGATCATCCGCACAATTGATCCAAATTTTTTTTTGTTTGGCGTATTCCACCAGATCACGATTGGTCTGCCTATCGTTTGTAGCGGAATATACCAGATCAAAACCGTTTAGATCGGAAATCTGAACTTCTCTTGTTTCTATTTTTGCATCTTTAATGGAAGAAAGCAAACGAACAGTTTCCGATTTGAATTCTTTAGAGATAACTGTAAGTACACAGCCGGTATCTTTAAGATGTTGTAATTTTTCGAGAGCGACATTTCCCCCGCCCACTACTAACACTTTTTTATTTTCTAATTTTATAAAAACCGGAAGAAGTTGGCTCATACTCCTTCTCCTTGAGAAGCAAATCCTTGAAAGTCTAGTTCAGGATTTTCTCCGATCAGATGTACGACAGGCCCTATATAAATAATCCCAGGTCCGGAACTTTGTTTGGATAAACCTTCTTCTATAATTCTACCCAAGCTAGTTATAGTGACCTTCTGATTTTTTAAACTCGCGTTCTCTACGAGAGCCACTGGAACAAGAGAAGAAGCTCCGTTATCGATCAAATTTTTAGAGATCTGTACAATGGAAGAAGTTCCCATAAACAGAGCGATCGTACCCTTAAACTCCGCAAACCATTTCCAATCGGTATCTTCCTGTAAAACAGTATGACCGTCCATGATCAGTACCTGTCTGGACAATCCTCTATGTGTTAAAGGAAAACCTGCTCCGGAAGATCCAGCGCTTAATGCGCTTACTCCGGGAATTATCTCATATGGAATTTTATGTTTTCTTAAAGTAAGTAATTCTTCTCCGCCTCTGCCGAATACGAAAGGATCTCCTCCTTTCAAACGTACTACGGTTTTACCTTGGAGAGAATATCGAACGATCAGATCCTGGATCTCTTCTTGGGTTGCAGAATGTTGTCCTGCCCTTTTACCCACATAATGAACAAGCGCAGAAGAGGGAAAATATTCCAAAAAGGAAGAATCTAATAAAGCGTCGTAAAGAATTACTTCCGCTTTTTCTAATATTCTGAGAGCTTTCAAGGTCATTAGTTCCGGATTTCCGGGACCTGCGCCCACCAAATATACTTTTCCCACTTCGGTATTCATCAAATTAGATCAGTAAGCTCCTACGATCATTCCCGCGCCCACAGTATTGTTCGTACCCTCATCCACCAAAACGAAACTTCCTGTTCCACGATTTTCAGAATAAGGATCGAACGCGATAGGTTTTGCGGTTCTGATCTTGATCCTTCCGATCTCATTCAGAGCAAGTTGAGAAGATTCTAATTTTTCGTGAGTTTGGATATCTATTCTAAAGGAAATTTCCTTAACTGCGGATTTTACGGAGCCCGTGGTTTGTCTTAAAAGATATTTGTTCCCTGGTACCAAAGACTTTGCATCCATCCAACAAAGTTCCGCTTCCAGATCTTGGGATACGGTAGGTTGGTGTTTATCAGTAACGATCATATCACCGCGACTAATATCGATTTCGTCGTCCAAAAGAATAGTAACAGACATTGGGGCGAAAGCTTCTTCTACTTCGCTTTCATACGTATTGATCGATTTGATTTTAGAACGTAATCCGCTAGGAAGAACTACTATATCATCTCCCTTTTTGAAAACGCCACTTCTAACCTGACCTGCATAACCTCTGTAATCATGGTGTTCTTCCGTTTGAGGACGGATCACATATTGAACAGGGAATCTGGGCTCGTGTTTGGTCTCATCCACTTCGATTTCTAGATCTTCTAGATAACCAAGAAGTGTTTTGCCTTTCCACCAAGTCATATTCGGAGAAGTATCTACAACATTGTCCCCATTCAACGCGGAGATCGGTATGAACTCCAACCCTTTAAAATCCAGATCGGAAGCAAAGTTTTTATAATCTTCTACGATCTCTTCAAAACGTTCTTTGGAAAAATCCACTAAGTCCATTTTATTCACGCAGATAACTACATGAGGGATTTTTAATAGAGAAGCTATATAAGAATGTCTGTAAGTTTGTTCGATCACTCCTTTACGAGAATCGATCAAAATGATTGCAAGCTCGGAATTAGAAGCGCCTGTCACCATGTTTCGAGTGTATTGGATATGCCCCGGGGCATCTGCAATGATAAACTTTCTTTTAGGAGTAGAGAAATACTTATAGGCTACGTCTATCGTGATCCCTTGTTCTCTTTCCGCTTTTAGTCCGTCTGTAAGAAGAGCCAAATTGACCTGACCATTCACTTGGCCTGTTTTTTCGATGGCTTCTAACTGGTCTTGGAATACGGATTTGCTATCGTACAAAAGACGACCGATCAAAGTGGATTTTCCGTCGTCTACACTTCCTGCAGTAATAAAACGTAATAAGTCCATCAGAAGTAACCGCCTCTTTTACGTTCTTCCATCGCAGCTTCGGAACGTTTATCGTCTAATCTGGATCCTCTTTCCGTAGTTCTGGAAGTTTGGATCTCACGAATAATATCATCTAAGGAATTTGCTTCAGATTCAACTGCCGCAGTACAAGTCATATCGCCTACAGTCCTAAAACGTACAGTTTTCTCTTCCACTTTATCGGAAGAATCCAAAGTCACGAATTCTGAAACAGGGAATACTACATTCTCTCTCCAGACAATTTGTCTTCTATGAGAAAAATATAATGAAGGAAGCGGAATATTTTCAGACTTAATATATTCCCAAACATCCAACTCGGTCCAGTTACTAATAGGGAAAACTCTAACGTTCTCTCCCACGTGGATCTTTCCGTTATAAATATTCCAAAGTTCCGGTCTTTGTAATTTAGGATCCCAACTTCCGAATTCATCACGCACGGAAAATACTCTTTCTTTTGCGCGTGCCTTTTCTTCGTCCCTTCTCGCTCCGCCTATACAAGCATCAAATTTAAATTCTTCGATAGTATCTAATAATGTAACTGTTTGGATTGCGTTTCTGCTTGGGAATTTCCCTTTTTCCTCTACGGCCTTTCCTTGGTCGATGGAATCCTGAACATATCTAACGATCAGTTTTTCTCCGATCCGGTTCGCAAGATCATCACGAAATTGTAATGCTTCCTGAAAGTTATGGCCTGTATCAATATGTACCAAAGGAAATGGGAATTTTCCAGGGCGGAAAGCTTTAAGTGCAAGATGCACTAAAGTAATTGAGTCCTTTCCTCCGGAAAATAAAAGCGCAGGTCTTTCAAATTGGGCGGCAACTTCCCTGAGTATATAAATGGATTCCGCCTCTAGTTGTTGGAGATGCGACAATCGAGTTCTAGTCGTCATACTTCTGATCCTTTTTTTCTTACCAGTTTTCCATCCACCCAATGCAGTCCGCATTCTTTCGTGGATTCATTCTCCCACCACCAACGGCCGGCTCTAAAATCTTCGCCCGCCATGACCGCTCTTGTACAAGGAGCGCATCCGATACTGGGATATCCCTTATCATGAAGAGGATTGTACGGAATATGTTTGTCTTGGACGTACTGTTGTACTTTCTCCCAAGACCAATCCAGAATAGGATGGAATTTCAAAATATCCCTTCCAGCATCCAACTCCACTTTGGTTAAATTTTCTCTGGAACCGGATTGATCGTTACGAATTCCGGTAATCCAAATTTTCGCTCCCTCTAAAGCTCTGTTCAAAGGGATAACTTTGCGAATATGACAACATTCTTTTCTATTTTCTATAGAATCGTAGAAGGAATCGGGGCCCTTCTCATTGATCAGATCTTCTACCGCTTGCGCATCTGGGAAGAATGTTTGGATTCGTTTACCATACATTCCATTCGTGCGTTTATGAAGTTCGTAAGTTTCGGTGAACAATCTGCCGGTATCCAATGTAAAGATACGAATGTCCAAATTTTGGGAATAGATTGCGTGAGTGATTACCTGATCTTCTAAACCAAAGCTTGTGGAGAACACCGCCTGATCAGGAAAATCTTGGGAGATTTTCGCCAAAGAATCTTCTAAGCTCAGACCTTTTAATTTTGCTTCCAGATCGGATGGACTCATCGAAATCGAACCTTTTTATATTGGACGTGCCCGAATTAAGGCTGACCAATATAATGTACCAAAGTTTTATATATTGGACTATTTGTAAAGTATAGTTGATGCTATATTACAAGGATCCCACCGGAGCCGGTACAGAATAGAGAATTTTTATAGAATATAGAAATTCTCTGATTTGCTTCGAGAATCTTATATCTCTGCCGAATTTA
>NZ_RQES01000011.1 GCF_004769405.1 Leptospira selangorensis
TGTCATTCGTCTTGCATAGCAAGCCTCATGCCAAGTCCTTCGGACTCGCAAAACGTCGTCAAGCCTTGGTCGTTATACGCCATCGCTAAAATGGATAGAAAAAATGATTCGAATTCTTTTAATAATATTCCTTTTTTCAAACTGCATAACTTCTAAAGTATTCGAACTTTCAGAAGGTAAGTGGAAACCTATACCGATTGAACAAATTGATTCGATCTCTTACGATAAATTAAATCAGAAATATATAACTCCGACCTATGAAATCGAAATTAATGGGATTTCTTCGGTGGGCGAAAGTTTGGAAAATTGCTATTCCTATAATTCATTTTTTAAGTGTGAGACAAATACGCAATTAATTAAAGCAGAGATAAAGGAAGTTAATCCCCAAGGGGGGCTGCAAATATCATACGTTGATTCGATATTTTTGCACAAGTCTCTAACAAAAATATATAAAGAAATGCATATAACGATTAATCACGATAAGCCTGAGATATATGCAACAAAGAACGGCAAAGCTTTTCTTTCAAAAGCTCATTCACGGGAATTCTTTCTTTGTTTTGATGAAACGGATACTCCTAAGCAAGAAAATTGCAATTCTCCTAAACGACAAGCCTATGATGTGAGACTAAATAGATATGAATTGGCTAAAGGGAACTTACTTATTGTTTTGGACGCGCAAGGATATGTCAAAAGAATGTATGAATTCAACTTTCCAACTATTGATAATAAGTTCGTACAAGGAAGAGTAGTAATAGTAAGCTATATAAATGAACGCAAAGGAAAACCCGCCTACTATTGGCTTACCCCGTTTTCAATAGTAGCTGATATTGTTACTAGTCCTATTCAGTTTATTATTTACTTGAATGAAATAGTAAAAGCATTAGGAGTTTTGAGGATGATGAGCTAATTCGTCAAAAAAAGCGACGGCGTATAACTATCGGCTCTGACGCTTCGCTTCGAGATGCTGAGCACTCTCGCTTGGCCTTCGGCACATTTTACTTCCGTCACTTTGCTTGCAAAGCAAGCTCGCGCCGTCGTAAAACGTCGTCAAGCCTTGGTCGTTAGACGACATGCCAAAAAACCATCTTTAAGACACAATGTTATTAGACTTCTTTAATTACTTTTTCAAATCGCAACTTGTAAGGCTCGCTTTTATAATATTGATATTCTTCTCATTTTTCCGAATTGCTTTTCCGTTGGAACTGAATTCGAAAGCTATATTTGTACTGATCCCAGATGAATATTGTTTTTTTGCGTTGACCACTGAAGCCAAACATGAAGATGCAGGTTGTGGATATTTTCGTTCTGGCTTATCTGTGTTTGGTAAGGAAGGTAATTTTATAGGAGTTTATCGGCTCAAAATTACTCAAATTGGTTATTTTGATGTTTCTAATCTTCCGGTTAAACATAAACTTTATTATTACCAAGGCCAATACCAACAGCTTTCAATTTTTATTCTTATTGGGATGACGCCTGTCATTTACTTTCTGAGCAGAATTTCTTTTCGTCGAAAGAAAAATTAAATTTATTTGAGACTATTTAGTCTTTCTAATTAACTTCGGCACGGTCGTCTAACTGTCGGTGCTTCCGCAGCGCTTCGAGATTGCTTACGCAACTCTCGCTCGGGCTACGCCACATTTGCTTCTGTCACTTCGTTTGCATGAGCAAACTCGTGCCATTGCAAACGTCGGAACACCTTGGTCGTTAGACGACATTTGTATTAAAATATGTTTGAATCAATTCTATACAGAGGGTTATCGACCCATTCCACTGATAAGGAAATCGATTTGGGAGGATTGGCAGAATTACTAATATTCTACGGAGAAGTGAGGATATTAGGGAATAAGCTGGTTTTAAAAGAATTAGTTAATTCTATAGGAGTTGATTCTCTTTTTAGATTATTAGAATCGGGCCTTCTAAAAATAAACTATGAGTATGAACTTGTTGGTATTCATTCCGAAGTTACTAATGACAAAGAAATAATTAGTGCTGTCCGGGTTCATTCTCCAAATCATTCGATTGATAAGGTTGCCGAGGAAATATTTAGAGATCAAGTAGCTGGCTCGGGAAAGTTAAGAAGAATATCAAATAAATTTATTTCGAATGTTAATGTTAGCTCAAAAGCCGATAAGACTTTATTAGACTTTTTCTCAGATATTGAACAAGCGGATTTTGTGTATGATTGTGTTAAGAAATTGCTTGATCTATATGTTCCTGAATATAACACCCCTTACAAATTTATATTCGATATTGAAAAACTGAGAGAATCTCAATATCAAGTGAGAACTAATCTAGATTATATCGCAATTAATGAGCTTTATCATGCTCAAATTCCGCCATCGCATTCAAGTATTTCTAACTCACAATTACTTTCTCATATACTTTTTACTCGAGATAACATTAATTTAACTACCGAGTTGGGTTCAGATTTATTCATTGATCCTATCAATTCTAAAATATTGGAAAGAAGAGTCGAATATATACTTGATAAAGTTAGAAGATCAAAACATGAGATAAGCCATTTTCAAGATCATGTATTCAATAATTCAAAAGCTATTCGTGAGTCGGTTAATTCAGGTCTTGTCCCATTTGACAAAATCGTCGAAATCGCAGAGAAAGGAATTAAGTTTAAGGATTGGGTTAAAGATAAACCCATTGAGCACGGACTTTTGAAAAGCTACATTGATGATGTGACGAGAGTAGATATAATTGACAAATTTCCAAGTAAAGCTATTAGATTTTCATTTTTTACTGGTTTGGGAGAGATTATAGAAACATTAAATCCTGGGGGCTTAGGGACCGAACTTGGCATTAGTCTAAACGCGCTTGATAGTTTTCTTTTTGATCGAATTCTAAAGGGTTGGAAGCCAAACTCATATATTGATCCTCTCAAAGAAATTTTCGGTCAATAAATACAAACGTCGTCTAACTGTCGGTGCTTCCGCTCCGCTCGGAGATCGCTTTCGCGACTCACTCGCTCGGGCTTCGCCACATTTGCTTCTGTCACTTCGTTTGCATGAGCAAACTCGTGCCATTGCAAACGTCGGAACACCTTGGTCGTTAGGCGACATGGTGAAAATTAGATTTGTAATCGAATATATATTCAAAATAACAGTCATATTGGAG
>NZ_RQES01000012.1:300000-450896 GCF_004769405.1 Leptospira selangorensis
CTGAAGCAGGAAGTCCATCATTACCACCGGAGATACTTCGAATATTCGGGCCCGTTCTTGACGGTAAACAAAAAATTCCGTATTTCTGCATTTCCTTAAAAACGAAACGGAGAAAAAAAGGTCGAAGAGATGAGACCAATGCTCCCTTTTTCAAAAACCCGATCCGTCCTAGTCTTGATCTGCCTTGCACTCGCATCCGAAATCAGCTCCGAGGTTTGGGAAACTTCCGTCGAGACAGCTTTTAATAAGGCGAAGAAGGAAGGAAAACCCATCTTTATAGATGTATATGCAGATTGGTGCGGTTATTGCAAAACCCTCAAAAAGGAAATTTATCCTAAAAAAGAGGTAAAACAGGAATTATCCAAGTTCGTACTACTTTCTCTGGACGGGGATAGATTTCCGAACTTAAAGAAAAAGTATGATGTCACGGGATATCCTACTCTCTTATTTTTAGATAAGAACGGAAGTCTTACAGAGAAGATCGCAGGAATGCCAGATCATAAAATGGTGATCAAGACCTTAAGATCGGCGTATTCAAAAAGAGACAAAGAAGTTAGCCTACTTGCAGATTTAGAAAAAGATCCTGAAAATAATCTTCTTCTTTTAAAGGTGGGAGAATATTACTTCGAAGCAAAAGAATACAAAAAGTCAGCAGATTACTTCTACAAATCATTCGCGTCAGAAGATCCAAGAATGCCTGAGAATAAACATAAGGCTTTATTCAATCTGGGACTTAGTTTTACAGAATTGAAAAATTGGGAGAAAACGATCAAAACGTTTTCTTTATATTTGGATAAGTTCCCAACGGGACATTCCAAAGCGGCTTTGTATTATAGAGGAGGAGCTTACTCTTCGCTCGGCCAAAAAACGGAAGCGAAAGAAGATCTGAAAAAAGCCCTGGAACTCAGCTCTGATCCGGAGGAAAAAAAAGAGATCCAGGACTTATTGAATCGGTTGAATTAAACCGATTGTTTACCGATAGAGAAGTATTTGAATCCTTCTTTTTTCATATGATCCGGACGATATTGGTTTCTACCGTCAAAGATCACATGACCTTTCATTAATTTTTTAATTCTGGAAAAATCAGGTTCTCTGAATTCTCTCCATTCGGTAAGAAGAAGAAGTGCATCCGCTCCCTCTAACGCGTCATACGCGTCTTTCGCATATTCTATCTTGTCTTTAAAATAGTATTCGGAAGTTTCTTTCGAAACGGGATCGAATGCCTTGATCTTAGCGCCTTCTTCATGCAATTTTAATAATAAAGGAATAGAAGGAGCTTCTCTCATATCGTCCGTGCCCGGCTTGAATGCGAGTCCCCAGACCGCGAGAGTTTTTCCTTTGATCTGGCCTTTCCCGAAGAAGTCCTCTATCTTAGTATATAGGCGGACCTTTTGGTCTTCGTTCACTCTTTCTACTTCTCTAATAATACGAAGAGAAGAAGAAAAATTTTCGGAAGTGCGGATCAATGCGCGAACGTCTTTAGGAAAACAAGATCCACCGTAGCCGATACCGGCATATAAGAATTGGCGACCAATCCTAGAATCGGTTCCCATTCCTTTTCTTACATCTTCGTAATCTGCGCCCACGGTTTCGCATAAGTTCGCGATCTCATTTGCAAAAGAGATCTTAGTAGCTAAGAATGCGTTACATGCGTATTTAGTTAACTCTGCAGAAACGGTTCCCATTTTGATGATAGGATTTCCGTTCAATACGAATGGAGCGTAAAGTTGAGCAACAAGCGATCCAGCTCTTTCGCTGTCTGCGCCGATCACAACTCTTTCAGGTTTCATGAAGTCGTCGATCGCCGCACCTTCTTTCAAAAATTCCGGATTGGATACGACGTCGAATTCGTGTTTGGTGTTTTTAGAAATAATTTCTTTTACTTTAGCAGCGGTCCCTACTGGAACTGTGGATTTATCCACGATCACCTTGTAACCGTTGATTGATTTTCCGATCTGTTCTGCTACAGCAAATACGGCGCTTAGATCGGCGGATCCATCGTCCGATGTTGGAGTTCCAACGGCGATAAAAATGATTTCTGAGCCTTCTACACCTTCTTGGATAGAAGTGCTAAAACCCAGTCGATTCTCCTTATGGTTATTCAAAACCAATTCGGAAAGACCAGGTTCATAAATAGGTATGATTCCTTTTTTTAAGTCCTCTATTTTTTTAGAGTCCTTATCCACGCAGATCACATGATTTCCATATTCAGCGAAGCAAGCCCCGGCCACAAGACCCACATAACCGCTTCCAATTACGCAAACTTTCATACGAAAACCAGAATCCTTTCAAAGGGGAGGCTGGGAAGGAATTTATCCGGAAAAATCCCCTTTTTTCGCCTCAACTTTGACCGGGATCCAAGCGGCGCCTTCAAATTTGGGGACATCCAATCTTTCTAGCTCGAATTGTAAAACCCCATCCTTCCAAAGATAAGAACCTTCCGCATGACTTTCACCGGAATGTAATGCAATTCCCAAAGAATATTTCCCAGGAGAAAGATTTAGTGGAAAACGAAAATCTATCCGAACAGGTTCCTTGGGTTTTAGATCTTTTTGGCGACCACCAATATGGAATGTATTTGTTCCGAACACTCTGATCCCTCTATGATCATCGATATGAAAACCGACGGTTAGATCTTCTAGAGAAGAACGAAATGATGCTGCTACTCTTAATAAAACTTCCGCGCCCACCGGCAAGATAGAAGGATTTGATTTACCGGCATATTGGATCTCTACATCCAAAGATTCCACCAAAGAATCCTTATCCTGGATCTTAGTGTTTCCTTCTAAGGAAGAAGAAGCAATGATCTGCATATATTCCCTAAAGCCGTCTATCGGATCTCCGTCAAATACCAGCTTTCCTTTTTCCAAAACAATAAGTCTAGTGCAGACGGATTTTAAAAGTTCCAGGTCATGACTTACAATTAAAGTAAGAGTTCCTTCTTCCGAAAACTTACGAAATCGGTTTAAACTTTTCTGTTGGAAGCTTGCATCACCTACAGCCAAGGCCTCATCCACGATCAAAATATCAGGACGTTTTGCAGTCGCGAGTGCAAATCCCAATCTCATAGTCATTCCCGAGGAATAATTCTTTAAAGGACTTTTGCGGAATTCAGACAAACCTGAAAAACGGAAAATTTCCTCGGAAGATTTGATCAACTCTTCCGGATCCAATCCCCAGACTAGACCGTTATAGTATAAGTTTTCTTCTCCGGAAAGTTCAGGATTAAAACCGACGCCCAATTCTAAGATAGAACGAACAGTTCCCTTCTTCTCCAATTTTCCGGAATCCACTTTGGAAACTCCGGTCAGCAATTTAAGTAGGGTGGATTTTCCGGCACCATTACGACCGATGATACCGATGACTTCTCCCTTCTCCGCAGAAAAAGAAATTCCATCTAACGCCTTGTATTTTACATCCAAGCCGAAATATCCGAATGTAATCGCACTTAATAACCGATTCCAAGGTTTACTATAACCTTGGTAGGTCTTTGAAATATTCTCTATCTTAATCAAAGGTGATCCAACACTATCTGATTTAATTTAGTACGACTGAAAAAAAAGATCCCGAGGAAAATCCCAAAAAAAGGAAGAAAGTCCAAAATGTTTCCTTGAGGAGTATATCCGACAAGCAATGCAGATCTAAAAACTTCCAAAGGAAAAAAGAATGGATTGAATACATTCAATTTTCCTAAAATACCTTTCGACTCGTAAAGAATAGGAAGACCCCAGAACAAGAATTGGGTCAATAATCTCACTAAAGGGGAAATATCCCTTAAAATAATATTCACACGAGCAAGATAACTTTGGAGGCATGCCAGAAATAATCCGGTGCAGAACATAGATAAAAAAGAAAGAGGTAAACTCCAAATCCCGAGCTTACCTGCCCAGGCCAAAAAGATAAAGATAGGAATAGAAGTCACAAGCCAATGAAGCAAAAATTGCACAAATGGGATCCAAAGAAAAATTTCAGGACCAAGAGGAGATCTTTTGATCAATTGCCTGTTATCAGTCAGGATCCCCGTACCTCTGATCAAATATTCCTGCAAAGGGATCCAAAATAAAAGTCCGCTAAGTACATTAGAAAAATATTCTATGGAATTTTCGCCTTGGGACCTGATCCCAATAAAATAAAATACGACCGTATAGATCAGGATTAAACTTACGTTTTGTAGGAACATCCAGGCCAGGCCCAATGCGGAACCTGCGTATTGCAATGCATAATCCCTTCTTACAAGAACCGATAAAATTCTGAGATTACGCAAAAAAAAGAAAGAGGTCACTCTATAACCTAGGACTAGAATTTAAGAGGAGAAATCGATCAGTTCTCTCCTAGTCGAGTAGATTGTCTGCAGGAAAAGATCCCGTCAATTCCAAAAATCCAATGGTCCAAAAGCTCCACATCCAAATTAGAGAGTATATCCTTTAAGTTGGTATAAACTTCCCAATCTTCTTGGCTAGGAAAACAGATCATGCCGGGATGATTATGAGCCAGTATCGCCTGGGAAGCCTCGTCATTGAGTATGATCCGGACCAAGTCTCTTGGAAGAACTCCCACTTCTTCCAAACTACCTTTGGAAACTGTTTCCACTCTTAAAAGATCTCCTGCCGGGGAGATGGTGGCTAAAACAAAACATTCTCTTTTTAAAGGGGAGAATAGACCCTGCAGATAAGAAGAAAGTGTGGTCGGGTTATAACCCGCCATTCGGATGGATTTATATTTAAGCCTTTTAGCAAGTTCTAAAGCAGCAAGTAAGATGCTGACTTTTACCTTACCTAAACCGTTGATACGAAAATTTCTAGGAATATTGGATGAGAGAAGTCCTCCCAACCCTCGGGACTTTTTTAGAATATCTCGGCTGAGATCTTCGATAGGAAGGCCCCTGCTCCCTTTACCCAAAAGAACGGCAATCAGCTCCCAATCTTCCAAATTCTCCGCATCATGAAAGATACGGGATCTAGGATCCGGACCTGAGCCCCAGCGCTCAGCCAAGTTTAAATTTTTCTCAGGTTCTTCTTGCTCAACTCGGAAAGTGTTTCAGAAAACCAATTTCCGTCCTGGACCAAGTCCCCTTGGAAAGATTCTTCCAAATAATCCGCGAAGGTCTTAGAGTTCGGTTCAGAAGAACGAACTTTTTCCCTCCAATCGAATCCCGCCCCAGCGAGACCTTTACGGTTTCTCTCGTAAGCACCTGAATCTTGTAGAGATCGAATCATCATAACTTTTCTCTCCCTCGCCTAATTAGTTAGACGACATAAATTGAATTTATTACACCAATAATCTACTAAACGGTTATTTATATACTATACGAATTTATAGCTACCGTCAAGCGTTTACCGTGTTTTTTTAGAGAAATTTCCGAATATCTGACCGGAAGTTTCTCACTCACAAGATCCATTCTACCCCCAGCCCGGACAAATCCTGAATTCAACCTGGTTTCATTTTGGAAAAAATAGGCCAATTTCCAAAAAATCGCACTCGGCCCTTACTGAATTGGACCCGTCTCTGGAATGAGGTTCCACCATTTAGTCATCCTTCTTCTTCCCAGCGCTTTTGTTTTCGGATCGGATCTAAACATACCGGCAGAGATCTGGTTCAGACCTTGGTGGAACGGAGGAGAAATATCCTTTTTCGGAATATACGAAAAAGAAGAAGTTCCGCTCTCCGGAATTTCTCTCCAGCTCCCATTCTCATCAGGCACAAAAGAAGAATATAGACTCTCCTATGTTCGCAGCGGCCGGACCAAAGAAGGGAAATTTTTCGAAACAGTTTCCTTAGGTTATCAAATAGAGCTAAGCCGTAATTTAGGTTTTAGGTTTCGCTTTGGAGCAGGAGGTTTTGGGCCTTCTTCTTATTTTACTTCTCTAGGGATCTATGGTTCCAAATTAAGTTGGGAATTTTTTGGAAGAAAGGCTCAGGAAGAAAATTCATTAGGAATATTACTCAACTCTTCTCAGGACTCAGAATTTCGGATCGGTTTAGGTTATGAAAGAATTAGAAACAGCTCTTTAGATTTTGAAGATAGAGTCTCACTCGGGGTCTATTGGAGCTGGGAAGGATTTTTAGGACAGTTAGAAGGATTCGAATCGGAAAAAAGTCCAATCGGATTTGTCGGACTTGGATATTCTCCATTTTATAAAAGAGAAGAAGATCCAAAACCTAGTCCTCCACCGCAAACGCCCGCCGAAAAAACGAATATATATCCATCTCTAAAAGTAGAAGAACTTTTGAAACTTGGATTTTCCTTACAAGAATCCATTTCCATTTCTTCGCATTCCGAAGGACCTGCTGAAAAATTCGGAACCTATTTAGATTCACTTCCGGAACCCAAAAGAAGAAAAATCAAAAGGCTGATCCGCTCCAAAAGAGGATTTTAAATGAAAAAATCCCTTTTTGTTTTATTCATTTTTTCGAATATTCTATCCGCTGAGAACTTACCTACTCCTTTCTCTACGGGAGTTTCCTTTTCAGGATACGATTCCAGATATTATACAAAAAGACAGGAGACCGTATGGTTCAGAGGAGAAGTTTGTTTTAAAAATTTCGTTTTAGCTCTTCCCCATGAAGAATGTTCCAAACATAAAGTATTTTTAGAAAAAAGAGGAGAAACATATTTAGGCTCCTATCTATTTGAAAATAAGAATATGTATCTTTCTTATGGAAATCGATTCAGACCTTTGAATCATTTTTTCTTTTTAAGAGAGAAATTTGATTTTTCTTCTTTCTGGTTCTTAGAACAACCGACTGTCAGAACCGGATTTTTAGGCTTAAAATTTGGAGAGAGTATATTAGGTACTTATTATGCGGAAAATTCTGCAGATAAACGGCCCGGCTTCTTCTTCAAACCATATAAAAATTATCTGGAACTGGCATATTCTCCCCAAACGAAAGAAGGATTTATACTTTTAGAATTCCCTTCTTCCGAAGAAAGAAAATCTGAAAAGAAACCATACTGGTTTAGGACTGAAATTTTCGGCACCAAAGACGATCTTCAAGGAATTCTATCGGCAGCATGGTCGGACAAAGAGAAAGATAAAAGAATATTCGTTTCAGGATTTAGGGGAAGATCGGGGCAATTATTCCAACTTTCAGAAAAAACGGATCCGGAAGAAAAAGCGGAATTATTCAGATTTGTTTGGGAACCGGGACCATATAGAAGATTACAATTCGCGGAATCCAGTCGATATTCTTCGGATGGGAAAGAATTGTACTCGGCTAAATCTATTTTGGGTCGGATGGAAATTTTAGAATTCCCATGGTTTGCAATCTTAGCACAGGTTAGAGCCTACTCTTTTTCGGATCATTCTTCTTGGATTTTTGGAAAAGGTTTATACCTATCTTACCGGAAAAAATTTTGGAGATGGGAATTAGGGCAAGAGTGGAGAAAGAATGGGGACAGACTTACTGAAGCAGGGGTACAAATTTCTGTGGGTAAAAACTGGAAAATCTACGCAAGCCTCATCTATGCAGAAGAGAAAAATTTATATCCTGCGTTCGCTGAGGAATCCATCACTCCGGAGGAAACAGGGTTAGTTGTAACCGATAAATCTTTTTATTCTTTTTTACGGATCTCTCATTCTTACTTTGCTATTCATATTCGCCACACTAGAGAGAAGGAAGGTAAAGGAGACGGTTTAAGTATGAGATTCCAGGTGTATGTTCCGCTCTTTGATTAAAAAATCTAAATAGATTGTCGGAATAAAAAAAGGAGAAGTGCTTTTGGGCAACTTCTCCTTTCCAAAAATAGAAAGTTCTAAAAAACTATTTAATCTAGTTTGACTCTCAATTCTTGCAGAATATGGATTAGGAAAGTCAAAATCCCGGAGAAGATATAAAGACAGATCAGTCCATAAACAAGCCAAGGCCAGCGAGGAAATCCTACAAAGTATAATGCAATCAAAGCAGCGCCTAACATTAAACCTGCACGCAAAGGAGTTAGCTTGGAGCGAATCGCAACCTGAGGTTTGCCATATCGAATATTAGAAACCATTAAAAAAGCAATTAGGATAAACAAAGGAATTCCCAACCAATGAGGAAGAGTATGATCTTTTCCTAAAAAGATAGGAAGAAATCCGATAGTAATTCCTGCGATAGGAGATGGCAGCCCGGTAAAAGAAGAAGGGTCATGAGCCACATTAAATCTTGCTAATCTGTATGCAGCACAAGCAGGGAAGATAGCAGCGATCAACATTCCGATCGGAAAAAGATCTTCTTTTCCGAAAACATCTATCTTATATTCACCCAGAACCATATTATAAAAAAGGAATCCAGGTGCGATACCGAATGCGGTAAGATCTGCAAGACTGTCTAGGTCTGCACCGAGTTCGCTAGTTGCATCCAAGGCTCTTGCAGTCATTCCATCCAATCCGTCGCAGATCGCTGCGAGCAGGATGAAAAATCCGGAGAGTATATAGGATTGAGGTCCGTTACCTGTTGCCTCGGAAGCAATAAGTATGGAAACAAATCCCATACTCAAGTTCCCGAGAGTGATCATATTTGGAATCCAATGTAGCCTGCGATTCATATATAGGTCTCCTGCCTTACCGGACTTACAGTAAAGTCCAAACTCTTAGAATATCCCTGTTTAAATAGATAATAACCGAGGGCAGCAACCATCGCGCCGTTATCCGTGCAGTAGATCTTTTTTTGGGGAGAAAAAAATTCCAGGGAATTTTTATCCGCGAATTTGGATAATCTGTTACGAAGTGTAGAATTCGCCAAGACCCCTCCCCCTGCCATGATCCTTTTGATCCCGGTGATAGAAACCGCACGTTTTAGATTCCTCTCCACAAGTTCAAATGCTGTCTTTTGGAAATGATAACATACTGCCTGAGAGGAAAGATCCGGTTGTTTTGCAATCAAATGAGAAACAGCAGTTTTTAAACCTGAAAAAGAAAACGCAACACGATCCTGTTCCAGATTCCTAAGCAAAGGAGGTAAAAGATCTTTCTCCTTTGGCTCAGGAACATACTTGGATGCTTCCTTTTCAATTGGGGGTCCACCGGGATAAGGTAGGGATAATAACCCTGCAACCTTATCGAATGCCTCACCTAAGGCATCATCCATCGTATCTCCCACCACTTCCATTTTACCAAAATGAGGAATCTTATAGATTGCGGAATTCCCACCGGAAAGAAGTAAACCTAATACCGGAAAAACAGGCTCCACACCTTCTAAATGTAATACTGCAAAATGAGCCTGTAAATGACAAAGTGGAACGATAGGAGTTCCATATACTGCATGAATAGACCTCGCCAATTGAGCACCGATCATTAGTGAACCGGTCAAACCTGGGGATCTGGTCACAGCCACATAGTCCAGATCGGAAAGTCCGAGTTTGGATTCTTCTAAAACTTCGGAGAGAAGAGGATTGATCTTTTCTAAATGAGCACGAGAAGCGATCTCCGGAACAATCCCTCTAAAAGGTTTGTGAAGATCTATCTGGCTAAAAATTTTGAGGGAAAGTAATTCTTTCCCATCTTTTACGATCGCTAGACTGGTTTCATCGCAGCTAGTCTCTATTCCAAGACCGATCATAATTAGGATTTGGAAGAAAGTAGATCCACTGCTTTTTTCAATTGAGGATCCAATTCCAAATCGGTCATACTTCTGTCTTTTTCTGCTTGGGTTTTATTTTTAAAAACCGCTCTGGCAACATCCGAACTGAGTTTGATCCCTTGTTCTTTAAGCGCCTTTTCAAAATTCAAAAAGTTCTGCTCATTATAATCAGGGTATTTAGAAGCAAGTTGATCTAATAATTTTTTCTCGCTCATCTTTCTGAGATAGAAACGATCATCTTCATTAGGTTCTATCCCTTTTACGATCACATCCGGTTGAATCCCTTTTCCATGAAGTGATTTTCCGGAAGGAGTATAATACTTTTGGACCGTAAGTTTGACGGCCATTCCGAAAGAAAGTGGATAAACAATCTGTACCGAACCTTTCCCGAAAGAAGTAACTCCTACAATTTTTCCTCTTTTGTGGTCCTGGATCGCTCCGGCAAAAATTTCAGAAGCGGAAGCAGAACCTTCATTGATAAGGACGACTAAAGGTATAGAGGTATATTTATCTCCCTTGCCTGTAGACTTGGACACGTCCGCAAGTTCTCCACCTCTTCCTCTTACGGAAACTATATCCAATCCTTCCGGAAGAAAAATATCGGACAATGCAACAGATAAAGGTAATAAGCCGCCCGGATTCATTCTTAAATCCACGATTAGACCTTCGGATTTTTTATCTGCGAGTAACTTCAGATGTTTTTTAAATTCTTCTAATGTGTTTTCTCCCATAAACTGGTTCAAACGGAGATAACCCACTTTTTCTTTTTCGAAGAAATAAGAACGAACATATCGTATCTTAATGTTTTCACGAACTAATGTGAATTGCAGAGGTTCTTTTATATTTTTTCTTTCTACTTTAATGCTTACGGAACTTCCCGGTTTTCCACGCATTAGTTTGATCCCTTCTGCATAGCCCAAGTTTGCCGTACTTTTTCCGTCTATCTCAATGATCCTATCTTGAGGTAAGATACCCGCTTTCATCGCAGGAGTATCTTCGATAGGAGAAACAACTACTATAGCTCCGTCAGTATAAGCCACTTCCATTCCGACTCCGCCGAAAGATCCACGAGTCTCTTCCCGCATTTGTCTGTATTCTTCTTCTTCCAAGAAGGAAGAATGAGGATCTCCCAGAGATCCGAGCATTCCTTTGATCGCACCTAAGAATACTTTTTCTTCGTCTACGGTTTCTACATAACCGTTTTGCATGAGTCCGAAAACTTCATGGAATAATTGCAGATATTTTTCAGCAGTTTCTGAAACCGCTTTTGCATGTACCGGACGAAATACAAGCGTAGTAAATAAGATCAGAACCAAACCGGCCCAGGCAAATCTTTCCTTACTCTTCATTTTTGCCGACCAATGCGAAGTAAGTCTTCGGATATTTGATTCGAATTTGTTCCATTACGGAATCCTTATCTAGTTGGTATCTTTCGCAGGCAGCTTCCAAAATTTCGGAATCCTTTCGAATGGTTTGTTCGGAAGCGTAATTCAATCTTTCCGCAAGGCGGGCCTCGGTCAGATATTCAAGGACTAATTTTAAGTCCCTGTCTCCGATCTCTTTTTTTCGGGAGGCGCAATCGAATAATAGAAGTAATAAGAAGAAGGCCGCGAATACGCGGAAAAAGGAAAGATTATTCACTCTTTCAAAATCTTTCCTCTCTCAAGGGTTAATGTCAACTCCGAAATCCGGAGAGCTTATCAATAGGAGCGATAAAGGCCGATCAACTTTCCTACGATGGTTACTTTTTTACTACGGATCGGTTTGTATTTTGGATTTCTAGCTTCCAAACGAATATGATCCGCTTCTTTAAAATACACTTTTAAAGTTGCCTCGTCTTCGATCAGAGCAACTACGATCTCTCCGTTCCGAGCTATATCCTTTTTCTGGATAATCGCCACGTCTCCGTCATTGATCCCGGCTTCTATCATGGAATCCCCTTGCACTTTCAGGGCGAAGGTGATTCCTTTGGAAGCCATCTCTTCCGGAACTGGGATATAAGCTTCTATGTTTTCTTCCGCTAAAATTGGAAGGCCGGCAGCAACTCTACCTAAGAGGGGAATGCTCGGAGTGGGAACTGGTAAACTTTCGAATGGACTTTGGCGGGTAAGCTCTATTGCTCTGGATTGGTTTTTGGAGGTCTTGAGATATCCTTTTTTCTCGATGGCTTTTAGGTGATCGTAAGCACCCTTTGCCGTAATCCCAAACTCATCTCCGATCTCTCTGATCGTTGGCGGAAAGCCTCTTTCTTTGATTACATTGGTAATAAACTGTAAAACAGCGAGTTGCTTTTCCGTTAGATCTTTCATGCTTAACAAGTTATTAGTGAATAAATGTTGTGCAAGTACTTTTTTGGTGATATGATTAAAACTTAAGGAATTCACTCTTAAGAACGAAGGAACCTTTCGAGACAACTTCTGCGCCGTCAGGAAGCCCACCTAAGATGATAATATCATCTTCTATCGTGTCCCCTACTATGACGTTTACCGCTTCAAAACTGCCTTCCCCATGAGGAATGAATACGAAAAATTTTCCTTCTATCTCGTGGACTGCTTCCAGAGGGATCATCTTTCGTTTCCCTCCACCGGTGCTCACAACAAGACCGGCCACTTTTGCAGTAACCGTTTGGCCGGGTTTTAATTTATTTCCTTTATTCGAGACCATGATCCTGAGTTTTGCAGTACGTTTAATATTGTCCAAAACCGTTCCTACATAACCCACTTTTCCTTGGATCTGAACGCTACTATGTTCGTCACCTAAAGGAAATATAGTTGCCTGCGCACCTTCTCTCACTCCGCCCAGATCTTTTTCATATACATCTAATAAAACCCAAAGATGATTTAAGTTAGCAATCGTGAATAACTCTTCGTTACGATTGATCTGCTGGCCTAGAACAGCTTTTCTTTCGGTAACTTCTCCGTTGATAGGACTTCGCAGAATAAGATTAGAAGATACATAGATACCTCTTTCGATCCCTTCGATCTCGGAAGGAGTCAGACCGTAATTGTCCAACTTGATACGAGTGGTTTCCACTTCTGTTTTTGCAGTTTTGTACTGCATGGTTGCGAACTCATATTCTTTTGCAGAGGTAACTTTCATTTCGAAAAGTTCCTTAGCACGATCCGCTTGCATCTTCAATGCATCCAAAGATGCTCTTGCTTTTACATATGCCGCTTCTACTTCTCCCAATTGAATGGAAGAAAGAATTGCTAACGGGGATCCTTGGCTGACCTTATCCCCTTCTTTAACCAAAACTTTTTTAATCCTGGCTTCGACCTGAGAGCCTACTTTGGCCATACTTTCCGGATCGTAGGTGATCCTACCCGGTAATGCAAGTTCTTCGAATTGGGAGACTTCTTTTAAGCCAACATAAGTGAGTGGATGTCTTCTGATCACGTCTTCCGGAACAGTGAATACGTTTTTGTTCTCTTCAGTGATCTTTTTTTCAGGTTTTTTTTTGGAGAAGTATTTGAACCCGAAAAATGCGATCGTAATTCCCAAGGCTAAAACGATCAGAACTTTATATTTTTGGAATAATAGTTTCATTGTGATTCTCCCTTCGCCCTGTTTGCCGAAGAAATTTCCGCGATTTTTCCGGTTGCGGCTTTATAATTTTCTACCGCATTAAAATATAAATATAGTAGGTCGTAATATTCTCTGAGGATGGTGAGGTAGTTTTTTTCTGCTTGGAGGAAGGTTACTTGATCGGAGGCGCCGCGGACATATGCAATTCTGGATTTCTCTTCCAATTGTTTGTTTTTCTGGAGAAGATTGATCCTTTCGTATTTGGTTAAGAGTTCTTCTCTCGCCAATAATTCTTTTTTAGCGGCCTCGATCTCGGCGTTTACTTCTCTTTTTTTTGCATCTAAGGCGAGTTCGAATTTTCTATATTCTTCTTTTGCAGAATATATTTTTCCTTGGCCTCTATCATTCAAAGGAATTGGGATGGAAGCGAATACTCCTCCATAATTTTCCCCACCTTTGACCCTCCACTCTCCACCTAACTGCAACCAGCCTAAGGCTTCCTTTCTTTGCAGTTCAATGTTCATCTTCTTCTCTTGTAACCTTTGCTCGAGCGCAGTAAGGTCAGGACGTTCTACAGAAGGAAAATTTTCTTTTAAGTGTAGTCCCATTTCTTCCAAAGTTCTGAACTTCATGGAGTCCACTTTGAAAGCGAATACACCTTCTTCCTCAGATAAACCGGAAAGGATGCGTAGATCTTTTTCGATAGCCTGCCTGCGAACGATCGCATCACGGTAGAATTTTTCTACCTGTATCCTTTCTAACTCTAAACGTTCGAATTCGAGAGGAGAGATATCTCCCTTCTGCACTCTAAACTTTGTGAGTTCTAAAAGATCGCTATAGTTTTCGTAGAATTCTTTGTTTGTATCTACAAGAAGTGTAAGAAATACGAATGCCCAATAATTTTGGCGAAGCCTCATCCGGAAGATACGATCGAAATTCCAGAAATCTTGGATTGAAGCTTCGAATCCTTTTTTGGCTACTCTTGTTCTAAGAGGAACAACTCCATACACGTCCAACTCTTGGTACATTCCGGGTGCTGTTTCCGGACTTCCACCTTGTGAGTTTGGAGTTCCGCCAATGAACTGTTGTTGGAATTGAAGGACTGGATTTCGATATAAGGAAGCGGTGATCACCCGTCCTCTTTCGATCCCCATATTTTGTTTTTCGGATAAATACAGAGGGTTGTTTGAGATCGCATATTCAGTTAAACGATCCACATCCCAGTCTATGACCTTGCCCGCAGTTGGACTAGCATTTGTAGAACTAGTGGTTACCGGACTGGCGTTTTGGCTCGGCTTATTAACCGGATTTCCCTTTTTATCTTCGATAGTCGTTTCGAAAGGAATTGTTTCTGGAAATACAAGTGTTCCGAAAGGGAATAAAAAAGAAGAAGCAGCAAAAATAGAAAGAAGGATCCAACTTCTGTTCTTATTATAGGAAGTTTTATCGAGTAGATCTTGTTCGTGTCCCGATTGGAAGTCTCGCATCCTCTTTCCTTATGGCTATTTCAATATCAAGCCCTGGTACCGCAAGTCCGTTTGCCTTTTTAGAAGATTTCATTTTAGAAAAGCCGGAATAAGTACCATTTCCCGTCTTGCTTTATGAAATACGGATTGATCAGTTCCCTTTCTAGTTTCTGGTTCTCTTTAAATTTGAGTTTTAACTCGCAAGCGTTCTTGCTCTCGTAATAGAAATCGACCTCTATCCCTCCGGAAGAGAGTAACAAATCCCGAACAGTTCTTACTTCTTTCGAATTTTTCTGTTTTTCTAATAGTTCTCTATCGAAGAAGTATATGCGAAAATAATTATCTGGACTAGAAAGCTCTTGTATAAGTTGTTCTCTGGTCCAATTCCCTTTTACGTCTATATACACCCCATCTTTTCTGGAAACAATCTCAGGTAAAAAATTTAGATCTCTAGCTATGGTTCCTGAAACGAGTCTTTGTAATAATTTCAGGATCTCTTCTGTGTTCTTGGAATGTTCTCCAGTATGTCCCGCTAAAAAAACTTTTCCTTGAGTAATAGATGGAGGGATTTCGGGACTTCGCTTAGCAGAAAGAGGAGATTCTCCTCTTGCAGTAACGCAAGAAACTTGTAATAATATTAGAAGTAACAGTCCTCTGAACAAAACGGATCCGTGTAAAGATAGATGGAACATGTTTAGGACCCCGAATAAAGCTGAAGGTTCCCTTTAGCCCTGGGATTTCAGCGCCTTTTTTAAAAGTTCTTCTAAATCTCTTCCGTAGAGTACGGAGAGTCTGGATGGATTATCCGCCAAAAATCTGCGAGCTCCTTCCGTGAAGTCCGCGTCTCCTATGATAAACGCCTTGTCCAATGCCATATCTTTTACTTGGCCCAAGGTATCTCTTAAGAATATATCCGAAATTTTAGCGTCCTTCCATTTTCTGAATTTGAAAAGAGCACGAGTTTCTTTGTCGGTTTTGTTCAGACCTTGGAAATTGACTCCATCCCCTTCTTTGTTCGGGATCTCTCTACTTACTGTATAATTTAGAGCTATGACAACCTTAACGCATAAGTTTTTGAAATCCACACCCTTTAAGGATCTATAATGATCCATGGCGCTGATCCCGATCTTATTCACGTCGATCACGATCTTGTTACCTTCTTCGTCTATAATCCCTTTGATGTGAAAGGACTTGGAAGATTTTAAACCGGAGATCTCATAATAACGTTCTACTGGAAATAGTTCTGTGAATAATTTTCCTAGTTCTTGCTCTGGAAGAAATCCACTCTTAGCGACTTTTCCAAGTTCTAATCTTTTGGTTTCAACTTGGTATTTATAATTTGCAAGTTCTATGATCCGATCATCATCCACTCTTTCGGATTCGGCTTCGATCAGATATTCGCTGGCGTCTTCCAATCTTCCCATATGAACCGCAATCAGGGAGAAATGGAAATCGGAGTCTATCATCTCCTGTTTCCATCCATTATTCCTTGCGATCTCCATGCATAGTCTGGCATGTTTTAGAGCTTCGTTCCAATTTCCTTTCAGGATAAATTCCAACATGATAAATTGGAATAATGTGTAACGAACATACTCGTCTGTGACAACATCTACCACAGAGTTTGCTACACGGATTGCCTCGTCATGTTCTCCGGCTCTTGACAAAGAGACCGCGTATAAAAATCCACCTACGGAAGAAGTAGGATCTTCTTCGAATGCTTTTTGAAAATAAGTTCTGGGATCTCCCTTTCTTAAGATACCTGCAACCACACCTTTTCCTATGAGCAATGCAGGCATTTTGATCTTCTCATCCGGAATCCTGGAGAGGAATTTATCTGCGATCCCGAATTCTTTTTGGCCGATCGCCATAAAGCCGATTCGGATACATGCCTCTAGATTATCAGGGTCTACGGAAAGAGTATCCGAATAATGAAATACAGCTTCTTCATATAGATCTTGTTGGTAATATATATCAGCGAGACGATTAGATACCGCTATTTCCGAAATTTCCTTATCGAAGTTACCGATCTTTTTGATCTTATCTAAATGTTTTGCTTCGTTATTATAATCACCTTCCATGGCGTAAATTTTCGCCATGATAAAATGAGCTCTGGTATTAGATGGATTGGAATCTAAAATATCTCTGATCAGGATCCGAGAGTCGACGTAGTTTCCCATAGCCGCCAAAGCAAGAGCCTTCTCAAAAGAATCCTTTTTGGATTGAATGAGAAAGGAACCTGCTGCGACGATCAGGATGATTCCAGCTGCAACGAGAATTACAAAGATCATTTTTCGGAATTTCTGCTATTAACTAAATAAATGTTGGATAAAATCAAACGTTTTCAATATCCTGCTCCCGATGGGAAGAATCACTTACCTGAGGTTTGCATTTTCCCTTTTTCTCCGGGACTGGATCACCAGTGTACTGCACGTCGTATTCTCGACGTTTTTCGCCTACGGATTTTTATTCGGATTTTTCTCCCTTCGTACGGAAAAAAGACCCACGGACATTTCTAGTATCGATCTATTCCTGAATTCTCCGTACTTGCTTTTATCTCTTTGTGGCCTCGCTTTAATTTTTATGAGCATAGTCAGGGTAATGACTCGTTCCGGGGATAACGGAATTATGATGGCTGTAGGCGGGAATAGACAGGGGGTCGTGCTCCTACAAACCGTGGAACTTTGGATCATCCACGGGATCGGGTTCTTATTTTCTTTAATTTTAAGCGTTTTTATCCCTATCGGAAAGTCAGAATTGGTCTCTCCTCTCGACTATCTTGCAAGTTTGGCCGCCGAAGCGATCTTAATCGGTGGAATCAGCGCACTTGTAGCCTATTTATACACCTTGGTTGATCCTTATAGATCGATCAGGAGGGGAAAATGATCCTAAGGATTAATAATCTCTCCAGACATTACGGTTCCACCAAAGCAGTTAACGGAATTTCATTCGATATCAACCAATCCGACTATGTCGCGATTGTGGGACCTTCCGGTTCCGGAAAAACCACACTTCTTTCCATGATTACAGGTATGTTATCCAGTAGTGCGGGAGAAATTTACTTCGACACTTTAAAACTTTCCTCCATGACCAAAGGGGAACTCGCTCGGTTCAGAGCGAAAAATATAGGATTGATCTTTCAATTTTCGGAACTTGTATCTCATCTAACTGTAGAAGAGAATATTCTTCTTCCTGCATTATTAGTTGGAAAATTCGAAGAGCAGGAATATAGAGAAAAATGTGAGTATTTAATCTCTAGTCTGAATCTTCATACAATACGAAATCAACTTCCAAGCAGTCTCTCCGGTGGACAAATACAGATGACTGCGATAGCAAGAGCACTCATCAACGAACCGGAGATGCTTCTCGCAGATGAACCTTCCGGTGACCTGGATCCGGAAAATAGTGAATTAGTACGTAAACTTCTCTCCGATTTTAATTCCAGAGGACTCACGATCCTACTCGTGACCCATGATATGAATCTGGCTTTTGATGCTAAGACGATCTACGAAATGAGAGAAGGAAGTTTTACCAGAGTCGTTAAATGAGTTCTATTATAGGCGTGGATATCGGCGCCCAAAGTATAAAGGCCTGCCTTACTAACGAATCCGGCAAAATAATTTCTCAATCCGATTGTAAAACCGGACCGGAAATGGATTCCAAACTTTTTCTGTCTTCTTTGGAAGAACAGATCTCTGAACTTATCTCAGGCGCCAAAGATCCGGTGAATGGTATCGGACTAGGAAGTCCAGGACCAATAGATAAAGAAAATGGAATATTGATCTCTTCAGCAAATCTTCCTTTATTAAAAAATGTTCCCTTGGTTGATTTTTTAAAGAAGAAGTTCGGCATTCCGGTATATTACGATAATGACGCGAACTGCGCTGCGTTAGGAGAGTATTGGTTCGGAGAAGGTAAAACTTCTTCCAATCTGATCGTTCTTACATTAGGGACAGGTTTAGGTGGAGGATGGGTTTTCCAAGGCAAACTATTCGACGGCTATCTTGGAAATTCCATGGAGGTAGGACATACCACTATTCATCCTGGCGGAGCACTTTGTGGCTGCGGGCAAAGAGGATGTACGGAAGCTTATTTTAGCGCGAGCGGATTCTCTTCTAGGTTTTTAGAAAAAACAGGCTCCAAACTTTCCGATGTAGAAACTCTATTCGATCTGGCTTCTAAACATCATAAAGAAGCAAACGAGATCCTGGAAGAAGGAATAGAAAGTTTAGCGCAACTCATTCGTAATCTAATCCATTTACTCAATCCTGAGCATATCGTATTGTCCGGAGGGATTGCTAAGTCCTATTCATTCTTCGGAAAACGACTTGAAAATAGGGTGAGAGAAATCATATTTCCCATATTCAAAGAATACGTAAAGATCCTTCCGGGAAAATCGGTCACCGGTGCCCTGGGAGCTGCAAGTTTATGTTTGGACAATAAAACATGACAGATTCCTGTATATTTTGTAAACTTATCAATAAAGAGATCCCGGCTAAGATCATTTTCGAGGACGAGAATCTATTAGCTTTTCATGATATTTCTCCCCAAGCACCAACTCATTTTCTGGTCATTCCCAAAAAACATATCATAGACATAGACAAAACCGATTCTGAGGATAAGGCTCTTCTTGGAGAAATTTTATATAGAGCCACTGAAATTGCCAGATCCCTCGGGCTCAATAAAGACGGTTTCCGTATCGTAAACAATATGGGTGAATTAGGTGGCCAAACGGTATTCCATCTTCATTTCCATGTACTTGGCGGAAGACAAATGAAATGGCCTCCGGGTTGATCTGTAACGAGGATCTATTTTGAAAAAATTATTACTCGGATTCGGGATCAGTGTTTTATCTCTGGGTTTTCTATTTTGGAATCTGGATCTATCCGGTTTTACTTCTATTTTAGAAAGATGGAAACCTATTTTCTTAGTTCCATTCTTCGTCGCAATTCTTTGGGGATTATTTTTATTCTCTTGGAGATGGTATTTACTACTCGGCAAAAAAGTTCCGTTTAGAACTGCACTTCTTTCCGCCTATATAGGAGTGGGAGCCAATCAATTCTTACCGGCAAGAGGTGGAGATATTTTCCGCCTCTATCTCTGCAAAAAGGGAGAGAATATCGGTTACGGAAGTTTGGTCAGTGGGATCTTTTTAGAAAAGGTCCTAGACTTCTCCTTTATATTCTGCGCGGGGTTAGGCGCACTTTTTATTTTAGGAGTTAACGGATCCGAAACCAAGATACTATTTCCGTTACTTGGGATCTTAGCGATCTTCTCCGCTCTAATAATCGTTCGTTTATTTTACAAACGCCTTATTTCTTTGGGAGAATTCCTATTTTCTAAAATAAGGAAGAAGGAATTTTTCTCTGAAAAATTAGCTCCTCAAATTACGGAACTAGGAAGTTTTTTAACTTTTCGTAATGTTTCCAGCTACGGAGTTTTGACAGCTTGCACCTGGCTTTTAGGATATGCAATCCATTATACTCTTCTACAATACTTAGTGGGGATCCATTTAAGTCCTTTAGAAACCGTATTTATTATGTTCTGCGGAGCTGTAGGAGTAATGGTACCTTCTGCGCCATCAGGGGCGGGAGTATATCATGCTTCCATTACATCTGGATTCGTATTATTGGGAAGAGAAAGTTCGGAAGGTCTTGTATATGCAACCACCGTTCACCTTGGACAGATGGTTGCACTCGGGATCTTAACAGCTATACTTTATGTTTACTGGTCTTTTACCGAAAAAGAAAAAGCGAAATAGTCATCTCTCAAACAAGAACTGAACTGTTTGTAATCTTGGTATCGATCTTAGTTCCGGAAACGATCGTCTGGTAAACTACACAATATCTTTCTGTAAGTTTTAACAAGGTCTGGATCTTCTCTTGGTCTGCGTCCGAATTCAAATCGAAAAATAATCTAATATCTTTGAATCCTACCGGGATCTCTTTAGAAACTCCTAAAGTTCCTCTAAAATCCAAATCCCCTTCTGCTCTTACAAAACCTTCTTTGATATTTATTCCGATAGAAGTTGCAACCGCACCTAATGTAACACCTGCGCATGCAACCAGTGCTTCTAAAAGTAAATCTCCGGAACAGGCTAACATTCCGTTTCCGCCGGTTGCAGGATGAAGTCCAGCATCTGCTAATGCTCTGCCAGTCTCTATTTTACAAGAGATGCCCTCGCCTAATTTACCTTTTGCTTTTAATGTATAAACCGCAGAGTCCGGAGTTTCGCGGTATTTGTCTTTTAAAGGAGTTTGGATTTTTTTTAATTCTTCGGAATTCATGTATCTGACTATCTGACCTATATGGGATCTTTATCCTGATATAGGTCTAACAATCGGACCTTTGATAGAAACCGGAAATTTTTAAGGAGATTCCGGTTTTGAGATCTTTTCTAAATTCTCGCAACCCGGCACTCCCAGTCTTGGGCCTCTTTGTCCTTTAAAAGGTTCGCAAGTAGTAGTTTCCAATCCTACTATACAAGCTTCGAAAGAAGCGACAGTTTCCTCGGTCAATTCTCTCTTTTGGGTCTTTCTTTGTTCTCTCGCCTTATCGAAATTCTCTTTAAAATAAGAAACACATCCTTCTTCGGACTGCATAAATACAGGAAGAGTAGCTCTGTATTGAGGAGGTATCTTTGCGATATCGTCCTTACTACATTCAATCATTTTGGAACAAAGAGCTTTCTGGAATCTAGGCGCTAATGCCATAATCTTGTCCTCGGGAGATTTAGAACAAGAGATCATAAGGACGATTCCGGAAAGGAATAGAATTAAAACTCTAATATGTATCATTGGGTGCCTCAAAATAAATTTCCAACAAATTAGAAGGCCGACCCCATTCGAAAATCCTTTTTCCACCTATTTCCGGTTTTATGAGAATTTTCTCTCTTTTTTGCGTCAGATATGTTTCGGAATGATTTTTTTATTTCCAAATCTAATCCACATAGGTAATTTCTAAACCCGCTATTCTATGGATAAATCTAAAAACGGAAAAAACTCCCGGGTAGTCATCACCGGCATCGGAGTCATTCTCCCTAACACTTTTTCAGTACAAGACTTTTGGACAAATCTTTCAGAAGGAAGATCCCAACTGGATTTTATCACTCGTTTCCCTACAGAAAACTTTCCGATCAAGGTCGCAGGAGAGATGAATACTTTCGACTGGAAGAAACATCTGCCCGATCTGAGTGATAAATATTCTAAAAATTATAATACGGAAACTCTAGCATTAATGTCCGCTATGGAAGAGGCAAATAAGGATGCAGGTATCACAAAAGGGGATTTACATCCTAGCAGAGTAGGTTTTATAGATTCGTCTTCCAGAGCTTCTATGGCCTGGTGGGATTTTGCCTGGAGAAAATATTTAGAAGAAAAGGATCATAACGTGTTCGATCGTTATTCAGTTCTGACTTCTATGGCTTCTAACCCCACGAACCTGACTGCTATTAACGCGAATATCCAAGGTTTTGTGACCACTGTATCAGCAGCTTGTGTGGGTGGCCATCATGCAATCAGTTTATGTTACCAAGCGATCCGTAAAGGTAGAGCGGAAGTTATGTATGCCGGTGGTCATGAATTTCCTCTTCTACAACCTTTGATGATGATGTATTCCGATCCGATGAGCCGGGTAATGTCCCTCGAAAAAGATAATCCTAAAAAAGGGATCCGTCCTTATGATAAGAATAGAGACGGGTTTTTATTGGGAGAAGGTGCAGTCGTTCTTGTAATGGAAAGATTGGACAGGGCATTACAAAGAGGCGCTAAGATCTATTCGGAAGTTTTAGGAACTTATAGTTATAATGAAGCGGACCATGCGATGAGAATGGACTTAACCGGGAAAAAAGCGACCACAGGTTTAAGACATTTGATGAAGATCAGCGGACTTCGTTTGGGAGATATTGATTATTTCTGCGGACATGGAACTGCAACGCATAATAATGATTTAGCGGAGAGCCGTGCGATCGGTCATTTGTATGAGGGTCGTCCTAAATTCCATTGGGCACCTGTTGGTTCTATTAAACCGATATTCGGTCATACATTCGGAGCCGCAGGAATTATCAATGTGGCCGCAACTTCTCTTATGTTGAAAAACCAGACTCTATGTCCTACAATCAATTTAGAGGATCCAGATCCTGAATGCGATCATGACCATGTCGCAGAAGGAGCCAGAAAGGCGAAAATCAGATATGCAATTTCCATGGCGTTCGCGATCGGAAGTCAATCTTCATTCGTAAGTTTGGCAGCTCCGGAGTTTTGAGGGGTATATGCAATTATCAAAACAATATAACGTTCTTAAAAGAACCGGAGTGGCTCTTCTTTATAAAGGGCCTTTTTCAGAGACCACCATTTCTTCTTTAAATGATCTTCTAAAAGAAAAGTTAGAAGAAGAAAAGAAGAAGAACCGGATCCTCACAGTATTCGTGGAAATGGCTCAAAACGTCGCCCACTACTCCATAGAAAGGGATGAAAAGAGCGGGATCGGGATTTTAGTTTTAAGAAGAAAGGCTCATAACTGGGAATTAAACTGCGGAAATGCAATCACTCAAGAGCAAGCTACATACTTAAAAGGTAAAATAGAAGAAGTTAAAAAACTTTCCCAGGAAGAACTCAAACAAAGATACAATGAACAAATCCGTTCTGACCGGCCTGAAAAAAGTAAAGGCGCAGGTTTAGGATTTTTCGAAATAGCAAGAAAATCGGATATGCCTTTGGTGTACCAATTAGAGGAGGCGGACAACGGGGATTTATTCTTCCGATTGACCGCCCGATTTCTGTTAGAAGGCGCCTACTCTTCCGGCTTATGAGTGTTAAGTAAAAACGACAGCCCTCTGCGGTATTCGCATTCAAACTGAATCTATCTTGATGATCACAATTGTGTGGTTGTCTCTGGTCAGTCTAAGATTCGCTTCTTCCGAGAGGATTCTACAAGTTTCTCTTAGATCCTCATGTTCTCTCATGATTTTTTCGATTTGGTCGATGTTTAGGACTTCCGTAAGACCGTCTGTGCAGATCAGTATAAAATCTCCAGGCGATAGTTTTCCTGAATAATCGAATGTATCTACTTCTATACTTTTTGTTCCGCCGCCTATACAACTGGTCAAAAGATTTCGACCATAACTGGAACCTAACTCCTCTCCAATATTATGATCTACTGTTACTTTACTGAGTCCTTCTTTGGTGAGATGATAGAGTCGGCTGTCTCCAACATTGAAGATCCAGGACTTTCTTTTTCCTAAAAGGCAACCGACTAAAGTGGTTCCCATTTTAGGTTTTCCTATGGATTCTCCATAGGCATTTACTTCATTATTAATTTTGCGGATTAAGTTTTTCCAACCGGATGAAGGTAATTCTTCGATAGGACGGATCGCTTTTTCCATCCAAGCAAGCTTTTCTAATGCGACTCTGCTTGCGATCTCCCCCGCTTCATGCCCACCCAAACCATCTGCCAGGGCGAATAATCCGGAAAATTCTTCAGTATCTAATTCACGGACTGCTTCTGATTCTCCGTGAGTTTGGCCGCATACCAAACTATCTACGGATAAAAAGGAATCCTCGTTATGAGAGCGAAAGTTTCCTTTGTCTGTGATTGCATAATACCGGAGTTTCATATTTTTTTTGACCGGAAAAACCGCTTACAATTCTTGAAACGGAATTACGCAATTTTGACTCATCTAAACTTTCCTACAAGAAAAAATATTACGTTTTTATTTAGCAGTGTAGCCGCCATCTACAGGAAGCGCCACACCGGTAATAAAAGAAGCTTCTTCGGAACATAACCAAACTGCCGCTTTTGCGACTTCACTCGGCTCGGAAAGTCGATTGACCGGATGTAATCTGGTGATTTTTTTCTCCGCCTCTTTTGGATCAGACGAAGAATGAAACAGTCCTTCTAACATTTCTGTTCGAATAAATCCCGGGCAAACCGCGTTCACTCTGATTTTTTTTTCCGCGTATTCTAATGCTGCGGATTTTGTGAGCCCGACTACTCCATGTTTTGCCGCGGAATAAGGAGCCACTTTCCAATCGGCTCCGACGAGTCCCGCAATAGAAGATACATTTACGATAGAACCGCCTCCTCTTTTTAATAGGAGTTCTATTTCATGTTTCATACAAAGCCAGGTGCCTTTTAGATCTACTGCGATTACCTTGTCCCAAACTTTTTCGGGATATTGGTGCAGATCAGTTGCGAGTCCTCCCACTGCAGCGTTATTTACTGCGTAATCCAATCCCCCAAATTCAGACTCAACTTTTTGTACTAAATCTTTTACCTGAGAATCATCAGACACATCGCATCGGAAGAACTTTACCTTTCCGCCCAGATTGGAAATTTCCTCTTCTGTTTTTTTTCCTTCTTCTTCTCTTCTTCCGCAGAATATTACCTTTGCACCTCTGGAAACAAATTCCAGCACGATTGCTTTTCCAATTCCTGCGTTCCCGCCTGTAACTAATGCGACCTTATCTTTCATCGGATCTTCCTAGTTTCTCCGGTCCTGACTTTGTTCAGAT
Source organism: Leptospira selangorensis (assembly GCF_004769405.1). Classification (NCBI taxonomy): domain Bacteria; kingdom Pseudomonadati; phylum Spirochaetota; class Leptospiria; order Leptospirales; family Leptospiraceae; genus Leptospira; species Leptospira selangorensis. Next base: position 325,058 of record NZ_RQES01000012.1, read on the forward strand.
ATTTTTTGAGATGAGAATTGATTGTTTGAAGGTCATCTAACTCTTGAGAAGGATCTACTTTTCCAAGATCAGCCACTAAGATCAGAAGATATCTTAACTCTTCTAAATGTACTTTTGCTCTTAGTATATTTTTTACTTTTTCCGCACGAATTCTAGTTCCCCAAGCGCCGGCAATTCTTACTGGCAATAAGGAAGAAATAGATCTGATATGTTCTAAAAGACTTGGCTCTACTTTTCCTTTCCAACTCTCACAAAGTTCGTATAAATGAAGAAGGAACACATGTGAGAGATTCCACACTTCCAATTTACGGAACCCGAATACAAATCCGTCAGGTCCGACTGCACTCGAGATCTCTTTTCCGATCTCCGGACTTTGCATTTTGATGTATTTTCCGGTATCGAATTTATTTTTGAATTCGGAAGGGATCGGAACTACTTTTCTAAGTTTATAATCAAAGAATAAAACTCTGATCTTTACGACGGAGACCTTCTCCGCTCTATTCCTTTTAGAAAGCCTGAAATATAGATCAAAAGACTTCTCCCCGAAATTATCCAGGGAAACATCTATAATCACTTTATCTTTATATAATAGTTCTCCCTGATATTGTATGGAAGCATTTGCAAATATGATGCTATTCCCATGTATATCAGTTACGGAATAACCTAAGTATTGAAAAAATTGAAGGTGAGCTTCCATCACAAGGTCCAACACACTTGCGAAAGAAACATGTATGTCCAAACTCAGATCTATTTTACGGATCGGTATCTCCGTCGAAAAATAATATTCCGCAGGAAACTCAGCTTCCGTCTGAGGAGATTGGACCTTGGAATTCATACTTCGAATTTCGCCCTAAATGCGGACGGGATCTCCAAGGTTTTTTTAGAAACATAGTCGAAGAATACTAGGGAAATTTTTGCGATTCCCACTTCTTCTTTAGAAACTTTTTGAGAAGCCGAGATATGTAATTCACAGGACTTCTTCCCTAAATTAAAAACTCCGGTAGAAAATTCTAAAACGTCTCCCGCTTTTGCTTCGGACTTATATTCCACATCCATTTTCGGAATAATGATATTTGCTCCCGCAATATTCGCCTTGGACCAGGAGTTGGATTCTAAAAATGCATCGAATACTTCGTTTACGAGAGGGATAAATGTTTCGTATGTTAGGTGAGAAACAAAAAGTCCACCTACTACAGTGGCGCTTCTAGTATCCGATCTGCGGACAACTAGCTCTGTCTTGAAGTTAAAAGACTCTTTTGGGGCTTCTGACATTTCAGCTTCTCTTTCTTGAAGGGTTCCATCTTAGTATCGGAGCCTGGAAATCCGATCTTAAAGCCTGGAGTGCCTGTATCAGATGGAATGGGAGGAAGATCTGAAATTTTTATACCTAAGTCTGGTAAAAATGAGAGACCTAATCCCTCTTACTTAGTAAACACTCGCATTAAACGATGTTAGTCTTTAAATACAAAATGTCACCGGATTTAAACTCACGATTTCACGGTATTTTCACCTTGAATTCGTATGAATTCGGCCTTTTTTCCGTCAAAAATTTAACCTTTGGTGAAAACGCCTTTTGTCCGGGCTTTTTTGCAAAATAAACGAATGCCACAAGAATCGAATCATCAAACTACTAAGATTCTTTCTGACCCTGATTCCCTTGTACGGGAATTCGTGAAACCTGGCATGTACTTACACTTGGCCACTACAATGTCTAGGCCAAATGCACTTATTTATTCTCTCTCTCGAGTTTTTGAAGGAACAAATCCTGAGTTCACTATCAGTGTTGCAGGAATTCATTCTAGCGCTCATTGCCTTGCTCTATCGGGCATCGTAAAAAAGATGATCACCGGTTTTGCCGGAGATAATTATCCTAAGCCAAGTCCTAACAGTTTGTATAAGGACTTGATGAGAGGAAAACCTTTCGAGCTGGAACTTTGGTCCCTTCTCACCTTGGTGCAAAGATTGATGGCGGGAGCAATGAAACTTCCAGGTTTCGTTTCTAATTCTTTGGTAGGGTCTGACCTGATTACGGACAAATTGGGAAAGACCGCATTCTTATATCATAAACCTACCGAAGGAAATCCTTATGGAGAAGCGGCAAGCCCTCATCTAGTTTCCGAAAGTAGAGGAACAAAAGAGAAGGACATGGTAGTTCTTCTTCCACTCTGCCCTGAGATCACATTGGTTCACGGAGTGGTGGCGGACGAAGACGGGAATATTGTTCTTTCTCAACCAGGGGGAGAAGGAGCCTGGGGTGCGCTCGCAGCTACAAAAGGTGTGATCGCTACCGTGGAGAAGATCGTACCAAGAGGAACAGTTCCTCCCGAACTAGTGCATATACCGAGTACGAAAGTTTTGGGAATAGCTCCCGCAAGATTCGGAGCACATCCTCAATCCTTAAGAGTACAAGGTTTTCCTGAAATCCCTGCATTCGAAGGTGTGGAATCTTATCTGGATGATTACGAATTCCAAATGGAAGCCAATAAGGCGGCAGGCATTCCTGCTAAGGCTGAAAAATGGTATAAAGAAAATGTAATATTGTCCGGAGGCCACGAAGAATATCTGGATCTGATCGGAGAAACGAGACTCAGACGTTTGAAGATGACTCCTCCGGAACATTCTCTTACTTCTCCTGAAAATCCTAAAACCGTAAATGATTCAGAGCAGATGATCATTCTTGCTGCAAGAGCGATCATTGAGAAGGTTAAAACAAAAGGATACAAAACGATTCTCGCAGGAATTGGAGCCGCACATATGGCTGCCTGGACAGCGGCCAAACTTCTAGAAAAAGAAGGGATTCATGTCAAGATCGTTGCAGAGCTTGGGTTTTATGGAATGAAACCTTTCGTAGGTGATGTTTTTCTTTTCAGTCAACTTCACACTCAGCACTGCTCTATGTTATCTGATATAGTAAGTATATTAGGAACAGTTGTGCCTGATGATTGTTTAGGAGTGATTGGCGCTGCGGAAGTGGACTGGTTTGGAAATATCAACTCAGTCTTAGATGGAAAAGGAAACTTCTTAGTAGGATCAGGCGGTGCGAATGATATCGTCTCCACTGCGGACACGATCGTAGTAGCAAAGGCGAACCGTTTTCGATTCGTGAGAAAAGTAAAACATATCACCTCTCCCGGAGACAGGGTGGTAGAAGCGGTATGTCAGTTCGGTAGATTCAAGAGGACTTCTTTTTCGGACCATCCTTTCGAATTGAGTTCCTGGCTTGCACCTGCATCCGACGATGAAATGGAATCGGAAGAAGCTGTTCTAAGATATACACTTTGGCTTCCTCCCGACGAGGATCTTCCAATCTCCCAAGAGCCTGAAATTAATGCAGATGAATTGACTGCTCTTAGGGAATTAGATCCGGAAAGAATTTATACAGAACAGTTTATGGTCTATACCCGTTTGCCTTAAGTATGATAAAGATGCAGCAAAAGATTGGAATTATGACTGGAAATTTATTATGGACCAAAGGAGTATTGATCCATGGCGAATTCTAAAAACCTAGTTTCGAACGGGGTTCGAATCACCGGGATTGGACATTATCTCCCGGAAAGGATCGTCACTAATGACGAAATTCGACCTAGATTAAAATATCCTGAAATGCATCCTGCCGAAAAAGCAGTTATCGGCAATATCGGCGTAACCGAAAGAAGAAGGGCGAACGAGAAAGAAACTGCCCAATTCATGGCTGCGGAAACTTCCAAAATGATCCTCAAAGACGCGGGGAAAAAAGCGGAGGATGTAGACTTATTTATTCTGGCTAACTGGACAGATCGCCTTTATCTTCCGGATCTTGCGCCTCAGGCATCTAAACTTGCAGGAACTTCCAATTCGTTAGCATTCGATATTTGTACTGCTTGTACCGGATTCGTTCATGGAGTACAAATGGGAGCCGCTTTCTTAAGCAGCGGTAAATATAAGAACGCACTTGTGATAGGAAGCGAAAGATTTTCCGTAAGAACAAGAATGAACGGTTACGGAGAATTCACTGCAGGTGATGCAGCAGCCGGAGTTCTATTAGAGTATACTGGAAACAAAGAATTCGGCATCATAGATTCCTTTCTGAGAGATGATGGAGATCTTGCAAACATCATAGAATTAGGACCAGGGCCGAATTTTTATATAAAAAGTTATCCGGAACTTGTAACGAATGCTGCTGATCTCACACTTTCCGCAATGGATGATCTATTAAAAAAGAATAATGTCTCATTAGAAGAGATAGATTGGGTCATTCCTCATCCTGGTACGGATGTTGTAGTGCAAGACGTTCTCAAAAGAACAAAATTCCCGAAAGAAAAAATACTTTTGAATTTCGAGAGAGTAGGAAATACTTCCGCCGCATCCATTCCGATCGCATTATCCGAATATTATTATAAAGGGATCGTCAAAAAAGGCGATTTAATCCTTTCCCCCGCGGTTGGAGCCGGATTTTATTGGGGCGGACTTTTGTATCGTCTCTGAGAATTCGATATTTAGAATATAATATAAAAATAAAGGTGAAGTAGAAGGATGATCGTAACAGGGTTCGAACTAAAAGAAAGACTGAATGCCGAATCTGCGTCCGAAGTTTATAAAGCTGTTCGTAAAGAGGACAATAGGTCCGTCATCATCAAATTTCTTCCGGTTTTGGATGAATTACATCCTTCAGTGGTCAATCTTAGGAACGAGTTCGAGATCCTAAATTTACTTTCTTCAGGTTATTTTGTTAAACCTATCAAGTTCGAAAAATTGCAAGATGGATTCGCACTTTTCATGGACTTCGTGCCTGGAGGCTCCTTAAAGGATTTTATCTCTAAAAAACCGATGACACTTTCGGATTTTTTCCCTATTTCTATCCAACTCGCGGAAAGATTGAGTGAGATCCATTCCAAAAAGATCATACACAAGGACTTAAAACCTGAAAACATAATATTCAATCGAGATGAAAAACAGATCCGGATCATTGACTTCGGAATTTCCACCAAATTGAATAAAGAAGAAACTTCTTGGTCGGCACCGAATATTTTAGAAGGTTCCATTCATTATGTTTCTCCGGAACAAACCGGAAGAATGAATCGATCTGTGGACTACAGAAGTGATTTTTATTCTTTGGGAATCACTTACTATGAGATGTTGCTCGGAAAACTTCCATTCGACGGGGATGACCTTTTACAATTAGTGCACGCTCATCTGGCTAAGATACCGACTTCTCCCAAAGAAGCAAGATCAGAGATCCCTACAGTACTTTCAGAAATCGTAATGAAACTTCTGGCAAAAAATGCGGAAGATAGATACCAGACTGCGAGAGGTCTCCAAGGAGATTTGGAGAAGGCTTATGCTCTTTGGAAAGAAAAGACCGACTTCCCTTCTTTCCCTCTGGCCCAAACTGATTTTTCTACCGAATTCAAGATCCCTCAGAAACTATACGGAAGGGACGAATATATCAAAACACTTTTGGATGAATTCAAATCCGTAGCCACAAACGGAAGATCCAGAATGGTTTTGATCGGAGGATATTCCGGTGTGGGAAAGTCCTCACTTGTAAAAGAGATCAACAAACCTCTCACTGAATCCAAAGGTTATTTCATTTCAGGAAAGTTCGATCAATACAATCGAAACCTGCCCTTCTCCGCTATCATACAAGTATTCTCCAGTTTGGTGGAATTGATCCTAACTGAATCTCCGGAAAGAATTGAAGCTTGGAAAAGTAAGATCAAAAAAGCGGTAGGTGCCAACGGAAAAGTGGTCACAGATGTGATCCCTGAACTAGAGATCATTATCGGAAAACAAGATCCGGTTTCCGAACTAGGCCCACAAGAGAACGCAAACCGTTTTTATATAGTATTCCAAAACTTCATTAAGGTTTTTGCAAACCCGGAACATCCACTTGCGGTTTTCCTGGATGATATGCAATGGGCGGATACCGCTTCCTTAGAACTTCTTAAAAACTTGATGGAAGACGTAACCGTAAATCACCTTTTCATCATATTGGCCTACAGGGACAACGAGGTGGATTCTTCCCATCCTTTCCAAGTATTATTGGACACTTTGGAAAAAGAAGGCCTCGATCCTTATAAGATCGTTCTACAACCTTTGGCATTAAAAGATGTAAGGCAATTGCTCTCGGATAGTCTTTATATTTCGGACGATAAAACCGTTGAACTCGCGGAAATCGTGCATTCTAAAACGGGAGGAAACCCGTTCTTTATCGGGGAACTTCTGAAACAACTCGCCAAAGAAGATTCCGTATATTTCGATCAGGGCTCCGGAAAACCTGGAGAAGGTATCTGGAAATGGGATATTGCAAAGATCAGAAACACCAAAATTTCGGATAACGTAGTAGAACTTTTGGTAAATAGGATCCGTAAACTTTCCCCTAAGATCCAAGAGACTCTGGAATTAGCCGCATGTATCGGTAGTAGTTTTGATTTAGCACTTCTAACCAGAATTTTAGAAACAGATTATAAAACCGCACTCAGTTCTTTGCAGGAAACAATCGCAGAAGAATTGATCGTTCCTATCGGAGAGAGTTATCGACTTGCGGAATCTTTCGAAGAAACTGCCGCGAATAAGGATAAAAATTACCAGACTGCAAAAACAGTTACTTTCCGATTCCAGCATGATAGGGTCCAACAAGCTGCTTACGAAATTATAGAAGAAGAAAAGAAAAAGAAGATCCGCTTACAATTGGGAAGATTCCTGATAGAAGGCGCGGATTCTAAACAAATCGAAGATAATATTTTCGATATTGCAAATCACATGAATATCGGCTCCGGGTTAATTACGGAGTCTGCTGAAAAACTAAAATTAGCCCAATTAGATCTGATCGCCGGGAAGAAGGCCAAAAATTCCACAGCATACAAACCTGCTCTCTCTTATATAGCAAAAGCGAGAGAATTACTTTTCCTTTTGCCTGAGGCTTCTCAAGGAGATGATGCTCTTTGGAATGCGAAGTATGAACTTTGTTATTCTATCTTCAGGGAATTGGGAGAAACTCAATATCTCACTGGGAATTTCGACGATTCTCAAAAAACTATAGATACACTTTTAAAATATGCAAGATCTCCGATTGAAAAAGCGGATGCTTGTAACCTTCTTATCATCCAATATTCCGCTCTTGGAAAATTCGATTTGGCTCTTCCTATGATCATCAAGGCACTCCAACCTTTAGGTGTGGATATTCCTGAAACAGATCATGAAAAAGTAACTGGAGAAGAGATAGAGATCGTAAATAAGGCTTTAGAAGAAAAGACTGTAGACTCCTTGTTGGACCTCCCACTGATCCAAAAACAAGAACAGATCATGGCAGTGAATCTTTTGATCAGCGCCATTCCTACCGTTTATAATTTTGCATTATCACTCTTTCCGATCGTTTCCTTAAAAATGGTAAACCTATTCTTGAAATATGGAAACCTTTCCGATCCGTACGGATATTCTATGTATGCGATCCTTCTCACTTCGGGATTCCAACAATATAGAAGAGGTTACGAATTCGCCGAACTTGCAATTAAAGTGAGTGAGAAATATAAGAACCCGAGCGGGATCACCAAAGCGGCTAATATTCTTGCAAACTATACCACTCCCTTCGTAAGACATTTAAAATATTCGGAAGAGATCAATCATAGAGGGATCCAGGCAAGTTTAGAGTCCGGGGAATTCCTGCACGGCGGTTACTGCGCAATGAATGATGCAGTCAACGTGGTCCTTCAATCTAAAAATCTAGAATTAGTAAAACCTAAAATAGACGGGCTTTTAAAATTCACTCGAAAGGTAAAAAACAACCTAGCGATCGATACCGTTCTCGCATCTGCACTGGTAGTTTCCAATCTAAGAGGAAAAACTTCTTCTCAACTTGAATTCTCCATCGATGATATGAGCGAGCAGAATTATATAGAATTATGTAATTCTCACCAAAGTCCTTTCCCTGTTTGTCTTTTCAAGATCATGAAGGCAAGAACACTTCTCAGCTATGGAGAATCGGAAAGTGCATTAAAAGAATTAGAAGAATCCGAAAGTATGCTTGGATTCATTTCCGGCCAGATCGCAGTAGAAGAACATGCTTATCTATATTCTTTAGCGATGGCTGCGAACTATAAACTTTCTACCCAAGAACAAAAAGCGAAGTTCTTAGAAAGGATCAAGAAGAACCAACAGAAACTGAAAGTTCTTGCTGAAAATGCTCCTGAGAACTTTGAGCACAAATTCCTTTTGGTAGAAGCCGAACTTGCAAGATTAGAATACAAAAACTGGAAAGCTGCTAAAACATACGAACAAGCGGTTCAGCTTGCGGGTAAAAACGAATATTATAATGACGAAGCTTTAGCTGCAGAACTTGCGTCAAAGTTCTGGTTCTCCAAAGGAAGTATCAAGATCGGTTCCCAGTACATCGCAGAGGCTTACCAAAAGTACGGAAGATGGGGAGCGATTAAAAAGCAGGAACTTCTAAAAGCCCAATTCCCGGAATTCATCCGAGAAAAAGGAGGAAGGGACACTTTCCGCACCACGCGCACGATCGGGACTTTAAGCACAAGAACAGCTTCTGCTACGGAAGTATATTCCGGACAAACCCTGGATTTCCAATCCATTCTAAAAAGTTCCACTGCAATCTCCGGAGAGATCAAATTAGAATCCTTATTGGATACTTTAATGCAGATCTCCATCGAGAATGTGGGCGCAGAAAAAGGAGTCATGATCCTAAGAAGGGACGGAAAACTTTTCGTAGAAGCAGAAGGTAGCACAACCGACGACGAGATCAGAGTTCTTCAAGGGATCCCAATCCAAGAGAGTAAAAATATACCTATCAGCGTTATTTACTATGTGGAAAGGACCAAAGAGGACCTGGTGCTGCGTAACGCGTTCGCGGACGAGAAGTTCAATAAAGATCCGTATATTAAAGAAAGGAAAACAAAATCCGTTCTATGTTCCCCTATCATCAAGCAGGGAGAACTGATTGGTATATTATATTTGGAGAATAATCTTTCCGAGGCGGCATTCACTTCGGATAGACTGCAGACTATCTCCATTCTTTCTTCCCAGGCGGCGATCTCCATTGATAACGCATTACTTTATGCGAATTTGGAAAGTAAAGTAGCAGAAAGAACCAAAGAATTAGCTCAGGCTAACGACGATCTGGCATTAAAAAACCAGCATATTACGGACAGTATTACATATTCATTGAATATCCAGCAGGCTATTTTACCTTCTTCTGAAGTATTAGGAAGTGCACTTTCCGATTATTTTGTGGTATTCCGTCCCAAAGATATAGTATCCGGAGATTTTTACTGGTTTTCAAAACAGGAAGATACAATATATATCGCATCCGTCGATTGTACCGGTCACGGAGTTCCGGGAGCTCTTATGTCCATGATTGGAAATACTTTGCTCAATCAGATTGTGAACGAAATTGGTATCACCGATCCAGGTTCTATTTTAGAACAATTGCATAAAAAAGTAAGGCAGGCCCTCAAACAAGACATGGACCAAACAAATTCCAGAGACGGAATGGATCTTTGTTTATTAAAGATTGAAGGAAACAATTTATACTTTGCGGGAGCAAAACGGCCTATTTTTATAGGAAAAGGCGGAGTCTTGACCGAAATTAAAGGTGATAGATTCTCGATCGGCGGAAGGCAAAAAGAAGAAACGCGAAAATTTACAACACACTCCATTCCCTTGGAAAAAGGAATACGTACGAGTGTTTACTTAACCACGGACGGCTTTATGGACCAGCCAAATCCGGACCGACAAAAAATTGGTACCAAAGGATTGTTAAACTTCTTAAGCGGGATAGAACATCTTTCCTGTGAAGAACAAAAAGAACGTTTAGAATCCTTCCTGTTAGCCCATCAAAATGGAGAGGCTCAACGGGACGACATAACACTAGTCGGTGTAATACTGGGAGGAAGATAAGGAGATGTTTCTGAAAAAGGAAGATGCTGAAGATGGAAAATGAAGTCGTAAATCTATTTAAGACTTATCAGGAAACCAGCGAATACAATCTGCTCGTATCCTTTAAGGGCAGGCTGTCCCAGGAAGTTCTAACTGAATTAGGATCTATGATCCGGACTTCTTTGAGCACGGAATCCAAAATAAAGAAAATTTTCGCGGTATTTATTGAACTAGCGCAAAATATGCTGCACTACTCCGCCGAGCGAAAAATCAACGAAGAGCAGAAAGATGCAGGCGTAGGGATCCTCATAGTTAGGGAAAATTCGGTTGGCTACCATGTTGCTTCGGGAAATTTGGTACTAAACGAGAAGATCGAGTTTTTGACCGAAAGGATCCAAAAAATCAACTCCATGAGTAAGGACGAATTAAAGTCCTTCTACCAACAGCAACTTAGATCGGAGAGGCCGGAAGATAGCAAAGGAGCAGGTGTGGGATTAATCGATATCGCCAGGAAGTCAGACGGACCTCTGGTGTTTCGTTTCGACAAATTGGATAACAAACTATCCTTTTTTACAATCTCCGCATTCTTTACGAAGGAAAACTAATCATGGAATCCTTACATATACAACAGACTAAAACTTCACCGGAAATCATCTTAGAATCGGACAAGGGGCTCGCGGAAATTATCGGAGAATCTTATCCGGAAAACGCAATGGCGTTTTACAAACCGGTCTTTGATTGGTTGTCTGCAATCCAAACTGCAAACAAACAGATCCAGTTCCGTTTTCAAATGGATTATTTTAATACCAGTTCTTCCAAAGTGATCATGGATATTTTGGACAATCTCCAGAAATATCATGACAAAGGTGGAAAGGTAGAAGTCGAGTGGCTTTATAAAGAAGACGATGAAGACATGCAGGAAACCGGAGAAGAATTCTCTTCCGATTTGTCCCTGCCTTTCAAAATGAAATCTTATAAATAAGATTTCTTTCGTGCGGAACAAGTGGAAAAGAACGAAACTTCGAATTCAAAAGAGCAGAATACTTTTTTCGAGCAGGAGTTTAAACTTCTCTCGGATGCTCAGTCTTTTTTAGAAGATTCGAATACAAAAGAGGATCCTAAACTAAAATTAAAAACCCTAGTTGGATCCTACGAGTCCCTTCTCAAACAATCTTCAAAAATTATGAAGATCGGGGACTCCACCCAGCATAGACTTCTCAAAACCCAAGAAGCATTAACCGATTCTAATATAATGTTAGAGGCCGCTTATATGGACCTCAAACTTGTAACAGAGATCGGAAAGATCATCACTTCTTCCCTCGAACCTAAAGTTATCATTCAATCAGTCTATGAGAATACCAAGTCGATCGTTCCAATGGATGTTCTCGCATTCGGAACTTACGACGAAGAAAAAAAAGAGATCAAATATAAGTTTTGCGTAATAGACGGAAGATATGTACCGGCTCCATCCGTGGATTCTTTAGAAGAAGATAATCCTTCTTCCTATTGTGTAAAACAACAGAAAGAACTGATCACTCTGGATATCGAAAAAGATTTTCCGAATTATTTATCTGATATCAGAAAACATTTCGGAGAAAATTCCCAATCCGCATTATACTTCCCACTTAAGGTAGAAGAACGTCTGATCGGGATCCTTACGGTTCATAGTTATTCTAAAAATGCATTCCAGCCCAACCAGTTGAATATTCTCAGGACCTTGGCAAACTATGTGGCGATCGGTGTGGATAACGCGGATGCCTATAGAACACTTTCCAAAAGAAACAAAGAATTAAAAGACTCTTTGGAAAAGATCGAAGTCCTGAACAAGAGTATAGAAGAAGAAAGACAAAAGTCCGAAAATCTTCTCTTAAACATCCTTCCCAGAAGTATCGCAGATCGTTTAAAAGGGGGAGAAGGTGTTATCGCTGATTATTTCCCTTCTTCTACCGTACTCTTTGCGGATATAGTCGGGTTTTCTAAACTCACTACTAAGATCCAAACTCCTACTAGACTAGTGGAGATCTTAAACCGTATTTTTACGGAATTTGATGTGATCGCCGACAAATATAAATTAGAAAAAATTAAAACAATAGGCGATTGTTATATGTTAGCAGGCGGTATTCCAGTTCCAACGGAAGACCATGCCCATAAAGCGGCCCAGGCAGCACTCGATATGTTAAATCGTTTGAACGAATTAAAACCTGAATTAGAATTCGAGTTTAATGTTCGTATCGGACTTCATACCGGAGAGGTTGTTGCGGGGGTAATCGGAAAGAATAAATTCGTGTATGATCTCTGGGGTGATTCAGTGAATACTGCTTCTCGGATGGAATCTCATGGAGCTACAGGAAGGATCCATGTTTCCGAATCCGTTTATCTTTCTTTAAAAGATAAATATAATTTCGAAGATAGGAATGTGATCGAGGTAAAAGGAAAAGGCCCGATGCACACTTACTTCCTGCAAGGCGTTAAGTAATCTTAATATAAAAAAAGGATCTCCGAAGAGATCCTTTTTTTTGATCTTCAGCCTAAAGCTTCGATTACTTCTTTAGGAGCTTGCACGAGCTCCACAAGAACTCCCTCTCCACAAAGTGGAAATTCTTCATTTCCTTTCGGATGAATAAAAGTAACGTCATGACCACCTGCACCTTTGCGGATCCCACCAGGAGTAAAACGAACTCCTTGTGCGCTCAACCATTCTACTGCTTTGTGAATATCATCCACCCAAAGCCCGATATGATTTAGTTTAGGATCATTCACCTTGGGACTTTTGTTTGGATCCACAGGTTCCATGATATCCACTTCTACAGCGTAGGGTCCTTTGCCCATCTGTAGGATATCCTCATCTACGTTCTCTTTTTCACTTCTAAAAGAACCGATGTTTTGCAATCCGAGAGTATCCACCCAAAATTTTTTGAGTTTATCCTTACTATCTCCGCCGACTGCGATCTGCTGCACTCCCAGAATTTTAAACGGTCTCATAATGCCCTATCTTTCGTTTTTTTCCAAATTCTTGCCCTCTTAGAAAAGAGCAAGGATTTGTCCGACCAGATTAACGAGATTCCTGGGAGAAGGTCGTCTCTAAAGGAAGATGATCACTGGATTCGGAAGCCTCACCTTCTTTTAACACTAAGTATTCTTTCTTAATTAAGCCCTTAGAATAGAATATATAATCTATAGTTCTATCCGGTTTTGCGATCTGAGGATCGTTAGGCACATGAGTGAAAAATTTTTCCCGGTTAGGGCCGTTCAATTCTTCCAAACTTGCAGTCGAATTCCATTTTTTGAATAAGGGAGAAATTTCCTCGTCGTCGCTATAATAATAAGCTCCGTTAGGATGTAATTGTTTTTTGGAAAATCCGGGAGGAAGAAGATTAAAATCCCCTGCCAAGACCCATTCCGATTTTTCAGAATCCAATTTTTCCAATAAACTCTCTATAAATGCAACCTGTCTTTGCATTGTATCCGTTCCCATAGAGAATGCATCCAAATGTGTATTCAAAAGTACCAAAGGTTTTTTATCTTTTACATCTATAGAGGCTTCTAAGATCGCACGTTTTAATTGCAATTGTTTAGTGATAGGATCTGCAGGAGGAGTAGGAAGTTGATGGCGAGAAGCAGAAAGAATTTTATATTTACTGAATATAGTCAGTTTCATTCCGACTGAACCCATGATCTTTGGATGAGGAACAAATCCTGCCTTCCAATAGAACGCCTCCGTTTGACATGGGTATTTATCCGAAAGTAGAGGCAGAATCCGTTCTGACTGATTTTCAGAGTAAGTTTTTTTAGCTCCATCGTCCACTTCTTGGAATAGAACAAAATCAGGATCTCTTTCTAAGATCACATTCGCAACTTTTTTGAGAGTAGATTCTATTTCTTCTCTGGATGGCCCGGTATCCGGTCCGGTTTCATCCGGAACATCATACCAAAATACACGATTTCTACCTGCGAAATATTGTATGTTCCAAGAGAGTACCTTAACCGGTTCTGAAAACTTTAGACTCGGAGCACCTTCTTCACATTTTACTTGTACTGATTCCAAATCGGATGGATGGAATGTGGAAAAATAAACCAGCAGAAGTAATAAAGCGAAAACACTTAATAACACCAGAAGGATTCTTTTGAATAATTTCAAGGCAGCCTCTTTCTATTTATATCATTCTTGGGCATCCTTTCTAACGAAATTCCCCGCATTCGTCCACAATTTTAGAGTTTTGGGATTCAAGAATCAGAACGGAAAGACTTTCCCTTTTTCAGGGGATAAGAAACATTGGAATCGGTCCCATGCAGAATAAATTTCTAATCCTATTCTTTTCTCTTTTTATATGTTTTAGCCTATCTCCCTTGTTTGGGGAGGAATTAGAACTACAGATTGTCCTCAAAAATGGAAGCACAGGCGGACCAGGGTCCGCAGAAGGGATCCGCCTCTTCGCCTTAGAAAGACAGATGATGCCTTTACCTCTTCCTGACCAGGGTCCAGTTAGAGGAAGTTTCAAACTTCCTAAGATCAATGCTCCTGATGGACTCCCCATCCTACTACAAGTGACCTATAACGGAGTAAATTATAATAAGATGATCCCTCCGGTGCCTATGATGAGGTCCCGACCACAGGAGGTCACAGTTTACGATAAGACCCTGGATCGTTCCGTAGTTAAAACAAAATCCCTTCTACAAGTAGTGAGAGAAAAAGAAGCATTAGTAATTTCTAAAGTATCTATTCTTACCAATAATACGATTCCACCTAAAAGTTTTCAAAACCCGAATGATCCGTTAGAAGTTTATGTGCCAGAAGGAGCTTTAGAGGTAAGCGCTCAGTTGACCCAGAGCACGAATAAAATGGCGATCCCAATCCAATTGACTAAAGGAAAAAACGGTTGGGTGATTGATAGAGCGATCCTTCCCGGAACTTCTCAGTTATTTGTGAGTTATGTGATCCCTTCCAATAATCTATCCCCTACTCAATTTAAGGATAGGCTCTTATTCGAGAACCAAGAAGGAGAGAAGGTGATCTTCTCTAAACCTAAGGACATGCAAGTTTCTTTTATCGGGCAGAAGGGAACACGCCCTGTTTCCGTGGATGCTCCTCCCGATGTGAATTCGAATATCGTAAGTTATGCAGGTCCTCAGTATGAGATCACTCTTTCCGTGATCGGCGGAGAACCGATCAACGAAACTGCAAACCAGGAAAGAGAGATCAATAATGGAAGTATATTCGTTTCTGCTGAGAAAACGATTTATGGTGTGATTGGAATTCTTTCTTTCTTATTTTTCCTTTCTTTTACGATCACTTATAGGTTAAGAAAAGAATAAAAAAGCGGACTTAGTTACTTCTTCTTTGCCACTGCTTTCTTTTTAGGAGAAGGTTTCGATTTTGCGACCTTCTTGACGCTCGGCTTTTTGGCGGAAGACTTTGTTCTTTCCGGAACCAGAGAATCCATAAATTCTTTGATATCCTTGAGGACCTTATCTCTTTCTCCCACAGGTTCGTTCATAAGTTCATGATAAAAACCTTTGTAAGTCTTCATTCTTTTATTCTTATAAACTAAATGATTATAGAATTCCAAACTTCCGGCAGGATCGGCGATCCCATCCGCTAAACCGTGTAGAATGAGGATAGGAGTTCTTAGGATTCCTGCCTTTCTATTCGCGATCCCACCCTGTTGGAACAATTCGTAACCCATAGAGAATGAAATTTTACCATGAACCATAGGATCATCAATATAAGCTTGGACCACTTCCGGGTCTCTACTCACCAAACTTGTATCCAAATTTGCATCCAGAGTGGTAGAAGGCGCGATCTTACGTAAGAAACCTGCCACAGAGATCTGGAATCTTTGGAATGGAGTAGTAGGGATTTTTAATGCGGAAGAACAAGCAACGACTCCATAGATATAATCCTGATTGATACCTTCTAAGGCGTAGCGGATGACTACCACTCCTCCCATGGAATGTCCTAAAAGTAGGATCTTATCTTTCTGTTCTTTTTTGCGGACCTCTTGCACGAAGTCAGCGAGATCGTCTACAAATGCTTCAAAACCGGAAGCATGACCTCTTTTACCTTCGGATTTGCCATGGCCTCTTAGGTCCAAACCGTAAAAGTTTACATCACTATCCTTAAAATATTGGATGAGGTTGGAATACCTACCGCTATGTTCTCCGAATCCATGACAAAAAACGATTACACGATTGGCTCCGGACTTGGTCCATGCTTGACCGTATAATTTGGTATTGTCTCTGGAAGATTGGAAGAAAAATTCTTTATGTTGGTAGGCCATGCTGTTTGGCTCCAGTTAAGTTAGGGCGGCATCCCTCGTAGTCGGACCGAAGCTATAGACAAGTAAACGTCGGGTCAAGTATTTATTCCAAAACAGAAGAAAGAGGATGTTCTAGGACTAAAATGGGACCGTTCTTTCTCACAAACCTCTGACAGTAAAATCACATTTTCGTTGCCGATTCCTTTTCCCTTCACCAATCTGTCGCTTTACGTGCTTCTTATAGAAGAGAGGCATCAAACAGAAACATAGTGGAGAGAATTGGATGTCTCAACCGACCTCGGAAAAAAGCCTGCTTCGATATTTCGGATTAGGCGAACTTGCCGCCCATGGAGGAAACGCGATCCTCGCCTTTTGGATGATCATGGGAATGGCCTTCTTTCTATTCGCGGACCAAAACCTGATCGCACCGAACCTCAGAAATATAGCAGGCTCTTTCGGGATCACTGACCAAAAAGAGATCGATTGGAAATTGGGAGGACTGATCCCGATTTGTTTCTTCGTATTAGGAGGATTGGTTTCGGTTTATATGGGTTATCTTACCCAAAGATTTCCAAGAAAACCTTTAGTCATCGGAACGGTATTATTGGGAGAGATCCCTTGTCTTCTTTCCGGATTCGCAAGAAATTACGAAGAATTTTTAATCCTCAGAACTCTTACAGGTTTCGGTTTAGGAGGAAGTTTCCCTCTTCTATTCTCTCTAGTAGGAGATTATTTTTCTGACAAGTCCCGTTCTACCGCTGCCGGTTATCTTTCTCTTTCTATGGGACTCGGAGTTGGACTCGGACAATTGGTAGGAGGAACCTTAGGAACTGAAGATCCAATCAATGGATGGAGACTAAGTTTTATTTATATGGCTGCCCCTTCTTTCCTATTTATGCTGATTTATGGATTATTCTGTAAAGAACCGGTTAGAGGCGGAAAGGAAAAGGAGCTGGCAAATGTTTCCACAGACATTAATTCAGAATCCGTTCGTTTAACATGGAAAGATATTCGTACGATTTTTGCCACCAAGAGTAATATCGGTATTTTCCTTCAAGGGATCCCAGGTTGCGTGCCTTGGGGAGTATTCTTCGTATTCTTGAACGATTATTACGAATTCCAATACGGAATGCCGAAAGATTCAGCCTCAGCCATGGTAATCTTTGCCGCGGTTGGGATCTTTATCGGAACCTTTTTCGGTGGGATTGTAGGCCAAAAAATATACGATACGAACAAGACATTATTACCAATCTTTTGTGGGAGCATGATCTTGATCGGAATTCTTCCTACCGTTTACTTATTACATGCAGGTAGCGTAGCAGGAAGTCCTGCATTCATTTTTATTAATATACTTACGGGTATTATTATTTCAGTAACAGGACCAAACGTAAGAGCATTGATCATGAATGTCAATCCTCCAAAAAGTAGATCTTCCATGTTTGCACTCTATAATCTGACTGACAATCTCGGAAACGGGCTTGGACCTGCAATGGCGGCATTGATCCTTACAGTTTTGCCGGATAGAACACAAGCATTTACGATCGCCATCCTATTCTGGATACCGTGTGGACTTGCATGGCTTTATATCCTGAAAAATTTCAAACATGACGAACAAAAGATGCACGAAGAACTGGCAGCAGAAGCTAACAGGATCAAAAGGACAGCATAATTGGAAGAACAAAACACCGAGTTATATTTATTTGATATAGAAGGTACAACCACGCCGATAGAATTCGTGCATAAGGTTTTATTCCCCTACTCGGTCCAAAACTTTAAACCGTTCTTCTCTGAAACCTCGGCGGAAACAAATTTCGCCGAGGAACTGATCCTTGCTTCCAAAAACGAAAACGAATATACGGAAGAAGTTTCCAATTCTCCGGAATCACTTACCCAATTCTGCAAATACCTAGTATCCAAAGATCGTAAATTAGGGATTTTGAAAGAGATCCAAGGAAGGATCTGGAAAAAAGGATATGAATCCGGTGAACTTAAAAGTACAATTTTCTCAGACGTTCCTCTCTTTTTGGAAAGGATCAAAAGATCAGGAAAACGTGCTGCCGTATATTCTTCGGGAAGTGTAGAAGCTCAGGTTCTGATCTATAAATATTGTGAAGCAGGAGATCTTACGGTATATTTCGAAAATTATTTCGATACTGCTGTAGGCGGAAAAAAAGAAGCCGCAAGTTATACTAAGATAGCCGAAAAACTTTCTTTGTCTCCAAGCTCTATCGTATTCTTTACTGACATAAAAGAAGAAGCGGATGCAGCTTTCCAAGCGGGAGTCAGACCTATCATAGTTTCTCGTCCGGGAAACCATCCCCAGGCGAAACATAAGTACCAGGTCATAGAGAACTTTAATAAGATATTGGTCTAACGAACCGCGACAGCGATGCGCAGACCTTTCTTTAGTCCTGGCTTTGCCAGGATGAGCGTGAATGCGCGAAGTCGTAGCAGCGCGGTCCGAGCAAAGCGAGGGGTCGCCCAAACCTTAAAATTTCTATTGCTATACTCCAATCCGGCCGAAAATAAAGTATGGCCCTAACCCGACCTGTAATCATACTATTACTCTGCGCCTTTTCCTCTTCCATCTTCTCCAAAGAATTCGTATATGCGTTCCGAGATGTGGGAATGCCTAAAAATACAGGAAAAGATGGAATGCCCAGAAAAGAAAAAATGGTCTTAGTCGGGGAGACCATTATGTTCGATAAGGTCAAACCGATCGAATATGAGGGAAAATACAAACGTTTCGAATTAGGATACGATACGAGACCGGATATAGTTACGGTCAAAGTACATCATGATCCAGGTATTCGTCCGGGACAGATACTCTACCTGATCGAAAAAGACTTCGATCATGAAACATTCAAAGACGGAAGTATCGTAGGGCAAATAGAAGTTAAATCCATCTTCCAAACTGCTTTCACGGGAAAACAATTAAGGGGTGTCGGATATTTAGGAATGGCAAAGGAGAAGGTACTGACTGTTGCCTATCCGGTATCTTCCGAATTAAGCGGACCTGCATTAGTAGAACGTAAAACCGGTGATTATCATTTTACAAGAGATGAGATCCCGGAAGCGATCCAATCTTTTCGAAAGGCAATTCGTTTAGATCCGATGTCTCCAGTGCCACATTACAGATTAGGAATGTTGTATTTGAACGAAGCTGGAGTGGATTCAAAAGAACCCGTGTGTTCAGGCATCCTGCCAATGAGTGCCGGAGCTGAGTTCTCATCCGCTTGGAAAAAAAGATCCAGATTCGATTCAGACCAGGACATGATCCGATTTTCCAGGGAATATGTTTCCTTCTTAAATTGTAAAGCGGACCAGGCTCCTAGTTTTTCCAAGAACAGTTTTGTTCCGGAAGAATTAGAAAGAGCACAAGAAGTTGCCAGAGAAGGATTCAGACTTTCTAAAACGGATTACGAACTTTTGATCAGAAGTGCAGAGACTTATTATAAATTATATGTTTCTTATTCATCGAGCAAAAGACCAAAAGGAAGTGTCTCTCCTGAAGAAGAACCCAAACTCAGAAATCGTCAGGAAAAGTCTTGGGAAATCGCCCAAAAACTTTTAAAAGAAGCGGGCCTGGATAATATCACGGATTATAGACTTCATAGACTCACTTCACTTCTATTCGGTAAGAGATATATGGAACTTTCAGGTGGAGCAAAGTCCAGCACGATCAGTGAAGAAGCAAACTTCTTGAGAACGAAAACGATCGAATCTATTCAGGCATATAAATTACATAGACCCAAGAATGTTCCGGGAGATAAGGATCTTCTAATATTAGAGAAAGATCTAGGGCTTTAGAATCGCGATGTTGGAATTCCAACATGGCGATTTACATATCAATCCTCTATCTTCAACTTTCCATTCTGTATACTTTCCTCGATCGCTCTAAAAGTATCTCCGTATTTTCCTACGATATTCCAGACAACAAAACCGTCGCTATCGCTATCCACACTTGCTTCGATCTGAGCCTTGATATAATCTTTCAAAGATTTTCCGGAAGGACCAAGACTCATTCCAAAACCTTGGATCCAACCGACCACTTTCGTTGTTGATAAAGATCTTTTTCTAGTATTTTTCAAACCATCATAAACAGTTTGGTAAGGATTTGCGATACGACCAGGTTGGCCGTAAAAATGAGAAGGATATAACATAGGATAGATCACATCCACAAGCTGAGCGAAATTTTCCACCTTCTGCCCGATCTGATCGTCACGATTAAATGGAATTCTACCAAAAATATCCGCACCTAAGTAAGGAAGTTTTTCACATTGATTCGCTTCCCCACGAATCCTTGTCACAATCTCGTTGATATTATTATATTTTTCCTTCAAAGAAAGATCTATATCAGTAACATCCGCATAACGTATATAATCCAATTGAACTTCCGGAAATCCGGAAAGACATGCCTTTCTAACATAACCCAAAATAGAATTTAATCTTTCAGGACTAGGATACTTAGTCTTAAGGCCGCCGTCGAAATTTACCAATCTTCCCACGGGATAAAAACCCATTCCTTTAATACGAGAGATCTCTTCCGGAGAAGGAGTTTTAGGTTGGAGATCGATCACTAAAACATTCACTCCGTAATCGGAAGCATCCTTTAATAAGGACTCCCATTCATTCTTACGGGACTTATCCGAAACTAAAGAATTATTCACATAAAGACCACGATAGAATTTAGGACGATCTCCATAAGTCCCCTTGCTCGTAGACCTTGTAAAAAACTTTTTAAGTTTCTCTTTTGGAGCTTCCTTTTCGCTTTCCTCCTGAGTGTTTCTGGAAGAAAGTCGTATCTCCTTCTTCTCCTTTTCTTTGGAAACAGATTGGGGTTTGGTTTTCATTTCCGGAGACGATTCTAAAACAGGAATTTCCTTTTTATTAGAATTCTCGGGATAAGGAATAGTGAACTCTGCACAGACCGGAAAAGCGGTAAGAACTAAGATAGGAAAAAGTGAAAACGGTTTGCGCACAAATTTACTCCGGGTCTATATTATAATATCGAACCGGAGACCTCGGTACTTGTCCTCTTTGTAGGACTTCCAACAAAAAACGGGAGAAGAAAATGAAACTCGGCTACGCCTATGACGATACATTTTTGCTGCATGATACCGGGACATTCCACCCTGAATCCCCTCAAAGATTGGAATCCATACTCAATCGACTACATAAGACCTCCTATTTTAAGGACATGCATTGGATTAAACCGAATAAATTACCGTTAGAACTGATCGAGTCTGTACATGATCATCGACATAGAGAAAGGTTTTCAGTCATCCAAGGGAAAAGAGGAAGTTTCGACGGAGACACACCATATTCAGAATCCAGTTTCGATGCTGCACTCTTAGCGGCCGGGAGCGGAGTGGATCTCGTAAATAAGATCCGATCCAATGAAATAGAATCAGGGATCGCGCTCGTAAGACCGCCAGGACATCACGCAGAAACAGGAAGGTCCATGGGTTTTTGTTTGCTAAATAATATAGCCATCACCGCTGGTTATCTTCTTACACAAGGAGTGGAAAAAGTTTATATACTGGATTGGGATGTGCATCATGGGAACGGAACCCAGGAAATATTTTACGACTCAGACAAAGTATTCTTCACTTCACTACATCAATATCCATATTATCCCGGAACAGGTTCAATCCATGAAAGAGGAGAAGGAAGAGGAGAAAACTTTACATTAAACATCCCGTTGCCAATGGGCTCAGGAGATAAAGAATACCTGCATTATTTCCAAGAAACGGTGGTGCCTTCCATGTTGGAATTCCAACCAGAGTATGTATTAATCTCAGCAGGATTTGACGGACATAGAAGAGATCCATTAGCGGGTATGAACCTAAGCACAAATGCATTCGCAGAATTCACACGTTTAATATTATCCGCAACAAATCAGATCGGTGCCAAAACAATTTCCTTCTTAGAAGGAGGTTACGACCTGGATGCTTTGGCCGAAAGTGTAGAAGCCCATGTAGCTGTCCTCGCAGGCTAACAGCCCGATTTCTTTTTTATTTCCGCCCTAAAATTCCGAGAAAAAATGCCTCTTCCCACCCTCTCGGGCCGATATGAAAACCATGCAGGAACTTTCCTCAAACACCGACCTGGCCCTGCGATTCAGAAACTATGTGATCTTATTGGACCGATTGATGAGAGAGGTCGAAGAGGAACTCCAACAAAACCAATCCGTCCGCAACGAATGGTCCGAATGGCATTCCAACTGGAAAAACGCCTGGCTCTCCCCTACGGGCAATTCCCCTTCATCCAATCTAAAAGAAAGATTCTCAGTCAAAAGAAGACTCGGATAATTTTTAGGGCGGCCCTTCGCTTCGCTCAGACCGAGCTACTACGGGCTTCGCTATCGCTTCGGTCCCTTCGCAGCGACCCATAGGGAGCGAGAAGACGACCGTCTTTGACGAGTCGGTGGCTGAAGGCCAATCTTAAGTCGCTGCGATCGGACTTCCCCTTCGTATCTCTGCCGCAGTCTTGTAATGATGATTTTTTCTATGTAGGAACTCCGACTTGGTAGGGATCTCGGGCCCCGCCCGATTTGGGTGGGGGCCGGAGCGTAGCGGTGGAGAAAAACGGACATTTTCATAAAACGCCGATTTCCACAATCTAATTTATTACTGCCAGCTTGTAGGAGCTCCTACAAAATCATGGCCTTAAATCGCTTGCAAGAGTGATAAAACCCTAATAGAAGGCCTGAAAAATGGGTTGAAATTATGTCTCTTAAGCTGTTCTATCGACTGAGAGGATTAGAATGGGGAGACATACGCAAACAAAACTTCTAGTTTTCATTCTACTCTTAGGAATTCTCACCCAATCCGGATGGTCCGAACCTCTACCCAATTTCGGACTAAAAGAAAAAGAAGCCAGAACATTCTTCAAGCGAGGTCTCGCTTATTATAATAAGGGAGAATTCGCGGCTGCCAGAGAGAATTTTGTCCGTTCCCTTTCCATCAAACCGGATTTCGTTCATCCAAAGTTCTTTCTCTCGGAAGCATATTATCTTAGCGGAGATTGGCAGGAAAGTCTTTCCGAATTGGAACAATTAGAATCTTCTAATAAACTAGATTTGATCAGCAAAAATCGTTTAGATGCGCTTAGATACAGACTAGGCGGCGGAAATAGAAAAGATAATTTAGAATATTATAAATCAATTTTCGGAGATGATCTAAGAAGATTTCGCTTCAGGAATCCTTCTGACTTAGCGGTAGATGAAGAAGGATATCTTTACGTAGTAAGTTTCGACACAGCTAATATTGTAAAATTCGATGCAAACGGTTTTCCGGTCGAAAATTTCAAAGGTTCATTCGGTAGAAATTTAGAAGGGCCGGTCGGGATCAGCATCCGAGGTAAATCTATCTTCGTAGCGGATTATGCTGGAGATAAAATTTATGAATTTGATACCAGAGGCACTTATGTAAATCGTTTTGGGTCTACTGGAAAAGACCCCGGAAGTTTTCACGGACCGGCAGGACTTTATTTTACCAAGGAAGGATTTTTATATGTTTCCGATATGGGGAATAATCGGATCCAAAAACTTTCCAGAACAGGGGAACCTCTCCAAGAGATAGGTGTTGGGATCTTAAAACAACCTGCGGGTATCAAAGTTAATAATCGTGGAGAAATTTTCGTAGCAGATCGAGGAAACAAAAGACTCGTCGTGTTCGATCACGAAGGAAACTTTTTAAAAGAGATCAACAATCCTTCTTTCAAAAGACCCAGAAACCTTTCTATTAAAGACAATAAGGTAGTAGTCGCGGATGAAACCGCAGGACTTTTTATATACGATTCCGTTTCTAAAACTTGGTCGGGTTTTGATAATTTTAAGGATTCCAAAAATACGGTCCGAAATTTCGACCAAGCATTTTCCGTTACTTTTGATTATACCGGCTCCATGTTTGTTGCAGATTTTAACAGACATAGGATTGAGTCCTTTTCTCCCAAAGGACAACTTTCTTCCAACTTGGATCTGATTGTGGAAAGAACTATTAGTTCCGATTATCCTGATGTCTCTTTAGTTCTTCATGCGAAAGATAGACATGGGGTTCCAGTAAAAGCAATTCCTAGGGATTCTTTCCGCATCTATGAGATGGACAATCTTTCTCCTTTAATCGGTTTAACCGATATGAAAAAATATAATAACAGAGTTAGTGTTTCTATCGTTGCGGAAAATTCTCAAATCGTATCTGATTCTTATGCTACAATAGAGAAAGCGATCCGTCCTTTTTTATCAGAGATCAGAGTAGACGATAAAATCCAACTTCTACGCTCCGGAAGAGACACTCAAACCGCCTACCCTTTCGGAAAAAGTATGTATGATATCCTGAAAGCGTTACGCTCCTTTGTCCCGGAAGAAGAATCTCAAATCGGGAAATCATTGCAAAGAGGGATCACGGATCTATTGGATAGTTTAGGTCCAAGAGCAATTGTAGCAATCGTTTCCGGAAAAGATTCTAAAGCGGCATTCACACAATTTTCACCTACAAAGATCATTCGTTTCGCGGTGGCTCATGATATCCCTATCTACTTTCTATGTTTAGGAGAAAATGGAGAATCAGTTTCCGTGTATAAAGAAATCGCGGAAAAAACGGGAGGAAAGTTCTTAACAATTCCTTCCGGCGGAACCGAGAAAAATCTAAGAAGCTGGATAGATTCCAAAAAAGACAGAAGGTATCTTCTTTCCTTCAAAAGTAGGATCAATCCAGAAGGAATGGATGTCTATGTCCCTGTGGTTGTAGAAGCTATTTTCAGGAATTCTAATGGAAAAGCGGAGACCGGATTTTTTACGCCATGATATTCGGATCCAAAATCTTAAATAAACATCTAGGCTTAAAACTCCTTTTACGGAATTTTGCGGTTCTTCTCGTTTTATCTTTTTCCTTCTCCCTTTCTTCCAAACAAACCATAGATTGGATCAAAGAAGGAGAAGCAGCATTAGCTTCCAGAAATTATCCTGCAGCGTATGATTCGTTTAGAGAAGCGGTAAACTTAAATCCTCTTTCTGTTCGTTCCAGACTGGGGCTTGCAGACTCAGCATTAAAACTTCATAAAGAAAAAGAAGCATTACAGTCTTTAGATAAAGTCCTCGAATTAGAGCCCAAAAACAAAAAAGCAGTCCGCGAAAAAGCGATCACACTTGCAAAATTAGGACGTTATGAAGAAGCATTTTTGATCCTAAAGCCTTTCTTGGAAGAAGATAGATATGATTCCGATCTATTTCCTATCTATATAGAAGTACAACTTGCCTCCGGAAAGACCCAAAAAGCAAGTTTCGAATTTCATTCCGCTTATTCGAGGATCCCTAAAAATAAAGAAGTCAAAACCTTAGAGGCAAAAGTAGAAGCATTCGATGGTAACTTTACTAAAGCTTCATCTCTTAGAAATCAACTAGAAGCGGAAGCTTCCGATGATCCCGGGATCTTTTTAGAATCGGGGAAATTTTTATTGATCTGGGCGGAAAAATCCCAAGGTAGTAAACGAGATTCTAAAATTGCGGAAGCTGCCGAAAAATTCGAAAGATCCGTTTCTTTACATCCTAATGAAGAAGAAGCTCTTAAACTTTTAGCGAAAACTAGGATCTATTTTGGAAGATACCAAGAATCGGAAGAATATTTAAATCGTTTATTAGGCCTCTTTCCGAATTCCACGGAATATTTATACTTACGCTCGTACGCAAGATTGAAAAAGGATCCTGCCTCTAAAGAAGCCAGAACCGATTTAGAAAAATTAATCTCCTTAGATGACCTAGATCCGATCGCCAGAAATCGTTCGGAATTATATGCGTTGGAAAACCTACCAGAGGGAAATTCACTTAGAAGAACCTTAGGAGAGTACAGGCTCCAAAGATATAGGGCGAATAAAAATGCATTCTTATATGATTTAGCTTGGTATCATTTAATCAGAGCAAAAGAACTTCTTCCGAATCGCCCTGAAATCTTAGTTTTAACATTAGAAGAATATAAAAGAAGAGGACTTTTTCCGAGCTACTTTAACTTACTTCTGCTTTTAAGAGATAAATTTCCGGATAATAAAAAATACGGATATTCCGTAGAGAACAACTTGGAAGGTTTTAAAACTTCCTTAAGTTATAGAGAAGGTCTTGTTAAGATCGGGGAATTCGGCATCCAAGAAGATTATGGAAGAACTCCTCCTGAAGTCCTCGTATTCGATCCGGATGGAGAAGATTTTTTAGCAAAACATACGGACCTTCCCGCTTTAGCAGGAAAAGTTCTTCGCCATTTCCTAAACTCAGATCCAAGAATCCGTAATATCGATTTAGACAATATTAGAAAGTCTGAAAGTTTAGAATCGGAGCCTTATTCTGGGGCCATCCACAAGACGGAAAGAAACTATTCCTCTATTAAAAACTCCAGAGGCGAGAATATTCGTTTCGTCGTGAGTGGAAAAATTTCCTTCCAGGATGGTAACTTGCGTATAGAATGGAGCCTCAGAGATCATAAAGAAGAGAAAATTTTAGGCAAATTTAGGATCTATGCAAAAGGTAGAGATGCTTTAGCAGAAGCCACCTTAAGAGCTAGAGACAAAATTCTCGCCTTAATTCCTGCAAGTGGTAAAGTGCATAGAGTAAAAGAAGATTCACTGATCGTAAATGCAGGAATCATAGACGGGCTCAAAAAAGGAACAACTGTATACTTCTTCAATTCAGCTACTCTACTCGGAGAAGGGACCGTGACCGAAGCAGATCTTTATACTGCAAAAGTGGTTCCGAAAAACCAAGATGCTGTATTAAGAAACATCGCAGTAGGAAATAAGGCCTACTGGAAAAAGACAGAAAACTCTGCTACCAATTAGGAACATTCTGATTCTATAATATTTCAGGAATTCTCATGATATTCATTTGTCGTTCCGAATTCGATTGTAAGGCCTCTGAATTATTCGAATTTCATGCGGGCCTGGACGGATTTTCTTCCCTAGTAGGCTCTTCTAAAAAAGCACAAGTCATTTCCCCTCCTCCTTCTTTGGAGCCTGGCTCAAAAGCGGTTGTTAAAGTAAAAATTTTTCCCGGGATTTCTTTTCGCTGGGTAGCCTTACATACTGAATTAGATCCGGGGAAACGTTTTGTAGATACACAAGAATCCGGCCCCTTTTCGAAATTCAAACACGAACATATTTTTATCCAGACCGATAAAAACACTTCGGTCTTGGAAGATCGGATCACTTGTATTCCTCCTTGGTATGCGAATCATTTTTTGTTTGAACTCCTACTCGAGAAAACCATGAAGAACGAATTTTACACTAGGCATAAGATTACTGCGAAACAGATCGGTTGTAGCTACAGGACTGATTTTTGCGGAAAAATGAAAGATTTCCCTACCTCAGCGTAGCCAGATAAGCCGCCATTTTCCTTGCCTTTACGAAGATAAGAGATGGCCAAAAAATTGATTGCTTATTAATAACGATTTATCATTATTGAGAAAATGGGAGTTTTGGCAAAAAGGCGAAAAAACGGACTTAGATCCTTCTTTGCGTTGTTCGCGTTTTGTGGCGGACTTTTACTTACCAGCGCCCACTCACATTTGGATATATCCGAAAAAGGGATATTCTCAAAACACTCCTCCAAAATTTCCTCGGAATCCTGTTTTGTTTGTCTTCATTCTCAAATCACTTCCGGCGCGGAATTCGTCCAAACTCCGAGATCAAAACAGCCCCTTCTTGAATATAATGAATTTATAATTTTTGATTTTATTCCTATTCAAATTTCCCGATCGGGGATCTTGAGAGGACGAGCCCCTCCTTATTTTTCCTAATTTATCTGCATCTACTGTTTTCAATAGCTTTCGCAGTCGCGATCGACTTTGAATTTTATTTTGTATATGAAGAACCCGACCTTAATAGGTCTGGAGTTTAGGAAGAATGAAAAGTATTTTATATAAATTTAATTTATTATCTGTTTTTATTGGCTTATTTTTGCCTTTTTCAGAAGTTTTTTCCCTGGATGTGAATGTCAAAGGAACTATTAAAGATTCGGAAGGGCGCCCAATTATAGGCGCCAAATTATTCCTTACGGAAAACAAGTTTGTAGCAAGATCCGACAAAGACGGTAGTTTCGAATTCCAACATGTTTCTCCGGGAAGTTACACGTTAGTTGCTTCTTCCCCGAATTATGAATTAAAAGTGGAAAGATTCGAAGTGAAGGATCTGGATAAAGTTTTGGATATCGTTTTAAAACCTTCTCTATTAGAAGGTGTGGCGATCAACGTCACGGCCAAAACCTTGGCATCCGACTTTTTATCCACTCCACAACCCACAACGGTTTTAGAAGGCAGGCAATTACAAAGATTAAGAGGGCAGAACGTGATGTCTGCCTTGGAAAATACTCCGGGAACTGCGACCTTAACTACCGGTGCAGGAACTTCTAAACCGGTAATTCGAGGTCTGACAGGCCAAAGAGTTTTGGTGATGACTGACGGAGTAAGGCAAGAAGAGCAACAGTTTGGAGATGATCATACTGTCGATTTAGATGCATTTAATATAGATAAGATGGAAATTGTTAGAGGCCCTGGATCTGTTCTTTACGGTTCCGATGCTTTGGGAGGTGTGATTAATGTAATCCGTTCCAAGGCACCTACTGCAAAGGATGGTGCTCCTTTATTAGGTGGAACGATTTCCACAAATAGTTTTTCGAATAATAAACAAGACGCAGGTGCCCTCTCTCTCTTCGGTTATCATAAAGATACAAATTTCGGATATAGAGTGCAGACGGATACTCGAAAGGCCGGAAGAATCACTACTCCAAAGGGAACTCTTCCCAATACCGGTTTTCATGAAAGAAACGTAAATGCATCTTTGGGAACGGATGGTTCTTGGGGAAACTTCTATGTGGATTCTTTTCAAAGATACCAAGAACAAGATTTATATGATAATCCGAACGAATCTCCAGGCGCGAGCGCTTACCAGACAGTTCTTCACCAAAAAACTCATGTGCATGCTTTCTTCATTCTTCCTTTTGTGAATGTGGAATTAGATGCGGCTTACCAAAGAAACAATCGTAGAGAGATCGAAGATAAAAATAGATATATGCCGATCAAGGATACACTATTAGATCCTTCCATCGATTCTTTCACTAAAGCCGCTTCTGCTTATCAAGTGAATAAATATGATTATAAGCAGGGTTTAAACCTTTCCTTGGATACCACGACTGCAGATGCAAAAATCCATCATAAAGAATGGAAAGGGCTCAAAGGTACGGTTGGTATTTCGGGTATGCAACAAAGAAGTAATACTATCGGAACCGAACCTTTGATCCCTGGTTATGGGTTAAACAATATCGGATTTTTCCTTTTTGAAGAATGGAAACTAGGAGACTTTAGTTTTTCTGCAGGTGCTAGAACTGATAAAAGAAGTATGGACATCAGAGCGAATGCGGATCTTGGGAATTTAGAACAGACCAGAAATTATTCCGCAAGCACGGGATCTCTCGGAACCGTCTGGAGATTTGCAAAAGATTTTTCTTTAGCTCTAAATGCCGGTCGAGGTTTTAGAGCCCCGACTCCTTTCGAATTATTCGCCAATGGGGTTCATGAAGGGAGCGGTCGATTCGAGATCGGTAAAGATAGTTTAAGACCGGAAACTTCTTTGAACTATGATGCTTCTGTCCGTTTTGCTAACGATAAATTTCAAGCAGAGCTAAGTGTTTTTAGGAATAAAATAGATAATTACATTTATTCAGTAAGTGCAGGTGCTATCGATTCCGATTCCGGCCTTCCTGTTTACAGATACAGACAAGATGCTGCAAAATTAGAAGGTGGAGAATTCAGCTTCCAAGCCCAAGCAACTTCTTGGTTAGTCCTCACTGGTGGTATTGACATTCTTAGAGCTACTATCCAAAAAAATATTCCGCCGGAAATCGCTCTAAATCCGGGAGGTACCGATCCTAATTCAGTATATTCCGATATTAGAAATAAATATCTTCCAAGGATGACCCCGAATCGTGCTCGCTTGGGCCTTAGATTCACCACGAATAAACTTTTAGGAATTTCCAAACCCTATATTTCAGTGAACGGCACTTTCGTTCAGTCCCAGTATAAGGTGGATAAATTAGAAACTCCAACCCAAGGTTATAATTTATATGATATCGGTTTCGGCGGAGAAATTCCCGGTTTAACGAACGGAACCGAGTCCGCGACCTTTGACATCGCGGTCCTGAATATCTTCAATAAGGAATACGTGAATCATCTAAGCCGCTATAAGGAATACGCCTTGAACCCTGGGACAAATGTCACTTTCAAAACGACTATCCCATTTACTTTGATTTCTGAATGAGGAATTTTATGGAATTTAGATATTTTCCACTTTATATATTTATAATATTTTTACTTTCTTTTTGTATTTCCGATCCGCAAACGAAAAAGGAGAAGGAGGACTATCAAAATCAATCCTTGATTTCCGCCGCATTAAACGGAAACGAAAGGTCTGATTGTATTTATTGTTCGGATACTCGAGCTTTCGAAGGAAATTGTTCCTGTTATAAACAGATCCCGGTTTTTTCTTGCGCAGGCATTCCTTCAGGTAAAGGCAAATCAAACTCCTATAAGATTTCTTGCGATGAGTTGATAGAATCAGGGATTTGGAGCCAAACTTCTTCCGAATCTTATTCTTGTAGTTATCTAACCTGCCCTCCCGAAGCATATCGGGCGGCATTTACGGAAGAGGGTAAATAACTTAGTAAATCGGAAGTCCTGTATTATAATCGATTGTAGTTTTTTTATAAGACGTAGCGAGAAGGTCAGAAGAGATTAAATAATCAGCGGATCTTCTATTATTCGCAATTGGAATATTATAAAGTACTGCAATCCTTAAAAGAGCTTTCACGTCCGGGTCATGAGGTTGAGCAGTTAATGGATCCCAGAAGAAGATTACCACATCTATCTCTCCATCTACGATCTTCGCGCCGATCTGTTGGTCCCCGCCGAGTGGTCCGGACAAAAATCTATGAACAGGCAGATCCGTTTTTTCATGGACGATCTTTCCGGTTGTCCCTGTCGCATAGAGATGATGTCTGGAAAGTATGTCCTTATGTAGTTGCACCCATTCCACTAAATCTTCTTTTTTATTATCATGTGCGATAAGCACGATACGTTTCGTTTTCGGGACTTCGGGGCTTTGCATATTCTGCTCCTAAATCAAATTCATCGGAAGGCTTTCCGAATGAAACCATTTTTATGGTTTATCTCTCGAAGTGATTTCCCGATCCTAGTGCTAATGAAACTCGTTAAGCTTTCATGCTTAAGATCTTTATTCTTAATCCTTCTGATCGCCTCTTCTTCCTATCTATTTTCCCAAGAAGACCCTCATGATCGCCCCAAAAAACTGGAGATTCTGATCCCTGAATCCGCAAAAGAGGGTCCTTGGAGCGACGACCCGAATGAATTTAAAGATATAGATTTCTTAGGAGATTTTTCAGAAGGAAATTCCAAACAGGCTCTAGAAAAAACGGAAGAATATCTCTCCGCCGCATTGGACGGTTTCAGAAAAGTTTCAGATAATATCAAATCCAAAAGAGAAAAAGAAGAAGGTAAACTTTTAGATTCGGAAAGATTCCCCTGGCAAAGAAAAAGCAGGCTGGAAAACGCAGAAAGAGCCTGGAATAGAGAGTTAACCAGGGCAAGATTGGATTCGGTCAAAAATCTTTCTCTCGCAATGAAAAATCTGGACAAAATCGCAAATCCAAACATTAGAAAATCTGAATCTTTTTTGGAACTACAAGCGGGAGTTTACAGAGAATTTATTAAGCACCAGTATGCTCTAAAAAATTTCAACCAGTCCGCGGAGTTCTTGGAAAAGTATATCTCCCTGGACCCTAAGTTTAACGACGAAGCTGAACCTCATCGTATTTTATCCCATTGTTATGAGAGACTTTATCTATCAGCGAAGAAGTCCGGCCATCCAGAAGGTATGGACTATTATAAGGATAGAAGAAAGAAACACGGGATATTATACGCAGAAAAAGCCTACGGTAGGAACTCCTACGAATTCAAAAAAGTTTTGGAATTGTTTGCGAGAGAATAGATCAATAAACTCTGTGTTTGGACAAGTAGAAGATCCGAGCTTGTTGGAATTCCAACAAGGATTAGTGGTAGAAAATTCTGTTGTAAATTTTGAGGAAATGTGATAGCGGGAAAGGAGCTCTCCCACGGGCCACTCCCCCCTCCCTATGCAGGGCGGGGGCGAACTCCTAACTCGTGTAGGAGTTCCAACATATAGTTCTAATTATTCTCAGGAAGTCCTAGTTCTTTTCTAAGACGTTTATTTTCCTCAACTAGATCTTTGATCTCTTGCTCGGTGTATTCGAACAGTTTAGTATGAGCTTCGAGGATATTTTTCATTTCGATCTCTTCGATACTGGAATATTCCAAGGCCCTTTCAGTTGCTTTTTTCAACTCAAGCGCATGTTTTAATTCCATCGTTTTGAGATTATCTATGATCTCGGAAACTTTCAATCTTTCGTGAAGTGTAAGAAGCTCTTGGTTCTTGAGTTCATTCACTCTTTCGATCGCTTTATTAATATCTTCGTTATTCTTTTTAATCTTTGCTTCGAACTCGAGGATGGCATGAAGAGCTGCATTCGCCTTGTGAGTATCTTTATATTCTTTATTAGCGAGTTCGAAAACTCCTTCAAAGAACCCCACGTTTGCCAGGCAGCTGTTCCCAATCTCATTCGCTACCATTTTGAAAAACTCGGTTTGGATCACTCTATCCAAAATGATCCTTAAAGACCTAGGCTGAACCGGATATTCTAAAACTTCGGTTTTACCCTTAGGAGAAAGTTTATTATAAATTTCTTCCGCCTCAGGAGAAGAGATAATGGTAAGCGCAACGAAAGGATGTAGTTCAAAACGTTTTAGAAAATCGTCTTTAATGTCTGTCCATTCTTTCAGGTTCGTATTCACATAGAATACGTTGATATCCTGAGCATCCAATTCTATCGATCTATAGTCCTTTAATTGGACTTTGCGAAGTTCGATATTAATTCTCGGATGTTTCCATATATGTACGGGGAATTCAGCTCCGGAAGTTATGTGCCAAATATTCGCGGTTTTCAAAGCCGACTCTCCCCCTTACTCGACGTCATAGATAAGACGTCGAAAGCCGATCCCGTCCTTCTAAAAAACGGAAATCAGTATCGATTTTCTCGATTTCTCCATAAGGATAATTTTTTGAGTCCCTCTGTCAATTTTGTTTTTAGGGAAGAAAGGGGTCCTTGTATCCGGGCAAAAACGCGGGCAACGGGGGAAAAGAACTTAGCAAGGATTTGAAAGAAATTTACTACAGCTAGCGGAAAACGCATATCGGTTCGTTTTAACATAACAACTGAACCAATGATCGCGATCGCAATATTTCCACTCCAAGGTCCGAGCCAAACCGGAAACTTGGAATTTTCAGAAACATTCGATCCAAATGTGAAAAGTGCCCAATACACGATGATCAGTACCACCGCCATTGTAAAACTCATCCCTTTTCCGGAACGTTTTACTACGAGACCCAATGGTAAGGAAACTAAGGAAAAAATAATACAGGAAATAGGGATTACGTATCTTCTCTGGATCTCTACATCGAATTGAGAGACTCTTTTTTTAGCCTCTTTTAATAAAGTAGTCAGCTGAAGAACGATAGTGACACTTTGAGACTTTTGGGCATCCGAAATTGTAGGATCCTCCATGATCTTCGGCAATTCAAATTGTAGGCGCAGAACTCTATCTTTTAAATTTTCAGATCCATCCGAAGGAATTCCCATCTCTTGTAATATTTCAAGTCCTGGAATCTTTTCCAATCTTCCCGCTTTTATATTATCCCGGATATCGATCAGTGTCCAGAGAGTGAAAGAGCCTGGATCTACATTGATAACTAGGCTTTTTTTCTCTTCGGTTTTTGGAATATTATAATCCATCTCACCTTTTCGAAGATCACCGACCGAAAATTGTTGTTTGGCTCTATCCCATTCTAAGATCCAAGCATCTTTCAATCGAATTGATTTTTCGAATTCACCGTCAGGCCCCTTCTTCTCCACTAACGTTCCCTTTTTAGCGGATATAATTTGTGTAATATAAGATTCTCCTAATTGAATAGGACGACTCGCGGCCCCCATAGAAAGAAGAAATGGATCTTGGTTTTGCGGAATAAATACTGTCCACTCCCGGATTTGAACTCCGGAAAGTTCTCCGGTCTTTGCATTTACTCCTTCCGTGTACATCGCGATCGCTTTTTCGGAGCCGGCATTCTGAACTTGATCCCCCGCAAACTGACCAGGAGTTAATGCAAGAAGGGGATTATAAGCCAAAACCCATTTATTGAACTCGGTCATTTTTCGAGTATTAATGGGAGAAAGATAAAAACACAAGAACGCAACTACAGCAGCCAAGAATACGCCGAAGCCTACGAACACTACATAAATCCGGGAAAATCCAATTCCAGCAGAACGTATCGCAGTGATCTCAGAATCACCGGAAAGCCTTCCCGCTGCCATAACACCACTCATCAAACAAGCAAGAGGCGCAGTTGTAGGAAGAATATTCCCCAATAGATAACCGAAATAATCCAAAAGTCGAAAAGGATCTACACCCTTCCCCACAAAAAGACCGATCATACTTTTAAGTGCGATGGCCATATAGATACTTGTGAAAAATAGAAGTGCAACTAAGAACGAAGGAATAATTTCAGAAAGAATGTATCGATCCAAGATAGGAAGCCATCTCCAGAACTTCTCTCTATCCGTATGGACAAAAAAACCGGGAGGAAGGTCTGCAACGCTATGCACCCTTACTGAACGTAGATCTTTTCCTTCCGCTACCTTTCCGGCGGCTTCTGTTCCAAAACCTGTAGTATCACTCCGATGGACTGCCTCGGACTTTTTTTTCTTAGGAGAGGAATCGCCTCCCGAAGCACGGGAGATCTTCTTCACTCTATCACCTCTCCTTTGAGAGTAGCACTAGTAGCAAAATTGATCTTAACGGAAACAGTCTTCCCGATCAGAGAATCTACGCTAATATTCTCCGGTAATTTAAAAACTGTCATTCTTCCACAAGGAGTACGACCACAGGCTTCCTTAGAAGATTTTTTGGAAGCGCCTTCTACCAAAATAGGAAACGTTTTACCGATCCTTGCTTTGTTCTGCTCTGCGGAAATAGAAGTTTGAAGATCCACCAACTTGGTTAGACGTTCTCCCTTTACTTCTTCCGGCACGTCGTCAGGATATCTTTTCTGAGCGATAGTACCTTCTCTCTCGGAATACTTGAACATGAATGCCATATCGAAGCCAACTTTGCGAACCATGTCCAAAGTATCCTCGAACTGCTCTTCCGTTTCCCCAGGAAAACCTACTATAATATCTGTCGTAAGTCCAACATCTGGAACGATTGTTTTGATCTGTTCCACTACTTCCAAAAATTCCTCTTTGGAATAAGTCCTTTTCATATTCTCTAACACATCCGTATTTCCGGACTGTAATGGAAGATGAATATTAGGACAAAATCTAGGATTTTCAGCCATAAGCTCCAAAAGATGCATCGGAAAATCTTTAGGGTGGGGAGAAGTAAAACGAATTCTCTCTATATCAGTTTCTTCTAATAGAAGTCGAACAAGCCCTGCAAAGTCTACACCTTCCGACTTGTAAGAGTTCACATTCTGTCCGAGCAAAGTAAGTTGTTTTACACCTTGTGCAACAAGATCACGAGTTTCTCTTACGATAGAATGAGGATCTCTACTTCTTTCCCTTCCTCTCGTATAAGGAACCACGCAGAATGTGCAAAAATTATTACAACCTCTCATGATCGTAACAAATGCTTGGATGCCATTTACGACTCTAGGTTCTATCTCATCATAAGTTTCGATCTTAGAAAGACGTGTTAAAGAAACAGGTTGTTTGTCTGAACGAATCGTTTGGATCAGTTCAGGAAGAGTCCTATAATTATCAGGACCAACCACCAAATCCAAAGGAAGTTCCTGATGAAAAAGATCATCGCCCAGGTTCTGGGCCATACATCCAAGAACTCCAATGACCAGGTCGGGATTTCTTTTTTTCAGATATCCAAGACCTTGGAGTCTTGCATAAATTTTTGCGTGAGCATTTTCACGGATTGCACATGTATTTAAGAAAATAACGTCAGAAAGTTCCGGGTCCGAAACTGTCTCAAACTGAGCGCCTTGCATCAAACTGGACACGATCCCCGAATCGTATTCGTTCATCTGGCAACCATAGGTCTCTATATAAACCTTACCGGCCTTTTTCTCTACTTCAAGCACGCTCATAGGTCCAGTTTTGGAGAAGGAAAGGCCCTGTCAACCCGCTCGAAACCTTAAAAAAAAGTTTCCTTTCCCGCTAAGATAGGATCATAATCAGAATTCTTCTAAAGACGAATAAGATGAATCGATCCGGAGCAGGACTCAGCCGTAAAACGG
Source organism: Leptospira selangorensis (assembly GCF_004769405.1). NCBI lineage: Bacteria > Pseudomonadati > Spirochaetota > Leptospiria > Leptospirales > Leptospiraceae > Leptospira > Leptospira selangorensis. The sequence goes on from NZ_RQES01000012.1 coordinate 361,615, forward strand.
ACTATTATGTACTATTGGATCTTTCCAGAGATGCCTCTCCCCGAGCTGTGGAAGAAGCTTTTCATCAATATGTACAAAATTTAAAAGAACATTCTTGGGTGCCTTGGAAAGAGGCGGAATTGAGAGAAGGCGCTGAGGCATACTATCATCTATCAGATCCCATAAGACGAAAACGTTATGATTCTTCCTTAGATTATGAATTGGTGCTTCCGGATCCGGAAGGCGTGCCGGAAGAATTCGAACAATATTTCGAAGTCCAAAAAATTTCAACACCTAAGGAATATGAAAGATTATACAAACAATTCCTAATGTTAAAATACGAAAGAGAAGATAAACTCTGGATATTCAGAGCCACAGTCTATTTTATACTGGCCTGTTTTTCCGCATTGGTACTTTCTTCTCTCGTTTTTGTAGTATTCCAGAAAAACGGCTGGCTCTCCACAAGCGCAGACCTTTTCTATCGTAGATGGGGACTCTTATTTTCCTGTACGTTTATGGGAACAGCATATACTCTGTTCCGAGTATTCTATTTGGAAAAAGTGATCTCCCATAGAGAGAAAAAAAGAGAAATAGAGCAAAATGAAGAAGTCTCGGACATCGGACCCTAAAGCCTTAACGGAAGACGAAATACAATATTATTATACGTTACTTCAAGAAGAAGTCACGGAATACAACTGTGGAAGTTTATGTGCTCCTTCCAACGGAGGGGTTCCCGTATGTTGCCAAGCGGACAATGCTCTCCCTGCATTATATAAAGCGGAATATGAAATGTTATCCAAAAGAACCGACTTATGGAAAGCATATGTTCCGATGACAAGGGAAGAAAAAAAAGAATTTGCAGTATATGATCATAGGAAAATTACATTTTGCGAATGTAAGGGAGTGGCTCATTGTGAAAGAGAAAATCGCTCCATTAGCTGCAGGACTTTTCCATTAGAACCTTATTTGGATACGAGAGGAGTTTTGGTAGGACTTGTATTCATGCAAGAATTCCAAACAAAATGTCCTTTAACTTCCAGAGCCAAAGATGTAAGGCAAGAATTCATAGATAATCATTTCTTATTTTGGGAAAAACTTCTGTTTAGAGTCGAATCAGAATACGAAGTTTATACTGATTCCAGTAAAGCCTATCGCAGAAAAAGAAAGCGTACTGGTGTTGAATTTCCTATTTTATATCCGAGTCATTTAAAAGGGAAAGAATACTTAAAGCAGTATATTTAAGTGATGTTGGAATTCCAACAAGCTATTAGTTCTAATACTCGAATAAAAACCTAAACGTAAAAAGTTCAAAACTCAAAATCTGAACTTCCAACGGATTCGGACCCTTTTGAAAACAGGATTCCGGAAACGCTGCTAAAACCTTTTTAGTCTCTTCTTCATAAGAATTTTTAGGTTTCACTTTTACGGAGGAAGAAGAAGGTTTAGAATTTTCGAATTTGTGTTTTGTGATCTGGCTCTTACCGTCTCGTCCCCCGCCATTCTCTACAGGGAAAAAATAATACGTATAAGGAAATTCTATCTTATCTTTCCCTTCACACTCGCCTAAACGAATACCGATCTCTCCTAAAGAATCCACTGGGCGATAAATCGTATTAGGGCGAATATCCACCAAGAACACTCGTTTGCCCTTAGGGTCCCAGCCAAGATCCGATTCCAAAAGACTTTCTTTGGATTTAGCAACAGTCGTATTATTATTAGGATCTTCTAATATATTTCTTAAAATTTCCCCTCTGACTTCCCAGACCCGGACATCGTATGCAAGTCTTTCTCCTTCGGAACGTTCCGCTCTTCCTTCCTTCTTATCCCAGGAACTCTCAGGCAAATATTTGCGTTCTAAAGTGGTTTTACAGGAAGCTATAAGTAAAATAATAAAGATAAGAAATCTCATAACTTTTTCAGTTTTTTATCACAGTCCAGCTAAAGCAAATATCTTCTTCCCTTAGCGGCTTTGCGTGGAAATTATATAGAGATGATTTTGGTTCACGCAAAGGCGCTAAGATAAGAAGGTACTATTCTTGAAGTTCAGTTTCTACATAACGATTTGCAATCCTAAAGATACCGTCTCTCATAAAGGCCGTTCCAAAATTTAACAAAAATCCGATCTTTAAATCCATTAGTCTTAAATATGTAAGAACTTGCTTAAAGTGAACAGGCTGAGTTCTTTCGACAGATTTCAGCTCAACGATAATACAATCTTCCACAAGTAAATCTGCCCTAAACGCATCATGAAAAACTACTTCTTCATATTCGATTGTTACAGGCTTTTGGGAAACTACTCGCAATCCTCTTTTTCTAAGTTCACGAAAAAGTATTGTCTCATAAACCGATTCCAATAATCCAGGGCCTAAATTTTTATGAATCGCCATCGCCGCATCTACGATCTCTTTTGCTGTTTGTTCAATATGTTCTGACTCCATGACTTACCTCTTCATAACCAGGTAACGTTGAGTCAAAAGTGCGTGTACTTTTTATAAAATTTTTTTCTTATCTTTGCGGCTTCGCGTGAAAATCTTCCAAGTTTACTTAGAGACTTTAATAGAAATGATCTCTCTGACTGCTTTTTCCATTTCAGATTTTACTTCGGGAGTTTTTTCGATTACATAAGCATCAAATAATGCAGGCAAACATTCCGGATCACCAATAATCCGAACGGTATCGACGGCCTGTAAACGAAGGGGAAGATATTCTTTTTTATTATTAGAAGCAAAAGAGATCAAAGCTGGGACAGAAGTTTTGTCTTTCAATTCTCCCAATGCTTTTAAAAGAGAAAGTTTGACTTCGTTTACTTTTTCTTTTTCGAAGATACGTTTGAGTTCGTTTGTTCCAGGATTAAATCCTAGTTTTCCCATTACTTCTGCAGCGCGAGAACGAAGACCTGGATCTTTGTCTCCATCAAGAACTGTAAGTAATCCCTGACCTCCGCCATGTGCGCCAAGCTCCAAAAGTAGATCGATCAATCTTGCTTTGAGCCCTGGAACGGTTTCTTTTACTAATTGTTCGGAAACCGATTTAGCTCCTTGTTTATCATTCAGATAAAATAATGCCTCAGTGCAGATTTTTCTAAGATCCGGATTCGGCTCCGTAATCCCTTTATAGAAAAGAGAAATATACTGCCTGCTTTTTCGATTTTTCAGGATCTCCAATCCGTGAAGACGAACGTCCTCATCCGGATCCGCAGCCGCCATTCGAGGAATATTCCCGCGGTTATCAGGTATATTATTCTTATTTAATACTGTAAAAAATCTTCTGCGAAGAGCAGGAATATCGTCCGTAGCGAATTTATTGATCAGGTTCTGGACCCTTTCATCTTTGATCCAGATAGCAGATTCTAAAAAATATTCTCTATATACCGGATTATTTGAAACTGCAAGATCCAAAACATGAGGCATTGCTCTGTCGTCTTTGATCCCTTGCACATATCTATAAGAAGACTGTCTGACTTCAAAATCAGTATGGGTGAGTCCCGCAATCACCGCGTAGATCAGTCTTTTTTCTTTTTTTCGATCTGCGAGTTCGAGGATCCTTGTTTGGATCTCAATGTTTCGAGTAATTTTAAAAACAGTGTCTAACTCATTCGCCCAATATGGAGCGAGTGAATCCAAATCTTCTAACTCGGAAAATAACGCTAAGGAAGCGAAGATACTATCTTCTCTCGCTTCCGGTTCTGAAATAATTTTAGGAAGTTCTTTAACTAGATCCAAACGATTCTTGGATTTTATTTCGGAGATAGCTCTGGCCTGGGATCTTCCTTTGGAAAGGACGGACTCCTTAAATGGATCCTTTTGTTCTTCGGCGAAAATATTTCCGCCGAAATATAAAGTGAAGAATAGAACCAGACAAAAGAATGGAATTCTTTTCAGAAAAGACCGTCCCTCTTGGAGGAATCCTCCAATGCGGCCGTCGCGGCTCGCTTATTATCGTAAGCTTCCGTATTGGACGGATCTAAGTCTATTGCATTTTGGAAGGAACGGACCGCCTTTTTATATTCTCCATTCTTGTAAAATGCGACGCCCAGATAATTATAAGCGGTAGATGCAGTCTTAGGTTTTACTTCCGATCTTACGATCGAGGTCAATTCCTCGATCGCTTTTTCACGATCCAAAACCGAATTGGAATCCAATAGAATTTTAGAAAGAACCAAACGTCCTTCGTAATCTTCCGGATCCATATGAGCGGAACGATATGCCTCGTCTTTCGCTCTATTTTTCATATCGGGATCTTTGGATTTATTATATAGAAGTGCGAGCTTCTTATGAGCCTGTTTGATCTCATTTGAATTTCTGGATCTGTTCAACACTTGTAATAAGATCTTTTCAGCACTGGAAGATTCTCCCGTGCCCATATATGCTTCTGCAAGTTTCAAGGCTACTTTGTAGTAATCTTCTTTTTGTTTAAAGAGTGCGGAATATTCTTCTATAGCTTCTCTATAAAATTTATTTTCCAGATAATAATCGCCCAAGGCTTCCTTAGGTTTTATATCGTCCGGATCTAAATAAGATGCCTTGCGGAAATTCTCGATTGCTTGGGTTCCGTTGCCTGTATGTTTATAAACAAGACCTAAATTATAATATGCTTTTGCATTTTTAGGATTTAGATCTAAAACTCGGTTCAGATAGGTGATCGCTTCTCCATATCTTTCCATTTGATCTAAAACAACGCCTAAGTTTAATAATGCTGTCTCCGTAAAACTATCTCCAGGAGTAGAATCTACTATCCTTCTGTAAGTTTCTTCTGCAGCGAGAAGGTCCCCTTTATTATAATATGTTTCTGCGAGTTGGAATAATAAATCCAGATTGTTGGGATTATACTTCAGACCTTTTTGGAGTGCATTGATAGATTGCTCTCCTTGGTTCAATTGCTCGAAACCTTCTGCAATGGAACGGAATAATTCCGGATCGTTGGAACCGGCTTGGTTAGCAAGCTCCAGATATTTTACGGACTCTTCTAACTTACCGTTTTTCTTCAAGACGATAGAAAGATTATACAATGCCTTTGCATCGTTAGGAGTTATAGTTGCCGCTTCTCTAAAATAATGTTCTGCGGAAACATAATCCCCTCTATTATAGGAAATATTACCCAGATAAGAATTAGAAAGTGCTGCGAGTTTTCCTCCTCTCGCTCTCATCACCACAAGTTTGAAATGTTCTTCCGCCTGTGGGATCTCTCCTTTTTTAAAATAACTTAATGCAAGGTTATAAGTCAGATAAGGATCATCCGGAGAAGAGGAAAGTCCCTGCTTATATGCATCTATTGCTGCATCCGGATCATTGATCTCGTTAAAAAGATTCCCGGCCATTAGAGCAATACGGGGATCATTAGGCGCAATCTCTCTTGCTTTTAAAGCGGTACTTCTTGCAGCAGAATTTTGTCCGCTATGAGCATAGGCTAAAGTTAAATTATAATAAGCGTATACATTATTCCCATCTAGGGTGATTGCCTTCTGCAATGAATCGATCGCTTGAGGAAATCTTCCGTCCTCATCGTAGATCACTCCAAGCACTGTTAAGGCCAATGACTTCTCCTGGCTTGTAGCTGGACCGGTCAAAAACTCCGTGCAATAATCGAATGATTGCTTTCTATAATTCTGTTTATATAAAGTAACACATTTAGTCAGAAGTGGATTGTTTGTGCCATCAGGGAGATAAGGTCTTTGTAATTCCTGAGCCAAACTTCCCTTAGGCATCAAAGGAGATTTGCCGTCAGCGACTCCAGTTCCGAAACCTGGTTTACCTTCTCTGAAAAAAGAATACCAAATCGCAAGACCGATCAAAAGAAGAAGAGACGCAGCTAAGGCTCCCCAAGCAAATGCGGTCGGATTATAATGACGTCTGGGACGAAACTCTTCCGGTTCGTCTCCGTAATAATAAGAAGGTTTAGGTTCTTCCGTCTCCAGGAAGATTCGGTTCTTGCGGATCGGGTTTTCCATATCGGTTCGTCTCGTACTGAAGGATGGAATCCAAGATCCCGTTGATAAACGGAACCGAATTCTCGCTTTCAAATTCCTTAGTCAACTCGACCGCCTCGTCGATGGTGACTCTGGGCGGAATTTCCTTGGAATGCAATAACCCATAAATGGACAAACGTAGAATACATTTGTTCACCGGAGAAATTCTAGCAAAATCCCAATTCCTCGAGTACTTCTTGATGAGAGTATCGATTGTTTCCGCGTTTTTCACAACACCATTTATGATAGAAATGGCAAAATCCCTTTCTTCAGTTTCTATCTTTTTGTCGTACCAACGGAATTTTAGGACCTCAGACAATGCCGAATTCACCAGTTCCAACTGGTATAAAGCCATTAATGCGATTTCGCGGGACTTCCTTCTGGAAGAAGACATAGATTAGAGAAGCTTAAGAAGATTTGTCATTTCCACCGCAGTCAAAGCAGCCTCGTAGCCCTTATTACCTGCCTTGGTACCGGCTCTTTCAATGGCTTGCTCGATTGTATCTGTGGTCAAAACTCCGAAAATCACAGGCACTGAGTGTTGCACTCCGATAGAACCTACTTTTGCAGATTCTCCGGCAACAAAATCAAAATGAGCAGTAGCTCCTCGGATCACTGCGCCTAAACAAATGATGGAATCGTATTTTTTACTCTGTGCAGCTTTGGAAACTACGATCGGAAGTTCGTATGCTCCCGGGATCCTTACTACAGTGATATCTTTATCTTCGACTCCAGTTGCATGGAGTCCATCTATGGAACCTTTCAAAAGGCTTTCGACTATGAATTCGTTAAAACGGGAGACAACTATACAATGTTTTTGTCCCTTTCCGTCCAGCTTGGCTTTCAATTCTTGAGGCATCTGTTTCCTGGTTGCTTCTTATATCGAGAAAACACAAGTTACCCTGAGTGGCAACCGGAAAAGAAGCTTCCAAATCCAAATTCTGCATATTCCTGATCTTATTAGGAGTCCAGGTTTTCACCCTCTCTTCCTGTGAGACCATTCGATCTTTCTGGAAACCAAAAGACGCATTCATAAAAAGTTTAGATCTACCGGATTGGGTGCTTGAATCCTCCATCAAGCTCCGAATATTCAATGATTCTCCCAATGTAATCAATCCGGAAGACGCAATGCCGGAAGATGATATCGCTTCTTACGGAAACCAACTCAGAGTATTACTCGCAGTTTCACCTGCAGCGATGAGAGACATATATGAGATGGCAGGATGTTTGGACGGAAGCGATCTCATCAAGGTCCGCGGAAACAAAATGACGGATAGCGGAGAAGATATTTGGTTCGGACTGTGCAAGAGTGGAGCTCAAGACGCGATCGTATTCAGAGTATTAGAGATGGGAAACAACCAACTCTATTATTTATACGAAGAAGAGCTGATCAAAACCTGGGACGAATCCAAGAAGAATGCAAAAACAAATCCAGATAAATCGATGAGGCTCGCCACAAAGATCATAGAACATGAACCTGCTCATCCAGGTGCCAGACGATTATTGGGAAGTTTATACCTAAAGAACGGATATTGTCCCGGAGCAGTTCGCAATTATAGGATTTATTTGCGGATACTTCCACACTCTGCTGAAAAATCTAAAATAGATTCTCTACTTAAAAAAAGTTGCGGAGACACTTTGGTCCCTAAAAAACCGGAGCCAAAAGAATTTTCAGATGAATTGCCTACGATAGAGGAATCAGCGCCTTAGAGACACAGAGTTTCGAAGAGTCGCTGAGTTTTTTCACGCAGAGGCGCAGAGACGCGAAGGGTTTAACTCGGATTATATTGATTTACGATCCTATGAATCCCATCTTTCATTAATGCCATTCCGAAATTTAATAAAATCCCTACCGGATTGTTCATTAATTTAAGGTACGTAAGCAATTGTTTTGAGTGAACTGGAAGGATCTTTTCGAGAGATTTAATTTCTATAAGTACAGTTTCTTCTACTAAAACGTCTATTTTAAAAGCATTTTTAAAAACCATACCTTCATATTCGAAGGATATATATTTTTGAGTCTCGATTTTTAATTTTCTAAGCTGAAGTTCTCGGACGAGAACCATTTCATAAACGGATTCTAAAAGCCCTGGTCCGATTTGTTTATGAATTTTTATCGCCGCGTCGATAATCTCTTTTGTAATTTCATTTATATTATCCATATTAAAACCCCTAATTTTCCGGGTTTTAAGGATATAATTTCGCGCGTACTTTTTTAAAAACTCAGCGGCTCCGCGTCTCTGCGTGAGAAATCTTTGTTTCTCTTAATTCTCTGCGTCTGCGCCTTAATCTTTCACTCTTAACACAAGAGTGATCTTGCCGTCTGCCTTTTCCACTACTTCGAAACCTTCTTCCCTAAGAGTTTTTTTGATCCGATAAAATCCAAGGTTCACGACTTTAGGCGGGTCGGATTTACGGGAAGAAGAAGGTAAATGTTTCGCAGAAGCATCCATCACTATTTAGTTTCGGCTTCGAGAAGGTCCGTCTTGACCTTGACAGAAAGAAAACCTTTTCATAAATGAGAAAGAGATGAGGCGATTTCTTGCTCTCGTATTATTTTTAATCCTATTAGCCCTAGGGGGCTCGGCCTTTTATTTTCAAGAATGGTTCGATTCTCCTGGATTCCGCTGGGTCATCTCCAAGTTTTCCTTTTGGGTCTTTTTATCCGTTCTGATTCTTTCTGCTTTGGCAATGCTCCGGATTTTCAGAAGAGCCAAAAAGGCAATCCACACACAAAGACAGGCCATTGAAAAACATTTAAGCGGAATTTTGGAAGAGCTGGTCCAAGACTCCCAGGCATTAAGCGAATTCCTAAAAATAGACCTTCCTCAGATGGAAGAACGTATCAAAGTTTCCAGAGATAAACTCCCGAAAGAGATCTATTCTTCTTATACTGCAAATTGGACTAAGATCAGAACGGATGCAGAAGCTTCTCTTAGAGATCTGGAAACACTTCCCTTAGAGCCGGACTTCGGAGAAGAAAAAAACCGAGCGGTCCCTGAATATAAAGATCTTCTAAACAAACATACTAAAGCGAAATCCATTTTAGAAAGAGTCAGATCCGACCTTTCTCTATTAAAAGAAAAACTAACGGAGAAAGGATGTTGAGAACTGTCCTTCTATTACTCACTATCTGTATTATATCTAGTTGTTCTTCTCTTCCTGAGACAAACTTTTCTATCGCAGAGTTTGCTTCTCCCATCCATCCGCTCTCTCAGCTATTGCCTAAAGATAAAAGTGCCTCTTCCCTTTCGACACTTCGTAAAAAGACAAAGGTAAGCGGAATATTACTCCATCATACCAAGGGACTTTCCAGCGAAGAATATATTACAAAAAGTGCAAATTCTGGATGGTTGGTTCACTATATCGTAGATAAAAAGGGCAAGATCTACGGAGTAGAAGATCCCGGAACTTCTCTTATCAAGGCCGCGCCAAAAACAGATACAAGTATGATCCATATTTCTTGGGAAGGAGATAAGGAAGATATACTCAAACGTCCCGCTCAGAAAAAATCTTTGCTCTATGCTATTGCAAAGACCTCCCAAGAATTCGGGATCCCGGTCACAAATTTTGACGTGGGTAGTCGTTCCGGGATATTCACACATAGCCAGGCCAAAAAGAAGTTCGGTGGTTTCTTAAATGGAAGCGATTGTGGAAATGAGAATGTTCTAAAAGCGCTTCTGGAAGAATTAAAAGGTTCCTACTTTTCCGAAATGGAATGGAAGGATAGATATGGAGAATGGGTCCTCAGAAAAGAAAAACCATTTGTAGGACAAAACGGAGAAATTAAAGATCCGAGCTATGATAAAGGTAGATCCGTAACTCCTACTCCTAAAGCGGAGCTGGAGAGTATCGAAAAAACTGCAGACGGACTTCTTCCGGAAGAAAAAAGACTCAAATACAATTATAGAGGTGCGATCACTGCCGATTGTGTTGTATTACATTTCACTGCAATCAACGATTATGATGGAACTCTAAGAGTATTAGAAAAACGGAATTTAGCAGCCACATTCCTCGCAGATAAGGACGGAAAAATCTACCAATTATTGGATTCTCCGCTTCATATGGCTGCGGCCGCCACAGGCACAAACCGAAATTGTTTCCAAATAGAAATTGTGGGCAAAGACACTGAAATGTTACTTGCAAACCCTGCACAAACTGCCGCGGTTTCAAAACTTGTACATGAACTTTGTCAAAAATACCAAATCCCTTTAAATAACCAAAGAATTGAATCTCTAAAAGGAGTATTCTCCCATACTCAGGCTAAGAAAAAATGGGGAGGCTCTATCTTTTTGGATGCACAGGACTTCGATCCAGGTGAACCATATATGAAAAAAGTAATAGAGACCCTGGGCGGGACTTATTATTCTGAAAAAGATTGGTACGATAGAAATGGAGAAGAATGGATACTTCTCTTTACCGATTTTCAGCCTTGATCGGGCGATTTCTCACAGAAATCCGCTCTGGATCTCCGAGCTCCACCATACCACCCAACCCTTTTCCTAGAGGAGGAACTCCTGTGCGGGCAGTATGTAGTTTTTGTTTTTCAGGAATATCCGACTTCTTCTGACGAAGTTGTGTGGGAGTTTTTCCAGTCACCTTTCTGAATGCATCATTAAAAGAGGATTTGGAATTGAATCCTACAAAATAGCAGATGGAAAGAATATCCTGATCCGGCTTTTCTTCCAGAAGATTGACTGCTTCTTCTATCCTAAAACCGTTTATATAATTATGAAATCCTGTTTGCAAATGTTCGTTTAAAAATTCAGTCAACTGATATGGTTTGATCCCCAAGTCTTCCGACAAAGAATGAAGAGTTAGCTCGGGATCTCGATACAGTTTATCTTCTCTCATTAATTCTTGGATCCTAAGTTCTAATAGATTCAGATCCAAACCGATCAAAAGGGATTTTTCATACTTCTTCTTTCTTACTTCTCTAGTCAAAGGAGCAAAAAAATCCGGATACCTAGAGGGAGCCAAAAATAGAAGTGTCACAATCCCGGTCACAAGAAGTCCACCGACTCTAAACAATACATCCAACCCGAACATAAATCCGAAAACCAGAGAGTACATTGCAAATACTGTAATGGTCGCCAGAATAAAAATGAATCTGATCTGTGACTTTAACTCGGGGATTGAGATCACAGTTATTAACATTCTATATCTAAATCCAAAGTAAGCAGTAGTAAGCGCAGTTGTTAGAAAAAATCCCCAAGAAAGATAATGTTTATATCTGATATTTCTAAAGTCGCCCAAGTCCGAGATGATAGAATCCCAAGGCCTTCCAAAAAAAAGTAACTCACCTAATAAAAAAAGACCAGGCACAAGAAAGTGAAGTCGTATGTCCCTATACAAAGTCTGATTTGGGTATATCAAAGAATGTGTATATAGTAAAGATAAGGGTCCGATGGCTGAAAAAGAAGTGAGTAATAAGAAGATTGCATGTGGATAAGTCCTATCTATTTCCAAGACCACATTCGCAACGGTGAATAGTATGATCCCCAACGAAAGAAACAGAAGGGCTCCAATCCTGTCTTCTCTACGTTTTATAGGTGGAATTAACTTTTGGACCACCAATAAAAAGGAAAGGCCACTTCCGAAGTAGAATATAGGAGTTACCACTTCGGGATTTAACATAGGCGGTATATTAAGAAAATACCAAGGCTTGTCAAGTGTTCTCATCCGAAACGAATGATAGAACGATTTGAGATCCAATAAAATAAGTGAAAAATTTTTATTTCGAACACTTGCATTCTTCTTAATTTTCAGAAATTGAATCCGCTATTCTCTTATATCTTACTTATTTTATAAGTTTTGATTTTTACACAACTGTTCGAATAATGAAACTCGAACGTTCGAATTCCGTGGTTCGGACGACCCAATTTTTATTTTGGAGTATTCTTCTCCGCCAGAACTGATCCGGGATTTTCGCATTCCGGAATAGGGAGCGGAAAAATGGAAATGCAAAGAATACGTGCCGCAAAACGTTATTTGCGGTACGCCTTGTTAGGGATAGCTGTGTTAGCTGCGGGTTGCCCCGTAGGAATTTTTACGGAATTCCCAAACCAGGAAGAAGTGTGTAAATTTGATCCGATCCGAGAAGGAATTCGCGCAGTGTCCGCATCTTCTTTCCCGGAACCGGTACTACAATCGGTGTTGGTAAATGGAAATCTTGTATGGCAGACTGTAACGGATGGGCCGGCTTACCCAACTCCTTCTCTCAGCCCTGGCCAAACCATCACTCTTAGAGGAACAGGTTTCGGGGCCGGACCTGAAATCGATTTTTCTAAAATTATGATCGGTAATACCAGAATTCTGGAAACCGATCTGAGAATGTTCGAACAGAGGCTGGACATTACCAAACAGGTGAACTTCGAAGTAGATGAACCTTTGGATAGCTGGAGCAAGTATATTCTTGCTTGGACGGATACTCAGATCCAATTCAAGGTCCCGGAACACACAACCTCAGGGCCTCTAATCATTCAGATCCAAAAAAGAGTCGGATATAACGATTCTTTACTTCGTCCGGGACAACCACATAACGTGATTGATGCCCAAACTCGAAGAGTTACCGACGATGATTTCAAACATAAATGTGATGTTGTTTCTATCTTGAGCGATGCAAAAGGTACTACACCTTTACAAGTAAATGTGAACAACCCTGGATTCTCATCCATCATCGCACTAGGTGAGAAAATTTTCTGGTCTTATGATTTCAATATCGGTGTAGCTCACGCGATCCGAAATCTGGATTGGAAGAAAATTTTCGCATACCAAGCAAAAGATCCTGTTACTGGATACACTGCGGATCCACTCCTTTTGTTCGGTGCTTACCAAACAGTTTCTGGCCAAGTTCCTTCTGTGGCGATCGATAATGTATACTTCGATCGTTATCCTCAACCTACTCCAATTCCTGGATACTTAGGTGGAGACCAATTGTTCAAAGGAAATACTAAGAGCAGCGGTTGGGCAGGTTATAGATATGCTGAAGCTTCTCATCCATATACCGGAAAAGGAGAATGGATCGGATTCAACTGCGCTTCTTGCCATGGATATAAAATCACTTATGAAGCTTCTCCAGGTAACACTGTAACCAAAGTAATTCCTGGACTTCCGAATCCTAAATGGTCCATGAAATGGTCTTTATTAGGAGATTTCAAAGGAATCAAGGAAAACGAACCGGGACCAAGTTTCGATTCTTCTTCCAAAGACGTAGATAAAACAATGTTGATCTACGTTATGCCTCAAGGGGCTGGAGAACATTCTTTGATCCGTATCAAAGGAGAAGGTAGCGAAACTGATAACGATTATGAGTTCTCTCCAATCGCAATTCCAAACGTTACCAACTATATGGGAGTCAGAAGATCTCTTTCTCATACAGAATCTTACGTGGGATTCGAAGGTTCTTATATCCATTCGGAAGAACCTGATGGAGCTACCGGTGCAATGTATGCAAAAGAACTACAAGCTCTTACCGCTTATATGACTAAGTTGGATCAAAATGATAAGGCCCTTAGACAAGTAGGAATGTATCGTTGGTTGAAATCCAAAGGTAAACTAATCGCTCAAGCAGGGGCAGATTCAGGAGAAGGTGCTTTCGTCCAAGCTGGATGGGAAAACCAACCTGGTATTGCTGCTGCAGTTGCGAGAGGAAAGGCAACCTTCCAAAGAGATTGTGGATCTTGTCATAATGATAAGGTGGGTTTGAATTCGAACGAAAAGATGTTCAAACTGAACGAAGTCGGAAGATTTTTCGCACCGACCATTTATCAAAAGGCAATACAATCTGTTCGTGCTACTTTCTTAAGAGATATGTATTGGGTACAACATAGAGGTCTATTGAGCGACGGTCACGTTCGTAACTTAGAAGACCTGGTCAATCCTGCTCGATGCACGGAAGGATCCCCTCTATACAATCAGTATTACACTCTTCATGCACCAGTATCTCCTGCTTTAGGTGGACCGGATCATCCAGATCCTTATCCTCCTCAAAACAGAAAGTCGGATGTGTTCAGAGCATTCAAATCTCCTAATAATGATGCCGGAACAAAAAGAAACAGATTCATCGAAAGACATAAATATTTCGTAACTGTTCCTTGGGATCCGGATTGGTACTATTGGGATTACCAGAAGATGAGAAGAGAATATGGTGTTCAAGAGTTGGGAACTTCTCAACCAATCGGAATGCCGGCTGCTCCTCACCCATGGTGTTCAGCCTCAGCGACTGAGGTGGATGATCTAGTGGAGTATATCCTCACTCTCTAACTCTCTACGGCCCGGGGAGAAAGATCGAATACCAGATCGATCTCTCCGGGTTTTTATTTCGGGGAATTCTCCCCGAAATATTTGTTTTTCAGAATATTCTAATTCTATTCCAACATACTTCTAAGCATCCAAGCAGTTTTCTCATGGATCTCTAATCTTTGGGTAAGAAGGTCTGTAGTCACCTCATCCCCACCTGAATCCGCAGAAGGAAGGATCGCTCTTGCAGTTCGGATCACTGCCTCATGTCCTTCTACAAGATTTTTTAACATGTCTTCCGCTTTAGGCACTCCATCTTCTTCCTTTAAGGAAGTTAAGGAAGAGAATGCTTTATAGGTTCCCGGTGCAGGATAACCAAGAGAGCGAATTCTTTCCGCAACCAGATCCAAGGCGTTCCAGAGTTCCGTATATTGGGTCATGAACATTAAATGTAATGTATTAAATAAGGGTCCGGTAACGTTCCAATGATAGTTGTGAGTTTTTAAATATAAAAAGTACGTATCTGCTAAAAGTTTTTGCAGGCCTTGGTTGATGGCCTCTCTATCCTTCTCCGGGATTCCTATATTCGGTTTCATACTTATCTCCTTTTTAGTTTCGCCAATTTAGAATCATTCTAAATCTAGATCTTAGACAGTGGCAATCTAATTTCTTTCGGAATAATGATGATTTTTTTCGGATTTTGGCGAGAAAGAAATGAAAAAGCCGCTGTCTCCAACGGCTTTTTTACATTTTTCAGATGATCTTAAGGATCTTACTTTTTGTATTCCTTAATCGCAGCAAAAACCTCTTCCAACTCGGAATCGGTCATATAAGGAAATAAAGGAAAATTTAATATTGAATCGCAAATCTTTCCGGTTCTATGTTCTTTTCCGAATTTGCCTACGATATACGGTTTTGCACCCGGTTGATCACTCATTGCTCCAGGATAAATAACCGCAAAACCGATCCCTTTTCCTTTTAAAACTTCTTGGATTTTCGGTCTTTCCGCAGGATCAAAAAGAGTAACGTTACAATATCCGTTTTCTTGAAAGTCTTTTGGAGGATGGATTACATTCACTCCTAAACTCGGAAGGACTTGGTAATATTTTTCAGCAGCCTTTCTGCGAGATACAATCCTTGCGTCTAAATGAGGAATATTCAAATTTAAGAATGCAGCTTGTAAGGTATCCATTCTGGAATTCCAACCCACATCTCCGTATCCGTAGTGAGAAGTTCTTCCGTGGTTTCCAAGCATTCTAACTCTATTTGCGAGTTCCTCATCATTTGTGAAAACCGCTCCGCCGTCTCCTGCCCCACCTAAAACTTTCGCAGGATAGAAAGAAGTAGTAGTGATCAATGCGTCTTGGTAAATAGGTTTTCCCTTATACAAAACTCCGAAGGACTGAGCTCCGTCTTCTAATAAGAAAACTCCCTTTTCCTTACAAAGTTTGCGATAATCTTCTAACTTTGCACTTCCCCAACCGTATAGGTGAACTATGATAGCAGCTTTCGGTTTTACTTCTTCGAGTGCTTTTTTGAATTCTTCGAAATCCATTTGTAAGTCGTCTGGATTTGTATCTACTGTAGCAGGGTCAGCACCTACGTTTACTACCGATTCGAATGTTGCCCAAAAGGTAGAATCAGGAACTAATACCTTATCTCCTTTTCCTACTCCTAAGGCTCTTAGCGCTAATTGAAGCGCGTCTGTTCCATTTGCACATGCGATCGAATATTTGGTTCCAGCAACTGTTGCCAGATTTTTTTCTAATAATGCGACTTCTTCTCCTCCGATAAAGGAGGCGTTCTTGCTGAGAGTTTTTACTTTATCTTCCCAAGCTTCCAGTAATCCCGGTTCGAATCTTTTGATATCTATGAAAGGTACGCCCATTATGGTCTCCTCCGAACAGGGTCGGAAACGGGTCCTAAAAAGCAAATTATTTTGATCGTTAATACTGTGGGCAAAAAGAGACAGCCTTAGTAGATTTACTTCTTCTTGCGAGGAGCTGCCTTCTTTTTAGGAGAAGGTTTTGACTTCTTCGCAGAAGCTACTTGTTCCATTTTTGGTTTTAAAATCCCATCTATCATTTTAGGTTCGAATAAAATTTTAGCTACCTCTTCGAATCTAGAAACCGGAAAGAATTCCATCCCCTTCTTCACATAATCAGGTATTTCGTCTAACTGAGGTCTATTATCCGAAGGAAAAATGATCTTATGGACTCCGACTCTTTTTGCAGCCACGATTTTTTCTCTTAAACCACCGATCGCTAAAACTTCTCCCGTAAGAGTTAATTCGCCGGTCATACCGAATCCGAGTTTGATCCTTTTGTTTAGAACCAAGGAAAGAATGGTGGTCGCCATTGTAATCCCCGCACTCGGTCCATCTTTAGGAGTAGCACCGTCAGGAACATGAAGATGGATCGTTTTTTCGGTAAACAATTCTTCGCTACCTAATAGATTCTTAATATAGCTAAGTGCGATACTGGAAGATTCCTCCATGGATTTTCCTATCATTCCGGTTAGAAGTATCCCACCTTTTCCTTTTACGAATACTGCTTCGATGAGTAATGTTGCACCTCCTACAGAAGTCCAAGCAAGCCCCAAAGCGGTTCCAGGAACCGTAGGTTTAGTCATTCTATCATCCGTGTATTTAGGAACTCCTAGGAGTTTTTCCACATCGGAAGGTTCTATATGTTTCGGATATGACTCGCCTTTTACGATCTGCAGTGCAAGTTTTCTTGCCAACTTATCGGATTGTTTTTCAAGACCTCTCACTCCGGATTCCCTGGAATAATGATCAATCAGAGAAACTACTGCTTTTTTATCTATCTGGATGCCATATGGTTCTATCCCGTTTTTCTCCAGGACCTTCTTCCATAAATGTTTATTAAAGATCTGGACCTTTTCATCAGTTATATAACCGGAAAGATTGATCACTTCCATACGATCTAAAAGTATTCGACTAATGGAATCCAAAGTGTTTGCTGTAGCGATAAAAAATACGGAAGAAAGATCGAATGGAAGATCCAAATAATGATCTCTAAAAGTTTTATTCTGCTCCGGATCTAAAACTTCCAAAAGAGCGGCTGCAGGATCTCCTTGCATTCCAAGACCTAGTTTATCTATTTCATCCAAAAGAATTACGGAATCTTTTTCTTTAGTAATTCTTAATGCAGTGATGATCTTACCAGGCATCGCGCCGATATAAGTCCTACGATGTCCTTTGATCTCCGCCTCATCTCTCATTCCGCCTACGGAAAATCTAAAAAACTTTCTGCCCATAGCTTCTGCTATAGATTTTGCTATAGAAGTTTTTCCCACTCCAGGAGGTCCAACCAAAAGAAGAATGGAACCTTTCTCAGTCGGCTTCAACTTCTTCACCGCCAAAAATTCTAAGATTCGCTCTTTTACATCATCCAACTTATAATGATCTCTATCCAAAGTTTTTCTGGCTTTTTCTAGATCGATCTCACGAGAAGGAGCTGCTTCCCAAGGAAGACTTTCCATAATATCTAAATAATTTCGGATAACATTATAATCTGCTGTATTTTGATCCGTATAGAAGAACTTTTCCATTTCACGTTCTACTTCTTCTATCACTTCCGGATCCGCAGGAATGGCCTTTAGTCTTTCTAAAAATTTCTCATACTTCTTCTCGTATTTGCCTTCTTTCTGACCAAGTTCCGCCTGAATGGCTTTCAATTGTTCTCTTAGGAAAAATTGTCTTTGCTGTTTATCAATTTTGTCCTGGATATTTTCCTGGATCTCTCTTTGGAGGGAAACTAGATCGATTTCCTTTTTCAGATAGAGTAAAACTTTTTCGATCCTATCTTTTAGATTTACGGATTCTATTACGGATTGATAATCTTCTTTTTCTATATTCAAAATACTGCATACAAAGTCTGCCATCTTACCCGGTTCATTTACATTCAGCATTGTAAGTTTCATCTCCTCCGTAAAAAGAGGATTGTTCTGAGCGAGTTCCCTTGTCATAATAAGCAGGGTTCTCATCATAGCTTTGATCGTATTTTTAGAAGCGCCCGGCTCTTCTTCCGGATAATTTACTTTCGCTATCAACAAAGGTTCTACTGAAGAAAAAGATTCTACTTTAAATCTGCGAACCGTATTGATCAGAATATTCACCGCACCGTCAGGAAGATTCACCTTCTTCAGGATTTTGGCAACGACCCCATACTCGTAAATATTCTCTTCCGTTTTCTTTTCGTTCTCTTCATCCTTTAGAAGAACAAGCCCGATGAAAGAATTACCTTTTAAGGACTCATCCACTGCCTTAGCAAATTTTCCCCCTGGAACGATCAGAGGAGTAATGATCCCTGGAAATACCGGTCTGGTTTTGATAGGCACCAAGAATAATTCAGGGGGAAGAATGGAGTCTACCGGTATGATACTTCCTTCAACTTCGCCTATATCATCAAAAAGATCCACGTTTCACCTTCGATTCAAAAAATAATCGGACTGATTCCAGTTTCTGGGCTCGCTCCTAGTACTCAAATCTTTCTTTTTCTTCGACAATGAAAAGGGCTTGAATCTTTAAAGAATTGCGTCAGTCTAAATGGAAAATATAAAACAATTCGACTGTTTTCTAGAACGGGGATGAACGAATGCAGGCTAAAAACCTATCTCTTCTATTTATAGTTCCGATATTATTTTTTGTCGGATGTAAAAAAGACGAACCGGACAATACCAAGGCGCTCACGGGTGCAGTTTTAGGAGAAGTTCTATATAATCCTTACGAAAGGATCACCCCCGCAGACGGCAACATCTCCATACCAAACACAAATACCAGCTATCAAAATAACAGGCCATATTTCCCGAAATGTTTCGGAAATGCCGGGAATACTAAGTTTTATTTTTTCAGAAAGACTGCTTCCGCAAATAATAAAAAATTGCTCATCAACTTTATGGGAGGAGGGGCTTGTTGGAGTAGTAATAACTGCTTCGGAAAGAATACCACAACATTCTTCAATTTCCTAAATGATGTGCCTGATCTATTCGTTAAGGTCGCTTTCCAGGGGATCTTGGATGCCGGGAATTCCTCTAATCCATTAAAAGATTATGATGTTCTATTTATTCCGTATTGCACCGGTGATCTTCATATAGGTTCCAGCGATGTAGCTACGTATGACGATCCTTATGTTACACCTGATCCTTCCGTTTATAGCCATAGAGGACATGATAATGTTCTTTCAGTCTTAAAGTATATCCAGTCAAATTACACACAAGTAACCGATGTAGTAGTAGCGGGACAAAGCGCAGGGGGATATGGAGCAATATTAAATTATCCTCATATTCGTAAAGTATTCTCGGACGGCACAAAATTCACTAGCTTAAATAAAATGAGCTTAGTTGCGGATGCTTCTAACGGAGCGGTAATTAGCGGATTTTTCTCTGGCATTGTAAAAACAAAATGGGGAAGTGCGCAGAATATGCCGGATTGGGTAGTAGGTGCCAGCTACTTAGATGGATCTCCTTCTATCCAAGATTATCTCAGCAAGATCACTACTGCATATCCGAATGACGTTGTAGGACAGTACACTGCAGCATTCGATTCTACCCAAAGATGGTTTTTTAACGTGATGGGAATTATAGCTGGACCTGGTTCTTATTCAGACTCCAGTTCTTATTTCGGCCCAGGGGATGCTCGGGATGTGGCAGACCTTCCTAAGGACGCCTCCAATACCCCTTCCAATTGTAATTGGGCGATCAACGCGAATAATGCGATGAATGCTACAACAGGTTCTAAATATTATTTCTACAGAGCCCCCGGGGATATACATACGATCACTACAAGTGATACTATGTATGGACTGGTAAGTAACGGAGTAAATTTTAATACCTGGTTAAAATCGATCATATCCAATGGTGGATCTCCAATAACAGTGGATTGTTCTGACGGTTCAGGCTCTCATCCTTGCACTGATAAAAATTTCGGGTCAAACTCTCTAAATGATACCTTAGGAAGAGCGACCTCTCAGGACTCTTTCGATAATAATAAAGATCTATACGAGACCTGCTTCGGTCCTTGACATTCTATAAACCAGGAATAAAATATAGTCGATATCGTCTTTTTGAGACGATATCAGGCTTTTATGAAAATCAGATACTTTGTAATTTTAGTTTTATTCTCTCAAATATTCTGCACAAAAGATAAAGACAATTCCCAGGAACTACTTGCCACTGCAGTCATTGCAGATCTGGTTACAAGCCCATTTACAAGAATCACTCCGAAGCCCGGGACATTTACCACCCAGGTGGATCATGGAGCCACACCTTACACTTATACGGCAACCTTTGATCCGAAATGTAGTGGGACAGAAGGAAATGTGAACTTCTACTTTTTCAGAAAAACTGTAGCGGCGAATAATAAAAAACTTCTAATCAATTTTATGGGAGGAGGAGCTTGTTGGGACAATGCAAATTGTTTCGGAAGTAATACTGTCACTTATTTTAATCAATTGAATGTAATCCCGGATTTTGCATTAGACCTTATATTCAAGGGAGTCATAGACCAATCCGTGGCTGAGAATCCGTTCAGAGATTATGATATTATATTCGTACCTTATTGTACTGGAGATCTGCATATAGGAAGTAAGGACAAAACCTATACGAGCGGGACCATCAAACACCACGGTTATGATAATGTGATCTCTGTTCTAAAATTTATCCAAAATTCATATCCTCAACTGGACAGAGTTTTCGTAACCGGCCAGAGTGCAGGAGGTTATGGAGCTATATTAAATTATCCGATTATTAGAGAAACCGTAACCACGATAGATTCAGGCGCTCAAGTAAGAATGTTATCTGATGCTTCCAACGCAGTTGTGCCTACTGCAGCTTATGCTTTAAGTAATCCGGCGTTTTTTCCATTATTAGAAAGTTCTTGGGGAGTAGAAACGAATGGGATCGGAAGTGGAACCGGTTTTTCTTCTTCTAATCTTCCAATTTGGGTGAATGGGATCAGTGCAAATTATACAACCGGCAGTTCACCTTCCATCAATGACTTCTTCAAAAAAGTGGCTACTGAATATCCGGGAGATGTTCTAGGGCAGTACACAGCATTATTCGATGGAAACCAAAGATTTTTTTATCATACGATGGGGCAGATCAATAAGATCAATAATTCAGCTTTGACTTATTCGAATGCGACCACTTCTGATCCTTACCAAGCCGGAAAATCATATTCCGTTATTTACGGAGATAGCGACGGAAGTTCGGTGCCGGATGGAAGTTCTTCCAGTTCCAATGATTATACTACTTGTGATTGGTCGAAACAGGCAGTTTCTAAAATGAAAGACTCGGCTACCAAAACCAACTATAGATATTATATCGGTCCTGGAGATATTCATACAATTACCACTTATAATGATATGTATTCTTTAAATAGTGGAGGAGTTAATTTTGCCACATGGCTGAATACTTTGGCAAATGGCGTAAGCCCTCCGGCAAACGTTCAGTGTAATGATTCTTCCGGATCTTGTGTGAATACAAATCTGTTCAATAGCACGATCAATGGAAATTTAGGAAAAGCAACATCCGACGAGTCCTATTCATTGAATCCAAAACAAGACATATATACTACTTGCGGAGGAGCAGCGGGTATAGGTCTTTAAAATATTATAAAGAAGAAATTCCTTCTTTAAAATTAACCCCGGATTGGTTTAGAATTTTCTCATATAGATCCTTTGTTTCCTGATCAAAACAAACAAAGATCAACTTTCTAGGGAATTGATCCTTATGATCCAAAACTGTTTGGATCGCAATAGGAGCGGCCAATTCTTTTGGATAAGCATAAATTCCTGTACTAATGCTCGGAACTGCGATCGACTCAAATGCACGATCCGAAGACAATTGTAGAACATTCTTATAGCAGGTTTCTAACAGAGAAGCCTCTTGATAATCTCCCCCTTTCCAAACGGGACCCACCGCATGTATCACATACTTGGCAGGAAGTTGCCCTCCGGAAGTAAGAACACATTGGCCAGTAGGAAGACCATTCGGATATTTTTTGATCTTTAATATCCTAGATTCTTCCATGATTTTTGGTCCGCCCACCCTATGAATGGCACCATCTACACCTCCTCCTCCCGCCAGGGAAGAATTGGCAGCATTTACCACCGCATCCGTTTGAATGGACGTGATATCACCTTTCCAAACAAAAATTTCCATCGCCATTTAAAGAGACCATAAACAATCCTCTTGCAAGTAGAATTTGTATTTTATTTTCATAATTCGTTTAATAATAAGAAGATATATCTATAGTTTGGCGGAAGATCGGGCAAATACAGCGGTTCAATATAATTTTAGAATAAAATAATGGTTATTTTATAAAAGAAAAAGAAGGTAAACTCCTACGGAGAGGAAAACGTGGGCGGTGATATTGCAAGTTAAACGGTTAGGCGAAGATTCGCCCATGCAAGCATATCCAGCACATGGACGCAAGTTCGCATATGCCCGCAAATTACCAAAGATATCCGTTGGTTCGCCCATCCTCCATACAATCCATTTCGATTGACAACTCTAATATTTTCTTTCTAGCCGTCTGCCCCCTCCTCTTCCTCTAAATTGTTGCAAGACTTCTCAAAACAATTAACATGGATCGGAGCTCCTACAAATTAACAGAGTTCAAATTCGAGGGATAGGAAATGGAAAAAGACTTTTGGTTAAGTAGATGGAAAGAAAACAATATTCCTTTCCACGAAAGCGAAACAAACCCGCTTCTATTCAAATATTTCAAAGAACTTTCTTTGGCAAAAGATAGCCGTATTTTTATTCCATTATGCGGGAAAACATTGGATATAGCTTGGCTTCTTTCGAACGGATATAGAGTCGCTGGCGCAGAACTTGTCGAAATGGCAATCCAACAATTATTCCAAGAATTAGGAGTGGAACCTAAAATTTCTAAAATAGGCAAACTGATCCTATACAGCGCGCCGGGTATCGATATTTTCGTAGGAGATATATTCGATTTGTCTAAAGAAGTTTTAGGCCCTGTTGATGCCGTATATGATAGAGCCGCACTAGTGGCTCTCCCTCAAGAAACTAGAGTACGTTATTCTACACATTTAACTCAAATTACGAATAATGCCCCTCAACTTCTGATCACATTCGAGTACGACCAAACTAAAATGGCAGGCCCTCCTTTTTCCATCTCGACGGAAGAAGTGAACTTACATTATAAAAACGTTTTTACTTTAAAAAATCTATTAAGTCAGGAAATGGTAGGTGGATTGAAAGGACATTCTGCAAAAGAGAATGTTTGGAAATTATCCTAAGAAAAGGTCAATGCTCGTATATAAACATACGAGCATCTAAAAAATTTGCCCTTATTGGATTTCTTTTCGCCTAGACTGGGCGATTGTAAGAATGATAGGAAGTAATATCTCTGGAGTTAAATAACCGATCCAAAGTTCGGGAGGTTCAGGCAATCCCACGATTGAAATGGAAAGTATCCTTCCAAGAGCTGCAATAAAAATTCCCAAAGCAACCAGATAAACTAAAGTCCTTTGGATACGAACAGTATAAGCCGCCCAAAAACAAATCAATCCCATCGATAAATAGATCCCTGCCATGAACCTATGTACATTATCCAGCCTTGGGCTAACAGTAGGTTCCCCCAGATACATTTGTAAACTTCCGCCAAAAATTGCAATGGCCGCAGCTAAAAACAAACAGACTTGGACTATACGAGTACTAATTGATACGGATTGATTTGTTTGCATAATTCTCACAATCGGATCGAATAAATCTCGATCCGTAAAGTGTTAAATTCCTTTTAATAATAGATCGATTGTTTTGGAAAGAACCGCTCTAATATCATCCTTAGCATCTTCATCCGGAAGAACCTTATGGTTCCAGATCTTTAATCCGAATCTGATAAAGAAATTATCCAAAAACTCCGTTTCTATATGGGTCTTCATAGTTGTTCTGGAAGAATCTCTGTCCCATCGTAGTACGATGCTCGTCCCTTTTCCATTATTCGCTTTTACTAAAGTTTCTGTGAACTCGTAGATAATGGACTGTAAATTTCCAGGAATGAATATATTGATCGCCCAAGAAGGTGCGAAATATCCGAAAGCACCACTCACATCGAACTCTTCTATTTTGGTTAATTTTAAATTCAAAATACCCGAAGTAGCAGTGTTAGAAAATCTACCCAATAGCTGAACATCGTTGTTTTCGAGCATTAAACCGTAGAGGTTCGCTTCTAAACTTGCTTTCACTACGAAAGGAAATTCCGAAAGAGAGTTAAGAGTAAAAGCTTCCTGAGGATAAAAATTTCCCTTTGTATCATAAGGAATAACTTTACCGTTTAATGTGAAAAACTTGAAGCGGATCTCTCTTGTTTTGGATTCGATCGCAAATTCCGCTAAAGATCTTCCGGAAACATTAGTAATTCTTAACTTAATAAAACCTAAATATTTGATATCATCCAAATAATCGCCTAGATCCGGATAATCTCTCATCAAGGTTTGTTCAATATTTCCCTCGAATGCAAAAGCAGTAACTCCAGGGAGTTTTCCGTCTTGTTGGACCTTCAACAAGGAATCCAAACCGAAATAATAACCCATAAATTTCGCAAGAGCAGGGAATGATTCGGTAAAATCGTTGATCGCCTTTCTAGCTTCCGGGTCTTTAATTTTTTTGAAAGAAGTTGTCTCAGGAGCGTTGATAGATTTCAGATTATTCGCATCTAAGAAATGTAATCCAGAATCCATAGCACTCAATCCATGTTTATGAGTGAATGGTCCCATATGAGTTAGAACATCCAGATTTCCCGAGTAGGAATTCCCACCATAAGTAGGATTCGGGTTATGTTTTAAAGCAAACTCAGCTGTAAAATCGCCGAAACTAGGGATTGGAACCTCTTTCATGCGGATGGTTTCAAGACTTACCTTATACCCGTCGTTAGCAAATCTTCCTCTATAGGTAACATAATGTTGTCCGTTTTCATCCTTATTCATGTATTCGGAATTAAACAGATTTTTTAATTCGAATCTTTCTAAGGAACGGTCCAGGTATTTATGAAAACCTTCCGCTCTTCCATCGTACTTGTTTTTGATGATTGCAGTTTTCAAAAATTGGAAGAACTGTCTGGAGATGTTTCTTCCATCCGGACCGATAGAATCCGGAATTTGTTTTAAAGAAAACGCTGCGGATAAGGACAGTGCGGATCCACTGATCGCAAATATTAGGATCAGTGAACGAACTAGCAGTTTCCCGGATTTTTTTTCTCTTTCTATTCTTTGTTTCAGAAGGCTCATTACCGCCTCTCCCTTTTTATAACGTTCGTATTATATAAAGCCAGGGGGCTTGATCTCCGACATTAGTCGTCATTCCGTTACTGTCAAGTCTATAGCAATCGCTACAATGATCTAAACCGGGGTAAATCAGATAACTAACAGTTGTTTCATTACGGTAAATTCTATTTCGTATACTGAAATCGATTTTGTATAGAGGAAGAAGAAGGAACTATCCCCTAGGCTATAAATTTTTCTGACCAAAATTCGATCTTCTCATTTAGTTGATGGAAGCGTTCTAATTTGCTCGATTTAAATTGCGTTCTATGTTACACTCCCCGGCCGGAGTGTTTTCATGAAATGGTATTTACGACTAAGCTTAAAATCTAAACTTGCAATCTTGTTCTCTTCCGTATTAATTCCTTTTTTAATTATATTGGCGCTTTCTCTCATCAATTCCGCTTCTAGGATCAAGGATATAGAAAGTATCCGGAACGATAGATTAATTCCATTAAAACAGTTAAAAACAATCTCGGACCACTATGCAATTTCAATCGTAGACTGTGTTCATAAGACAAGAAGTGGAGCATTCACATACGAAGAAGGAATAACAAATTTAGACAAGGCGATGAAAGATATCAAGTCAGAATGGAATACATATCTCCAAACGTACTTGGTCCAGGAAGAAACTGTACTTATCGAAAAATTAAAACCCTTATTCGAAGAGGCGGACAAAAGTGTAGAAGAAGCAAGAGCTCTTATGGTCGCCAAAGACAAAGTAGGTTTAGGAGACTTTGCGGACAATAAGATGTATTCTAAGATAGATCCGGTAGCCGGGAATATCGAAAAGTTGATCTCGGTTCAACTTCTTATCTCCGAAAGGATTTACCAAAGAGCGGAGACAGAGTATGCATTTAGTCTCGCACTTTTTCTTTTTATCTCCGCGATCACTCTTGCATATATATTGTATGCCTCCATTAAATTTTCAATCCGACTCGTAAAGGGATTGAATCGGGTAAGGAATTCGATTCGAGACGCTGATTTTAGTAATCCGATAGAAGTGGAAGAGGATATTTTAAATTTAGACGAACTTTACCTTCTATCCTTGGTATTCCGGAATTTTCAAAGTAAGGTAAAGGAGATGCTTTCATCTATCCTTACTTTCTCGGAATCCATCTTGGTAGCTGCGGAACAACTTTCTAAATCTAGCGAATATCTTTCTGAAAATGCGCAGACTGAATCGGCTTCGGTAGAACAAATTTCCGCTTCCGTCGAAGAGATCAGTGCAGGTATGGAACAGGTGACCACCAATGCAGAAGGTCAGTATAAGCTGATACTTTCCTTCTCCGGAGAAATGAAAGAGTTAGACGGTTTGATCACTCAGGTAGGAGATTCGGTGTCCGATTCCTTAGGAAAAATTTCGGATATGTATACCAAAACGGAAGCAGGTAAAAAAACGATGGGAAGCCTCTCCGAGAGTATGATAAAAATCGAATCAAGTTCGGGAGAAATGAGATCCATCACCGCTATCATCCAGGAGATTTCCGAAAAAGTAAACCTTCTCGCATTAAACGCTGCGATAGAAGCGGCAAGAGCAGGCGAACATGGAAAAGGATTTGCGGTAGTCGCAACCGAGATCACAAGATTGGCGGAACAAACGGACCAAAGCACTAAAACGATCGAAAGTCTGATCCGCACGAGTAATCAGGAAATTGAATCAGGCAAAAACTTTGTGGATAGTTGTGTGAAAGTGTATGCGGAAATCCTGGAAGGTCTTTCTTTTATCAAACTTTCTTCTGATAATATCGTCTCCACAATGAAAGTCCAACAAGAGAAGAAGTCAACGATCATCAGCGCTGTCAACGAAGTGGATTCTAAATCGGAAGAGATCCGAACCTCCGTTAAAGAGCAAAAGGTAGCAATATCCGAGACTGCAAATGCTGTTTCGAATATTTCAGTTACTGTACAGAATAGCGCTGCGAACTCGGAAGAGATCGCAGGAAGTGCAACCGGTCTTTTGAATATTGCAAAAAGTTTAAGAGATACTATGAGCTTCTTAAAAGCTTAAATGTTATCGGAACCTTCTGTGGTCTTCTTCTCCGTGCGAACCAAATAGTAAGTCGGATATTGTAAAAAAATATCCGAGGTAAGCATAAAGAAGAAGATCACGATCAGTAAGACCTGTCCGAATATAGAAACCATCATTTCTTCCGAATTGGAAATAAGAGAAACCAAAAGATCCGGAACAAACATGATCACGAAAGGTGTCCATGCCGCGACTATATAGTCGGAACGTTTGACCGAGTTCGGTAATTCTTTCAATCCTTGGATCAAACTTAATTTTGCAAAGAGTACTGGCAGGATTAGATGCAGAACAAGCCCTAATACGAATGCGAATATCAGATAGAATCTAACGAATTCTGCAGGAAGAGGAGTGCTCGGTTCTGCACTCTGCTTTTTTAGAAACTCTTGTAATTGTGTTCCTAAAAACGGTTCTATCAATCTAGCAACAACCAAAAAGAAAAGTATCAGGAACAAAGCTAAAGTAAGTAAGAATATAAAGTATTTGGAAAACTCTATAGGCTTTTCCGGGTCCATTCCGGATCGGATCACAAATCCGTTTACCACATAAGTTCCGAATAATCCTAAGATGATCAGAACTCCGCCCAACGCAACTGCTCCTCCCGCTTGCATCGCAGGAATTGCACTAAATACTAATAAAAATAAAACGGATCGGACAAGTACGATAAATCGTATTTGCCCTCTGGAAAGTACGTACTGTAAGTATTCTTTAAACATCAGCTATCTATCTGTTAGGATTTAAGAAGCGGATACGATAGCAAGCAAAGTTCGTTTCCGGGATAATTAAGGAGAGATCACGAATCGGATCGGATTTCCTTTTCTGTCTTCCAGATCTTCCAAACTTTGGTTAATGTCCTCTAATTTTCTCACATCCGTAATCGATCTACTTAAGTTCAATTTTCCCTGCACATAAAGATCTATCAATTCAGGGATAGCCCTTCTGTCCGAACCGTAAGAACCGGCAACAGTGATCTGTTTTTCAATGATGGAGAATGGGATAGAAAACTTTAAGGGCTCTCTTCCTATTCCAACTAGCACCATTCTTCCTCCAGGATTCATTGCACGAAGTGACTCTTCTATATTTGTCATCCTTCCTGAAAAGTCTGCGAGAAGATCCACCCCCCCTTTGCAAATTTCTTTTAAGGTTTTACCCGGATTTTTGATGTCTCTTAAATTTACTACTTCGTCTGCACCGTAAGCTCTAGCGTTTTCTAAGGCTCCGTTGTCCACATCCAAAGCAATTACTTTACCTTTGGTCAGAGCTCTTGCGATTACTACTCCGTGGATCCCAAGTCCACCACATCCGAAAACGGCAACATTATCTCCGTCTTGTATCTTTCCTCTGAACTTGATAGCATTATAAGGAGTAGAAACTGCATCGGCTAAGATCGCACCTTGTTCAAAAGGAACCGAGTCAGGCAGAGGATAAAGATAACGTTCTTCTACTATATTATATTCTGCGAAACTACCTTCTCTATCAAAGCCGAATACTCCTATCTCTTTGCAAAGATTTTCTCTTCCTGCAAGGCAATGAGCACATACACCGCAGCTTGTTCCTGCAGCGATCACCACTCTATCCCCTTTTTTGATACGAGTGACTTTTTCTCCTACTTCTTCCACTACACCCGAAGCTTCATGTCCGGGGATCTGAGGATAATGTTTACACTTTAAGGTTCCATGTAATACTAAATGTAGATCCGAACCGCAGATTCCGCAAGCTTTGATCCTTACCTTAGCTTGTTCTGGTCCAAGTTGAGGGATCGAAACCTCTTTGATGATCAAATTTCTTTTTCCGGATTCTAATACTGCGGCTTTCATTATTCACTCCTCAACGGAAATGAGATTATAAACAGGCAGGAATCGGTCAAGGGATTTGAAGAAGTATTTTGGCCTTCTTCTTTTAAGTTCGGGAGCAAAACAAATACACTGTTCGTTACAGCCTTATCTCGAATTTCGTCCTTGTTAGGGATCTTTAAGATTTTTCCATGGTAGTTGAAAAGATAATATAAACAGATGACTGCGGAAGACATTTATAAACATATCAAAGCCAGCCAAAATGGACAAGATTGGCATCATAAGAATTGTTTCGGTTGCGGACCTGAAAATAAAAGAGGCTTACATGCAAGCTTTCCTTTTCATGAACCGAGTGGAGAAGTCCGTTTTGCTTGGACCATAGAAAATGATTTTGAAGGAGCACCTGGTTATGCCCATGGAGGAGCGCTCGCTACTCTATTGGATGAAGCACAAGGTGTTTTATGTTTTCATTTAGGTCATTTCGTAATGACCGATCAATTGTATATGCGTTATTATAAGGCATGTCCTTTAGGAGAGGAGTTAGAAGTCCGTTGTTGGGTCACCATGGTCAGACGCAGAAGACTTTACACGAAAGGAACCATACATCTGAAAAAGACGGGAGAACTTCTTCTTTCCTCTAAGGCTCGTTGGTATGATATGCCTGATCGAGTTTTTTCTAGAATGTTCCAAGGCACAGCATTTCCTGTGGATACCATCCTGAAAGTTTTAGAAGAGAACCAAAAACGAGGAAAAGAAATCAGGAAACGACTCAAAAAAGAGAAACTGAAATCCGAGTAAGTTTATTTTTTGCTCGCATTAATCCGATTCAAGTTCGATCCTATGCTCCGTCAATCTTTGCATTTAGGAGTGTAGAATGGAATCTTCTTGGCAGGTCTTTGCGATCGTTTCAGTAATTCTGTTTTTAAAATTACTTTCCACTTCCATCGTCCAAGGTTTGGTCCGGATAAAAACCAAAACATTCCGCTGGAAAGAAGACGCGGAATTTTTCACCAATTCATTTCCGGCCACCGATGATCATACGATAGTCGCAACTGCAAACGGAGTATTCAGGAACGATTTAGAGAATATTCCAATTTTCTTATTCTTATTGATCGGATATATTCAGACTTATAGCTGGCATGAAGGAGCAATCATCTATTCGGGAATATTTATAGTATCCAGGATACTTCATGCGATTTTTTATTTTCTTCATAAACAACCTTGGAGAAATATCGCATACGATCTGGGAATTTTGAGTAAACTCCTTCTATCCGGGCATATCGTTCATTCGGTATTTTTTGCCTGATCTCGAGAATTCTTCGCAAAAATGAAAAGGATTTACTCCAAAAGAATTCCATAGAGAGTCTAAAAACCATAGTTCATATCATATCCGGATCTTTCCGGCCGAATCATAGGAGAATCATTTGATCGAATTATACACCGCAGGGACGCCTAACGGAAAAAAAGCTTCCATCATGCTGGAAGAATTAGGGATCCCTTATACAGTACATCCAATCGACTTCAGTAAATTAGAACAAAAAGAAGAATGGTATCTAAAGATCAATCCGAACGGCAGAATACCTGCCATCGTAGACAAAGACAATGGAGATTTTCCGGTTTTTGAATCGGGAGCCATTCTGATCTATCTCGCAGAAAAATACGGAAAATTTTTACCTAAAGACCCGAAAGAAAGATCCATCGCTATCCAATGGCTGATGTTCCAAATGGGTGGAGTCGGTCCTATGCAAGGCCAAGCAAATCATTTCGTTAAGTTTGCGCCTGAAAAAATTCCTTATGCAATGAACCGTTATGTAGATGAAACAAAACGTCTATATTCCGTTTTGGAAAGACGCCTTAAAGAATCGGAATACCTTGCAGGAAGCGAATTGAGTATCGCGGATATCGCAACCTGGCCTTGGGTCAAGGCTAGATCCTATATCGATCTTTCCTTGGACGATTATCCAAAACTAAAAGCCTGGGAAGAAAAACTGGGAGCAAGACCTGCATTCATCAAAGGAAGCGAAGTCCCTAAAAAATCTTAAAGCCCCAAAGCCGCTTTCCAAAGAGAGCGGCTTTTTTAATCTTCAAGCGTGTTTGTCTATCGCTGCCCCGATCGCTGCGGATACGAATAAGATCTGCACATAACGAAGACCGATCTGAACAAAATAATCACTTACACTCATTCCGCTTAAAGGAAGAAGGATCACAAAATCCAAGATCCAATTCTCGATCAACCAAATCGCTCCTATAAAAAGAAAGGTTTTAAACGCAGGTCTTGGAACTCTTTTAGAAAGTAAAAATAAAAGATAAGAACCTGTTGCAGTTCCAACAAGAAGCATGACTGTTTTGAAAGTAAACATATCCACCAGAAGTTTTCTTTCAGGGGAAAAGAAGCCCATAGCTACTACAAAAGGAACCAACCAAACCAAAAAGCCGAAACTAAGCACTCGAACCAAAATGTTTTTCATTCCGGAACCTATATATGTTTTCTTTAAAGAGTAAACTAATCTTTGAAAGGATGGAAATAAAAAGTTTAGAATTAGGAATCCGTCTAAATCAGAATTTTTTCTGCCAAAGGTAAATGGACCCGGAATGTAGTCCTTCCGGGAGAAGAGTCAAAATCTATTTTTCCTTGGTGTCTTTCTACGATCTTTTTGCAGATATCCAGACCTAAGCCACTTCCTTCTCCTTTTTCTTTTGTGGTAAAGAATGGTTCGAAAATCCTATCCTGAATTTCTTTCGGAACCCCAGGACCATCATCAGTCACCGAAACGATGAGATAATCATCTTTGATATGGGACTCAAGATCCAATCTACCTTGGTAAGAAATAGCTTGGAATGCATTGTTGATCAAATTAGCCCAAACCTGGGTCAATTGATCTGCCTGTCCTTTTACAAGCGAGTTATCTGCGAAATTCCTGCGGATCTCGACTCCCTGTTTTACCTTATTATAATATAGAGTAAGAACAAGATCCATTTGTTCTCGGATATCGATTAAACTGATACCTGCATGATCCTGATATACATAGGTTTTTAAAGCTCGGATCACTCTCGCAGCTTTGGAAGCAGCCTCTCTGACAACATTACTGTATCTTAAAATTCCGGAAAGATTATAGGCATTTGCAACTAAGGTAGGAAATTTTTCTTTCTGAATTCCTTGGACTAAATCAGGAATATCTTCAATTCTTATTCCCAATTCGGCTAAATTTTCGGACAAAAACTCGGAAGATGGAAATCCAAGATTTTGTAATGTTTCTCGGATGATCTTTCTGTTTTTTCTTTCTTCGGAAGAGTCATAGAAGTCGGGAAATATACTTCCTTTAGTGAAAATTTTCTTCCAGGTTTCCCTCTCTTGACTATCTAGATCCGCAAACTCGCAGAGTAACTTCTCCCAATCCTGGCGAAACACACTTTGAATTCCTTCATTCGAGGAAATGATCGCACCTAGAGGAGTGTTCACTTCATGAGCGATACCTGCGATCAATTGTCCGAGCACCGCCATCTTTTCAGATTGGACTAGTTGTGCCTGAGTGGATTTCAATTCTTCTAACGCTAATAGTAGATCTCTATTCGTATTTTCTAAATATGTGTTCGTTGATTTTAGCTCTTCCGTTCTCAGAACTACTTTTTGTTCTAGGTCTTCGTTTAATTTTCGGATTTCTTCTTCCGCTCTTTTTCTTCCGGAAATATCTCTTACAATCGCTTGCAATAAAGCTTTTCCATTCAGAGTGACAGAGGTTAAGGTCACCTCCGCATCAAAATTCGTTCTATCTTTTCTACAATGTAACCAATCAAAAGTTTGGGGTTTGCCTCCAAAAGCTGCCTGTATTTTTTGGAACGCCCTTTGAGATGAAGGAATACCATCAGGCTGTATCTCCGGAGAAAAATCCACAGGAGAAGCTCCTATAATATCTTCTCTTTTACAACCGAACATTTCTTCCGTCTTAGGATTACATTCTAAAAAGACCCGATCGTCCATGAGAAAGATTGCCTCTCCCGCAGATTCGAATAATGTCTTAAATTTTACTTCGTGTTCTTCTAATGCTTCTTGAGCGATACGAATGTCTGAAAGTGTTACCGCTAATTTTTCTTCCGTCTTTTTTCTCTCAGTCAGATCTTCGAAAATTAAAGTGACACCGAAAACGCCTGAATTATCAAAAAGAGGATTCACTCTTATTCGAACCTGTAATGTGAGTCCGCTGACTGTGGTATTATAAGGTCCTTCGTAATCGGAAGCTTCTCCCTTTAAACCCTTGCCGATCAATGAGGAAACTCTTGTGTCTTTGAGGCTGGAATAAGAAAGCCCGATAATTTTATCTTTTCCCGCTTTTAAAAAACGCAGAGAAGATTCGTTTGCTTCTATAATTTTACCCTGCCTATCGAAGATCATGAGTCCGATAGGAGATTGTTCGAATATATCGCGATATACGTTTTCGCTCTTTGGTTCGCTCATAAAGATCTGGAAAAAAAATTCGAAAGCTCGCACAACTCTGTACGGGCAATTTTTCACATCAACCTAATAATTAGGGCGAGGCAGGAAGCGTAACGTAGAATGTTGTACCTTCTTCCGAGCTTACAAATCGGATGGCTCCACCATGTTCTTCTGCCACATTTTTGCAAATATCTAGACCGAGTCCGGTTCCTTCTCCGGGAGACTTAGTAGTGAAGAATGGATCAAAAATCCTATCTCTGATCTCTACAGGAACTCCGCTTCCGGTGTCCTGGACCGAAATTTCCCAGAACTCGCCTTTTCGTTCCGCATCTACGAATATTCTGCCTGAATAGTTCATAGCATGTAATGCATTCGTGATCAGATTGGTCCATATCAAGTACAATCTTTCCGGATCTCCCAGTACACTTGCGGATTCCGGAATATTGATATCCACGATCACCTTATTTTTCATTTTAGAATAATATAATGTAATAATATTTTCTATCTGTTCCTTAGGAGAAACAGATTCTGAGTGAGGTTTCCAATCCCCTTCTCCTGAAGCATAACTTTTTAGCGCTTGGATCACTCTGGAGGCTTTGATAGAAGCATCCAAGATTAGTTGGCTGGATCTGGAAATACTCGAGAGCGCGGATGCATTACTTACGATCATCCATCCTCTCTCTCCCTTGGGGATCTTCCCCACTAATTCTGAAACCTGATCGGGGGAAATTCCCAGATCTGTCAAAGCATCCGCCATCACTAGGGAATTTTCTATGCCGAATTCTTTCAGAATAACTTCCGTTTTTTTTCTTTTAGATCTTTCTTCTTTGGAATCGAAATCGGAATTTACGGTCCCTCCGTTCTTGAATAAGATCCCCCAAAATTCCCTTTCTTCTCTGTTAAAACTGGAATAATCTTTTAGAAGTTTTTCCCAAGGTTCGCTTAGAATAGAACGTATCCCCTCAGTAGATGAACGAATCGCGCCTAACGGAGTATTTAATTCATGCGCAATTCCTGCCATCAATCTTCCTAAGACGGCCATTTTTTCGGATCGGACCAAATTCTCCTGGGTTTTCTTGAGTTCGTCCATCGCAGATCTAAGTTTATCGTTGGCAGTCACCAAATACGTATTAGTAGATCTTAATTCTTCAGTTCTCTCTGCGACCGTGACCTCTAATTCTTTATTTGCATTTCGGATCACAAATTCTGCGGTTGCCAAATCCGACACGAGTAAACTTTGCCTAAGACTCGCGATCACTACCATTACACCGGCTGAAAACCAAATCACTAATCGAATGATCTCCGGAAGGCCTGGTAGAGTTAAGGAAAGGATGATTGCAGCCGAACAAACTATCACTTCCAATAAGGGAAGAATTCTCAAAAGCCCACTTTCCGTTCCGGACTCTCTTTCTATCTCTCCAGAAAAATCAGGTGCCCAGGTCAAGGTGCCATATCCTAAAAGCAAGATACTGGCTGAAAATCCTGCATTAGTTAAGGTTCCATCTTCAGGAACAACTATCAAAAATATAGAATTCCATTGTAACCAACTGATCCCCATTCCTGCGAGCCCGATTACCAAACATAAAAAGGAAAAGTCCGCCTTTAAACGTAAGGAGGGTTTCATCAAAGCTCCGATGCAGGCAGCAGAAAGTGTGAATACAGGATAAACAGATAAGGTCAATAACTGGAACCAAGGCCTATCTTCTTTTTTAGAAAGATATAATACTAGGGTGACTGCAAGAACTGCGATCGCAAGCCCTAATGCGTCCATTACTGCCACCTTCATTCTGTTAGATGGAACTCTATCCTTTAAGAATCGAGCAAATCCTATTGCAAAGAATGGTCCTAACCATGGATAGAATAGATCGCTAGGTGCTGGAAAACTATAGAACTTGGAAATTGCTTGGATATCCCAAACCACCTGGCCAATTAAATATGAAAGAAGTCCTAGAAAAAACCAGAATCTAAATCTTTTAGTTTCTCCTTCGGAGGATTTATAACCAAACCAAGCAGTGATCGTAGCGATCGTGATAGACGAAGTCCAATGTATATTATCGTAAATCCGTAATAATTCCGTTTCATCCGTGAAATATATGAGAAGAAACAGTACTAGAACGAATGCAGATCCCAAGTATATAGATAGAAATCCTAAATTTCTATCCTTTGAGGAACGAATTTCTAGTGTGGATACCAAGGAATTCATGCGGATTAGCGGGGCAGAATCCTACACCTTCGAACATCTAAGTCCACACTTTTTTATTTCCAAAAGGATGCACCTCGCTGTTGGAGTTCCTACAAATGTATTACAACAAGGTTCTTATCATTAAACAAGTTTAGATTTAATATAATGTCCTCGAACTTTTATCCGGAATATGAGGAAGGAAATTTAAACTCACAGGTATATATCTTCCTCTTACCCAACGGAACATACTCACGGAACTATTCCAGATCCAAGGCATCCAAGTAAAAACATCCTCATCTTGTTTCAGCATCTTCTTCAGAGTTAAAGAAATAGGAGTACCTGAAGTAAAAATAAAGGTCCTCTCCGAATTAGAAGGCTGAAAGTAAGTTTCACAGGCAAGATCCACTCTGGATTGAAAATTTTTAAATGTCTCAATCCCCGATGGAGTAAAATCCCCTTTTCTCCAAACAGATAGGATCTCCTCAGTCAGTTTGAAAAACAGAGCAGCGGATCGAACTCCACCTTTTAATCTAACTTTAGAAAATTGTAATAATGATCTTTGGAATTCAGGTCTGGTCCCGGAAAGATGCTCCGCATACTTCTTCCATAACTCGGAAGGGAATTCATTCCAATTTGCATCGAATGAATGAAAATCAATATCCGTCTTGAGATCGGAACGAATCGAATTGATCCCTTTCATAAAAAATTCTGCGGTTTCTTTATGCCTTCTCATTGTCCCTGAGATGATCTTATCCGGAAAATCCCCATTAGAAGCCATATACTTTCCAAGGGCAAAGGCTTGTTCCTTGCCCTTATCGGTCAATAGATCGTAATCTTCTCCCGTGGAGTTCGCCTGTCCGTGGCGAATCAGATATATTACGGACATACTTAGGATTCCGTAGTGAATCTAGGATTTACGATCTCGACTTTTTCGATAACGGATTCTTTTATATGTTTCCAGTATTCCGTATCTTCCAAAGATTTTTTTTCCTTTCGAATGATATCTCTTAGTTCTTCGTTCCAGGTAGAAGTCAGGTTCTTTTTCTCATTCCATGTTTTAGGAAACTCTGATTTTTTTTTGAGTAAAGAAGAAAGTCTGGAGAGTTCCTTGTCTAAAGATTCTTCTCCGGAGCGTATTTCTCTGGAGATCACTCCCAGCATATTCCAACTTACTAATGTTTTATATGCGAGAAGGTCCTTGTCCCTAAACTCGGGTAGGACCTCCTTCATTAGAAAATCCTGGATCGCTTCCAATAATTCCGTGGCACTTGGTTTATCCTGCATTATGATTTCCTCATTTTAAGGACTCTTCAATGAGTCTCATTGCCTCGTATTCCATCTCACAGGCCCTTCTTCCTATGGACGCGAGCTCTATTCCTTTATCCTTTCCTGAAAGGTGACGTTCTGCTTGGCCGATACAACCGATTGCCCAACGAAGATTTCCCATCACTTCCCAATATCTGATCTTGATAGGATCTAGTTTTACACCGGATGCCTTTTCGTAGATCTCGTAAAACTCGGAACGATCTGCAAAACCACCCGCTTCTTTATTCAGTTTTCCGAATCTCCAATCTCTCATACATAACCAAGTCAGATCTTCGTGACGATCACCCCAATGAGCGAATTCCCAATCCACAATTCCTTGCAAACCTTCCGAATTCACCATGAAGTTTCCTGTTCTAAAATCTCCATGGATCAGAACGACTGCATCACTTTCCGGAGCATTTTTCTCTAACCAATTCAAAATGATTTCCATAGCCGGATAAGCTCCATCCATGGATTCCAATTGAGAACGTAATGCTTGGACGGATCCTTGGGCTACCGTTTTGCCGCTTACATGTTGTCCAAGATTCAAAACTTCTTTTAGTTTTTCATCCTTACATTTCTCAGGAGTCACCGAATGGATACTTGCAAGATTTTCCGCAAGCTCTTGTGTGATCTGTTTACGGACCTTATTTAAACTTGGATCTTTTACTACGAATCTTCCCGTAGCCTTACCTTGGATCCTTTTCATAAAGTAGAATGGATTACCGGTGACAGAGTTATCAGACTCCAACCAAAATGGTTCAGGAGTTTTAACTCCAGCTTCAAATGCCATTCTACAAACCTTGAACTCGTTGATCCGAGACAAAGAAGCGAGCAAAGAAGCTCCCTTATCGGTTCTATATACGGTTTGGTATTGGCCTGATTCAGGACCGCCATTCACTTTGATGTCTGCGGAAAAATTTTCCTGGCAGGCTCCTCCCGAAAGAGAAACCATATTAGCGATTTCTACTGTTCCTTGGAGCCTTTTTCCTAAATATGATTCCAGCCTTTCCTTCAATTCGGAATCTTTCACGATCAGAAGCTCTCCTTTCCGGATATTAAATTCCTGCCGATCACCATCTTATGAGTTTCGGTAGGACCGTCTGCGATCCTTGCGGCTCTCGCATCTCTATAAAATAATTCTAATTTAAGATAACGGCTAAAACCATGAGATCCACAAATCTGGATTGCCCTATCAATACATTTGTTCAATGTTTCACTTACCTGCCACTTAGCTAAAGAGACAGCCTGTCTTGCGTCCCCACCTTTGCGAAGAATATCGGCTGCCTTTAATGTAAGTAAAAAACCCGATTCTATTTCCAATGAAGATTCTGCAAACATCCATTGGATACCTTGGTGATCGGATAATTTTCCGCCAAATAATTCTCTTTTGATCGCGTATTCTCTTGCGATTTCCATAGATCTTCTGGCAAGTCCTATCCATCTCATACAATGTGTAAGTCTTGCAGGCCCTAACCTTTCTTGTGAAAGTCGGAAACCTTCTCCGATTTTTCCGAGTACTTGTGACTCATGCACTTTTACATTTTCGAATTTTAATTCGCAGTGACCGCCTGGACCATGTGAACCTAAAACTCCGATTTCCTGCACCATAGTATATCCAGGTGCATCGGTAGGAACTAGGAACATAGAAGTTCTTCTGAAACTATCATTCACCTTTGACATCACGATCAAGAATGAAGCGCCATTCGCTCCAGTGCAGTACCATTTATGACCGTTAAGAATATAATGATCTCCATCTTTCTCCGCGTTAGTCGAAAGAGTAGTAGGATCCGAACCGGCACCTGGAGGAGGTTCTGTCATTGCAAACCCTGAGCGGATCTTTCCCTCCACAAGAGGATGATAATACTTCTTCTTTTGTTCTTCGTTTGCAGCTAAATGAAGAAGATGCATATTTCCTTCGTCAGGAGCGTCGCAATTACAAAGATAAGGAGCGATAGGAGAACGTCCCAACTCACTGAATACGAGTGCAGTTCCAACTAAGTCCAACCCCAATCCACCTTCCGATTTAGGAAGATGAGCGGTCCATAATCCTCTTTTTTTGGCTTCTTCTCTTAATTTTTGAACGATAGTTTCCGGCATTCTGCCATGATCGTAATCGTAATGATCTTCCGCGGGGATGGCGATCTCATCCACGAATGCTTTTGCTTTTGCCCTGATTCCGTCTAATTCCTTAGGTATGGATAAATCCATGATATATTCAATTTTCCTTATTTATTCTTTTATTAATTCAGGAGGAAGTTTAAACTTTCCGATCCTGTCGTTATGAAGACTTCCTAAATAGATATACTCCCCTTTCCTTTTCACGGAAGTGATCTCTTTTAGATGTTTTCCTTTCGGTTCTTGGAAACTTGCTTCTACTATTCCGTTTTCGTCCAGTATTACCGCAAAACCGTACGGTTGCGGCTTAGGCCAAAGGAATTTAGGTAGTTTAGCTACGATCGATTTTGTCCAAGGACGAGGATGTAAGATCTTATCCACCATATTGTTTCGAACGGTGAATAACGCTAGATAGAAATGACCCTTACGATCCGAGGAAATATTATCCGGGAACCCAGGAAGATTTTCTACCCAGATCTCGCTTGTTCCGGCCTTAGGCCCTTTGATCCAATATCTATGGATCCTATATTTATAAGTTTCGTTTAATACTAAAAAGTCCTCATTTTTAGAAAGTGCCACTCCATTTGGAAAGAAAAGATCCTTCATTAGAGTTGTGGTCTTTTTTGTATGAGGATCGTATTTTAATAAACGCCCATGAGGAACCGACTCCATTAGATCATACAAATATTCTGCAGAGCCGTATTTATCACTCGCATCCGAAAAATAGATCGTTCCATCTTTAGCAACATCCAAATCATCCGTGAATTTGAAAGGGACACCTTCGGATTCGGTGCTAAGAACTTCTACCTTTCCATCTTTGCTGATCTTTAATAATCCTTTGATTGCATCCGCAACTATGATGGATC
Organism: Leptospira selangorensis; assembly: GCF_004769405.1. Taxonomy (NCBI): domain Bacteria; kingdom Pseudomonadati; phylum Spirochaetota; class Leptospiria; order Leptospirales; family Leptospiraceae; genus Leptospira; species Leptospira selangorensis. The sequence goes on from NZ_RQES01000012.1 coordinate 401,834, forward strand.
CATCTCCTAATAATTTCATTCCAAGAGGTCGCCCTCCCGTGAATGCGTGCGCCTTCATTTCTCCGTCTTTGGAGATAAGATACACTTTGCCATCTTCACTCGCAGAGTATATATTACCTTCGTCATCCGGTTCGATATCTTCCGGACCATGTATCTTTCCGAGTGCGATTAGTTCTGCGGATTCCAAAGCTTTATTTTCCTGGAAGCCGCCGATCAAACCGGTATCGATAGGAGGTTGGTAGGCGATTGGTTTAATAGGAGAAGGTTTGAGTGCAAAACCTATTATAAAAATGATAATGAACGCTGCAGAGAGCAGGAGGATTTTTTTCGTGTTCACGATTCCCTCCTTAGGGAAAACGAATGAGACGCTACTTACGAAGGTCGGGCAGTCAACGTAAAATTCTGAGGTTCCCGCCTTCTTACCAGAATAATTGATTGCGGCTCCCAACCAATCGCCGATATCGTACATGAGGACTGAAAACTTTTCCAGTCCGTTTTAGCATGAAGATCTCTGAAGATATGGTAAACAAACACGGTCTCCGCTTTAAGGAATCCGCTGTTATTTTCGATGAGAACGAACCTGCAGATCAAATGTATCTGATCCTTTCTGGAAAAGTAGGAATCCATAAAAAAGTAAAAGAAGCATTCAAACTTCTGATAGAACTGAAAGAAGGGGATATGTTCGGTGAGATGGCGCTGGTGGATCGCAAACCCAGAAGTGCAAGAGCCATCGCAAAAACCGACGTATTATTATTTGCGATCACTGAGAGCGTGTTCTATAACTTAATCCAGACCAACCCTTCTTTCTCTTTAAAGATGGTTAAAATGCTTTCTTCCAGATTAAGAGAGACCAACCAAACCATAGCTAGTCTTTTAAAAGGAGACAGAAAGAATATTGTAACTTCTGCACTCATTACTTTCGCACAAACGAGAGGAGAGCAAGAAGATGGACAATACAAGGTACATTTGGCCGCATTCATGAAATGGGCCATCTTAAGAGTTGGATTAGAACATGCGGATCTGGTATCCGCGATCAATCTTTTGGTAAAAGACAAGATGGTCGAACAACCTAAAAACGATCCTAGCCATATAATGATACGGGACACGTTTTTTAAATACACATTGGACCAGTAATTCTTGGCTGAACAAAGCTTACCGGTCAAACAAAACAGGCTGGATTATTTAGACAATCTCAGATCCTTCGCATTATTATTAGGATTAGCATTTCATGTGGCGATCGTATATGCTGCAATCATCATATATCCATTAAGAAATGATGATAGATCTATCGCATTCGACGTATTCGGAGAATGGGTGCATCTTTTCAGGATGCCGATGTTTTTTGTTCTTTCAGGTTATTTTACTGAAAGGATTTATCTTTCTAAAACATTAAAAGAATTTTTAAGATTAAGAGCGTTAAGGATCATCCTTCCTTTGATCCCAGGGATCATATTATTCGCACCAATGCAATATTATGTGAACGCATTACAAGAAGGTTATCAAGGGAACTATTTCAAGTTTTTATGGGAAGAATTCTTACTCAAGAATCCTGCTCCTTCTCACCTTTGGTTTATACTATATCTAGCATTATATACTTTTTTATATTTAGGGGTTCGTCCTTTAGTCTCCAGGATCGGGAAATTTATACTTCCTTCTTCCAGATATGGAGAAGAAGGATCCGAAAAAAGACCAAGCGTAAAATGGGAAACATTACTGATTGCAGGTATTTGGTGCACCATCTGGACCTGCGGCATTAATTACTTTTTCCTAAAAGACCAAAAATACCTGAATATAGAGCCGGTACAATTCATATACGATTTCAGCTTTTTCTTATTCGGAAGTTTTTTGATCGGGAAAGAAAGTACGATCTTAAAAGGAAAAACGAATCGTTTCGAGATCATTTTACTCGGATTTTTATCCTTTATATTTTTCGGATTATTCTATTGGGTAAGCACAATCGATCCATACTGGTCTTATTTCGGATATACCGGATTCGGGATGAGAATACTTCATATTTTTCTAAAATGTTTGGGCGGATGGATCTGGATTGCGTTTTTTATCCGGCTATTCCAGTTGTTCTTTAACAAAACAGGAAAACTCAGTTCTTATTTAAGAGAATCCAGTTTGCCGGTGTATTTAATCCATCATCCGATTTCTCTCGGGGTCGGATTTTTGGTAATAAGCACAGGTCTTTCTATCTGGATCAAGTTTTCACTTCATATCTTCTTCGTATATGCTCTTACTTTCTTAGTGTATCATTTTGTTATTCGAGATTCTAATTTCTGGCTGACTGTGCTAGGAAATAAAGGGATCAGCTTTAAAAGAAATAAGTAACTTTTATCTTATCACCTAATATTAAATTCCTTCGGTTTCTACCCATAAGAGCTCGCAAACCTAGTAACTCTACGAATAGAAATTTATTTACTTACGGGTCATAATTTTCCTATAAAAAGGCAAGGAAATCATGAACCTCAATCGAAAAACTTGGATCTATATTCTTTTATTTTACACGATCGGCCTAGTAGGCTGCACAAAAGACAATAGTGGTACCGATCCTTTAATGTATTTGGTCGTATTTAATGGTCTTCCTGTTGCGGATATCGTATTCGAAAAAGGTTTTCCCGGCTCGGACAATACTCTTACTACAAATAATTTCACAGGAGTTGCGGGAGATTATACTATTACGGTAGGTGGAGAAGCAGCCACCGGGATCAATCTTCCAGGAGATGGAAGTTTAGAATTTATCATGCCCACAGTCTCGGGGATAACAGAGAACACTACTCTTCCACTGGTAGTTACCAAAAACGGAAATCCATTCCTTGCAAAAACGGTTAGATACAGACCGATTATAGATATTACGTTAGGAGCACCGAACAGTTACGGTAGACTCGTAAGTGCTTCCGACCAAAACAGTTATCTAAGAATCACATTAGGAAGCACAGGAGATGTTCTTTTTAATATATTTGGGTACATCGGAGCTAATTTAAATTTATACTATTATACCAGCCCGACAGGCTCTAAGACCACGATCGTAGAAGACGGAAGAACGGGAGCTCAATTTAAAAAAGCAAATCTCACTAGTGGCACTTATATTATAGAAGTCAAATATTCCGGCGGCGTATTTCCCGCAAGTTATAGAACCAATATCGCAAACGGTCAAATTCAGGCAACTGGCGTTTCCAACCAAATGGACTATGCCAGATGTTACGATACCTTGGGAGGTGGAACAACATACGTAGGGGCTTCACACGATTGTAACGGCTTAAATGGAAGCACATACACTCGCAGCGGAAGATGCACTTATCCTAGTGACGGGGGACTTACTACCAGAAGTTATTATACCAGCGGAACGGGGTTTGGCGGATTCGACCCTTGGTATGCACAAACCACCTGCACCCAACCTGGTTACGGATCTTATAACGAGTCTGAAGCTATCTACGAGTTTAACTAAGTAGAAGTCCTTCATAATTTTATAATATTTCCGCGGGTTCGGAAAATTTTAAGGATTGCCATTAGTGCTATATTCTTCAAAATCCGAGAAAATGTCCGTCCGAACCCGTCCCAAAATATTCTTAATAGACGATCACCCCATCGTTCGCTCCGGATTAGAATCAGAGATCAAGGCTTCCGGAGATTATGAATATTGTGGCTCCGCTTCTTCTATAAAAGAAGGCACCAAAATGATGAGCTTCACCCGGCCTGACCTGTTGATCTGCGATGTTTCTCTCCAAGACGAAAATGGGATCAAAGAGTTAGATTCCATTCGTAAAAAATTCCCGGAGATGAAGATCGTATTTTTGACAATGCATAGGGATTGGTCCTATTTACAAGAAGCTATTTCCGCCGGTGCGGACGGTTATATTCTAAAAAGTGATTCTATGGAATCGATTATGGCCTCCATTAAGAAAGTATTAAATAGAGGCAAGGTGTTTCCCGGAGAGATCGCAAACTTCAGTTATGACGAAAAACATATTAGAGATATCGCCGAAATCGTCAAAAAGCTCACCAAAAGAGAAGGCCAGATCTTGAACTTTCTATCCAAGGGAAAATTGAATAGAGAGATCGCAGAAGAATTAAAACTAAGTGTCAGAACGGTTGAGGCTCATAGGGCATCCATTTTCAAAAAGTTAGAAGTGGATAATATGGTAGAATTGACCAGGATCTTAGTTCAACTCAAGTCTTTAGATACGAATTAAGAACGAAGAAGTATCGTAAATCTAGTTCCCCTACCTTCTTCCGAAGAAACAAGTATCTCTCCTCCGTGAGCGGATACAATTTTACGAATGATAGAAAGTCCAAGCCCTGTCCCGTAAGGTTTTTTACTTCCGAAACCTGAATCGAAAATATATTTTTCCATATCCTTACTAAAACCTTCTCCATCATCCTCAAAGATCAGATAAACGACATTCTCCTCTTTTTCGATCCGGATAGAAAAGGTACCTTTTTCATCAGTAGCTTCCGCGGCATTTTTCGCCAAATTAAAGATCAACCTACGGATGCGAAGTGGATCCAGATGAATATTTCCTTTTGCATTTATTTTAGAGACCAGTTTCATCTCTGTAGATTGAAAGAAGGTCGCCAAATCCTCGAAAATTTCCTTAAAATAGGTTTTTATATCCACATTACGTAAATCCAAGATGATTCTATTTTTAGAAAAATCTAATATATCTAAGGTAAGATTTGTAAGTGCATCCACTTCCTTCTCCGCTTGAAAAAGAAGACCAGTCTTAGATTTACCTTTTTGAGATCCTAAATTTTTTAAATTTTGACGGATCATCGCGATCGGATGTCCTAGATCATGAACTATCTCCGCCGAAAGTTCTCCTATGATAGCAAGTTTCTCCCTATCTTGCCTTGCGATATTACGTACTGAAAACGCAAGTGCATCAGCGATCCCTCTTACCCAATCTACTTGAGAATCATCCGAATAACCTTCAAAAGGAAGATCGAAGATCAATTTGTAAAGCTGCTCATCTTGGGCAGAAACGATCAGTCTATTATTTCGAACCACCGGTTCGGCAAGTGAAGAAGGCTCCAAACCCAGAAGATCCTTCACATCATACTTATAAACTTCTACGGTTTCCAAATCGCCCTGGGAAGAAATAGAGTACCTTTTCCAAACGGAAGAATTCGGTTCTTCTAAATACACATAGACCGTTTGTTCTTTTCCGTTTTCATGAAAAATTTTCAGAGCAGTATCCGCGGCCTTATCATAAGAATAAGATTGCATAATCTCTCTTGTAGAGAAGACCAAAGATTTCATTTTGATTCCCAATGTGTCCGAACGTCTGAATGCTTCTGAAAAAATTTTAGAGATCAAAATCGAATATGCGAGGATCAGCGCAACTTCTCCATATTGGATCAAATACATACTCTTCCAAAATCCTAAAAAGAACATGATATCATTTAAAGTACATAAGCTAATCACTATATAGCCCGCAAATAGAATGACACCCCCCTCAATTCTTCTTTTCAGACCTATCGAAAGAAGAATCAGCCAAATAGGCATCGTGACTAAAGGCATATATAATGCGATTGGAAGAAGTGTAAGTGTATAGTATGTATTCGGAAAAAATAATACGATAATAACCGCTAAATAGTAAGGAACACAAAAGTATTGGCCGAACCTTCTCCAAAAATCTGTCTTACAATATCTATATAAAAAAGCATACAAAGTCGGCCCGGAAGCATATACACTGATATATTCCAAACGGTTCGGTAGCTCCCATGAAATCCCCTGTAGAAATTCATACGCAAGCCTTGAATCACCATTTGTCAAAGAACGGATCATGATCAAAAAACAATGAAATGCGAATAATAAGTGAGCGGATTCGTTCCTTCTAAAAAAATAAAAGAATACATTATAAAAAGACATTGTGGCCGCGATGAGCACCAAAGCCCACTCTAGGTCCCGCCGTTTCCTCACATCCTGCAAAACATTTTCCAATTCTCCCAACTGAATGGAATTCCAAACTCCTCCCCATCTGTTTTGAAAATTAGAAACATGAAATACCAACTCCAGATTTTCCGAATCAGGAGTTAGAGAAATTTTTAATTCATACTTTGCTATAGATTCAGATTTGGATTTTCCTACAGTTCCAACACTTGCTACTTTCTTTCCGTTCGCATAAAGTATATAAGAAGTTCCCAGGTCCGGGATCTTGAGAGCTAAGGTCTGCCTTCTTTCTCTCAATTTTAATTTAAGCCGATAAGTAGCGTAACCATGGCCTGCAATACCGGGATCTTTAGAAAAACTTTCCGTCCAAACAGAAGGAACAGTTACGATTTTTTTTTGGGATTTATATTTCGGACCTGAGAAGTCACCGGGAGAAATAAATTCTTCCCAATAAAATTCCCATTCTCCATCTAATGGAATGATCTTACCGTCTTGAAAAGAATGTTTACTTAAATCCAGAATTCCATTCTTCGCAGAAGAATGTTCCAGGCCCGATCCGATAAGACCGCAATGAAAAAGAAAAGAAGAGATTAGGAGGGCAAAGCAGGTTGTTTTTCCGAATCTCACGCGGCAAATCTATGGTGAATCTTGAAATCCGTAAATGCAAAACCTGTCTGTTATTCTAAAAATCCCTTGCCAGAGAATCTCGAATAAAAATCATGTCTCTTACCGGGCCTGTAGCTCAGCTGGTTAGAGCACACGCTTGATAAGCGTGGGGTCATAAGTTCAAATCTTATCAGGCCCAGGTAAAACGGTTTAGATAGAGTGGAATAGTCGGACTTCCGACAAACTTCTAAACCGTGAAAGTTTCCACTCATCCCTGAAACAAGGGGCGTTAGCTCAGCTGGGAGAGCATCTGATTTGCATTCAGAAGGTCATCGGTTCGATCCCGATACGCTCCAATGTTCTTTATTCCCTTCCCGTATTTTTTTTCCAAGAATCGATATCCGCTTTTTTCGATAGAATAAAGTTTTTAATCTCTTTCTCATTCTTTGTAGAGAATACGTAAATTTTTGCTCCGGGGCATTCTTCTTTATGCGCTCCTGGACCAAAAGTTTTTGATAAAACTTCTTCATCCAATTCATTTAAGATCGCAAAAGAATAATTCGTATCAAGCTGATACCATCTAAACGTATTTTGCCAAGGTCGAATGCTTAGATCCGGTTCGTAATAATCAGAGACTAGTCCTATCTTAGAGAAATTTCGAACAGGAGCAGAAGTCCAAAAACCTCCCATACCTCTTTGCCAATGCTTCTTTCTGCCTAAATCATCTAGACAAGATATCCACTCCGGATAATATTCAATCTTTAGAGATTTATTTTTAATGAGATAAGAAGATAAATAACTCCCTCCATAGATAAGAATGAAGAAGGTAATTATCTTTAAGACCCTTCCTTTGATCAGAATACAAAAAAGACCGAATAAACTTGGAATCAAAATTCCTAAATAACGAAATGGAATTTTTTCGGGTAGTGTATTTTCTGAAACGTAAGCGGTCAAAATAAGAAAGAAAGGTAAGATAACTCCGGAGAATATGTAAAATAGATCTAAGTTTAAGGACCGATTATCATCTTTCCTGAACCTTCTTAAACTAAAGAATAATATACCGCAACCGAAAGCGAGGATCCAAAGTATTCCGGTTAACGAGCCCAAAAAACTAGGAAAACTATTCCAAAAAGAGGGATCAAAGATTAATTTAAGATTTCCGAATATACTTTTTTCGAAATATCGATACGGAAAGAATACTGTATCATTTTTAACGAGTAGAGAATAAGTTTTAATTCCTGCAAATAGACCTAAAACAACCGGGACCCATTTCACTATATACGAAATCGAAAGTTTCGGTTCTTTAAAGATCTTACCCAGATTCGTAAATAATTCATATAAAAGAATAGGGATCAAAAAAGAAGGCAGAAATAATGGATCAGAAAGAACTGCTATGAAGATAAGTAAAAACTCGAGTATATAATGGGCCTTGTTCTTTTTAGGAGTGAAAAATAAAACCCAGGAAATCGGGAGCAAACACCAGGCTCCTGTATGAAACCCGGGAAGAAATAGAGGTAAGAAGCGACTCTCGAAAATGAAAAGTCCACCCAAAACAAACCAAATAGAGATCCTATAAAGAAAACTAATATTAGATTCTTCTGGCAGACATCTTTTAAATAAAATATTCCAAGAGAAGAATAAAAATGTCCATTGTAAGATTGTAAATCCTAAATGAACGACTTCAATTGAAGCATTGATCGGAATTGCAAGTAGTCTAAGTAGAAAATATAAAAATAGATCCGGAAATAAATAAAAGGCAGGTGTCCAGGTCCAATCTTTCAATCCAGCGAATACGTTACCTTCTTCGTATCCTTTAATAAGTTCCGAGAATACATTTGCAAAAAATAAGGAATCAGTGGAATAAAACGATCTTGCCGTTGATTCAGAACCGGAGATACTCCCCAAACTCATCAGAAAAATTGAAAAGGAGATAAGAAGGAAAAATAGTTTTATTTCCTTACGATCTAAGAACTGATCCATTAAACTCACTTCAGAAAGACTTCGCATCTAAATTGGACCGGTCAAGCGGATTCTAATCAGAAAAAGACTGGATATAATCTTGCTCAAAGGAAGAATTCGGATCATGAAACTTTCCTTCTATAGATCCTTTCTAATTCCGGCGATTTCCCTAATACTATTCACCATCTCTTGTGACGATATACGACGTCTACTGGTGGCCAATGTAGATGATATGGCAAAATACAAAGCGGAAGGAAAAGAATCCGGCTTGGCCGCGGTCTTCAATCAAAACGATGAAAAAAGAAAGAAGATCAAGATCGGCCTTACTACGATAGGAAAAGGATTCGAACAACCTGTAGATCTACTTATGATCCCCGGGCCAGATATCTTCTTGGTCGCGGAAAAAACAGGGGCCTTAAAATGGTTGGATCCAAAAGACGGAAGTTCAGGTATATTACTAAAACTTGATGGTATTTCTACGGACTCAGAACAAGGGCTTTTGGGAGTAGTGCTACATCCTGAATTCCCGGAAAAACCTCTTCTTTATTTGAACTATGTTGCAAAGAAGAATGGAGAAACAAGCAGAGTTTCCGAATGGACCATAGATCTTCCTAAAGATCCTAAAAAGGCAAAACTTTCCAAAGAAAGGATATTAATGGAAGTCAAACAACCTTATGGAAATCATAACGCAGGACAATTGGCCTTCGGAAAAGACGGCATGTTGTATATCGCTTGGGGAGACGGAGGATGGATGGGAGATCCGAAAGGTAACGGACAAAATCCTTCCACATTCTTAGGGTCTGTTTTAAGAGTGGACGTAAACTCAAAAGATCCAGGCAAAGAATATTCAGTTCCAAAAGATAATCCTTTCTTAAAAGATCCTGCATTCAAACCAGAAACATTCGCCTATGGTTTTAGAAATCCATGGAGATATTCTTTCGATCCTTCCGGAAGATTGATTATCGCAGATGTAGGCCAAGATCTATTCGAAGAAGTTGATATAGTAGAAGCAGGAAAAAATTACGGCTGGAACAAAATGGAAGCAACTCATTGTTTCGAGCCTAAAACAGATTGTGATAAAAAAGGATTAACAGATCCGATTTACGAATATGGTAGAGAAGATGGAAGTTCAATCACAGGTGGGTATGTGGTCACTAATGATAGAATCTCAGACTTGCAAGGCAAGTATGTATTCGGAGATTTCGTATCGGGAAGGATCTGGGCAATCGACCTTCCTAAAGACGGAAATCCTGTAAAGGAAGCATACTCACTCGGGAAATGGCCTGTATTAATTTCTAGTTTTGGAAAAGATGCAAGAGGTTCCGTTTATATTGCAGATTTCGGAGCAGGACAGATCCTAAGGATAGATCCGGGTAAATAATGTATACACCGGAACATTTTAAATTAGAAAATCTTAGTATCTGGAAGTGGAAAATTTCCAGATATCGATCTTACCTTGGTTCTCCTTTACAAACTTCAAACTTTTTTCCGGATTTCCAAATGTATAAATAGGTATCTTATCACAATAAGAAACTGAAATTGGTTCTCCCAATTTTTCTCTCACGATTTTTTCATCCACACCATCTATAATCGCAAATGTATAAGGTGGATTTTCTCTTTCGAACCATTTCAAATTGTTCTGCCAATAGAATAACATTAAATCATAAAGATAATCATCAGGCTCTAAATCTTTTTTGGAGAAGATCCTCATTGGTCTTACATACCAAAAACTTGCAACTCCTCGCTTCCAATTATACTTTTCCGCAAGCTCATCTAAACAAGCAATCTTTGTAGGATAATGAATTAGTCCTAAACCTTTAGAATACGAAGAATAAATCCCGAAAAGGATCCCAAGAGAAAACAAAGCGCCCAATACAAATTTCGCGACCGGAATATCTGAAATTCTTAAAATACAAATTATTCCAATCCCCAAAAATCCAAGAAGTATCTCTCCAAAATATCTATCGATCCCTTGGATACCCGCTCTTCCAGTTAAACCAAAAATAAATCCATATACCAAAAAAACAAAAGGAACTATAATCCCGAGAATGAGGAAGAGATAGGCAGGCTTATTTAAATTTTCTCTTCCTTCTTTTTTGGGCAAAAACTTTAAGACCACAAAAAACAAAATGATCAGAATAAGATAGATCCAATTTTCTTTACATAAATAAGAGAAAGAATGAAAGAAGTTTTCCCATTCCCAACTAGCAATAGCCTCCCCTATCTTTTTGGGCGCAGCAGTTCCCGGAAAGAATACAAAATTGTTCTTACGTAATATTTGAAAAACAATTCTGGAAGTTACAATTCCCAAAAACACCGGGAAATAAGTGTATGCAATTTTTTGGAGCCTATGAATGGATCTTTCTTTAAACAACCAATCTAAAAGATGTAAACCCAAAAAGGGGATCAGAAAATAAGGAATAAAAAGTAGATCACTTAAAGAAAATAAGAACACCATCCCGGCAACAAGAATGAAGTCTCGCTTGGAATTACTCCCTTCCCATTGATAAAAAAATCCCCAAGCCCAACATAGAACTGCCAGATTTCCACCGTGAAATCCCGGCAAAAACACGAACAGATCTTGTTTAAATAAAATTAATATAATCCCAATAAAAAAACCGAAAGTTAGAACTAAACTCGTATTCTCGTAAGAAATTTTTTCTTTCGTCAACTTCTGTAAAAGGAAAATAATCCCGAATAAAAGAAAGATCCATTGGAATGCAGAATAAGATAAATGGGTAAGCTCCCAAGCACTATTCTCCAGTGATAAAAAAATGGTTCTAAGTGCAAAATACTGCACTAAATCGGGGAAAAAATATAAGGCGGGGGTCCAACCGAAACCATCCAAAGATATTAAAAAGTTTGCCCCGGGTTTTAGAAAAAGTTCCTGGTAAATTACTGAAAAAAAAAGAGAATCAGAGTTATAAAAGGAGTCAGCCAGTATAGGATCAACTGCCACTCTTCCCAAGGAGATGCAGAAACCTATAAAGCCGAGTACAGCAGTGATAAAAAAGAAAAGTCGGTTTTTTGTATTGAATCCTTGCAAAAAATCCATCCAACAGGAGTTTTCTTTTTAGATCAGAGCGGGCAAGCCGATTTCTAAACATCTACAATAGTTATGAGCCTATTATCTTTTGTTCCTAAATATTTTGATTGGTTGAATAATAACGCTCCTCAAGGAGAGGCTGAAAAATATCCGGAAACAAATTCGGAATTTGAGAGTTCTATCCCCGGCATCTATATCTCGGGAGATCTGACCGGCATCCCTCTGCTAAAATATTCCGTGCAGAGTGGTGTTTCTGCGATCCGTAATATTCTTCAAAAGCCCAGAAAGAAAACAAAAGGTAACTTGGATGTTTTGATCGTAGGCGCTGGGCCTTCCGGAATTGCAGCAGGAATTGAAGCAAAGAAAAACGGCCTGGATTTTATTATTCTAGAAACAAACCAACCTTTTCATACAATCACAAGTTATCCGAAGGGAAAACCTATCTTTGCAGAACCTTCCGAACTGGAAGTCGATTCTCCCATCCAGATCAAAGATACAACTAAGGAAGATCTTTTAATATCCCTGGAATCCGTATTAAAAAAACATAAACTTCCAATTTTAAACGGAGAGAAGGTAGAATCTATCCTTCCTTCCAAAGGACCGGAGACTGGATTCACGATACAAACAGAATCTGGGAAAAAATTCAATTCTTCTTATGTTCTACTCGCAATCGGAAAATCAGGAGACAGCAGACGTTTAGGAGTTGCAGGAGAAGAACAAGCAAACGTATTTCACAGACTGATCGATCCGCAGGATTTCCAAGGACAAAATACATTAGTTATAGGAGGAGGAGATAGCGCGATAGAAGCCGCATTGTCTTTGGTAGATGTTTCTTCTTCCGTCACTCTATCTTATAGAGAATCCGAAATTTCCAGACCGAAAGAAGAAAATAAACGTAAATTTCAAAAAGCAGTCCAAGAGAATAAGATCCAATTTTTACCAAACTCTAATCCGGAAAAATTCGAATCCAAACAAGTCCGACTCAAACAAGGATCCAAAACAAGAACTGAAAAAATAGATTCTTCCTTGGTCTTGATCGGCTCGGAAGCGCCACTTTCTTTTCTCAAAAAATTGGATATAAAGATCAGGAATTCATTCAATTCTAAAGAAATCCTTGGATTTGTTTCACTATTTTCATTCGCATTATTTTTATATTTCGGAAAGGCATCCTTTTATGCTGCCTTTTGGTATTCCTGGGTTGCATTAGCTTCCGGGATCGTATTTGCAATCACTTCTATTCGATTCTTACTTTCCAAAGAAGCATTCTTTTATTGGAGATGGAGAACATTCAAAAATCTTTATTTAGTTTCCGCAGCAATTTACTTCTCAGGAGTATATTTGAGCGCCAAATACTTGGGATTTTATTTATTCGGAAAATATCCAAGCTTTCATTATACAGTTCTATATTCCACGACCATATTATTTTTCGGGATCAGAAGGATTTGGGTCAGACCTACACAGTATATCAAATTACAAACAACGACCTTGATCCTAATCCAAATCTTTCCACTTTTCTTATTACCTGAGATCATTCTTCCGTTTTTGGGAGATAAAGGATTATTAGGACCTTCTAATGGATTCTTGCTCACCCAGGTTTTTCCGGATGGAGCCTATTGGAAAGCTTACGGATTTATTCTGGCCTGGCCTTTGAATATGGGAGTTCTGTACGATGGAGGGATCACTACCTTCTGGTTAGTTTATGGATTCCTAATGAGCTTCGGGCTCATTCCGTACATGGTCTATAAATTCGGAAAAGGCGCTTATTGCGGATGGATCTGTTCCTGTGGCGGTTTGGCGGAAACCCTGGGCGACGAATATAGAAACAGAATGCCTCACGGAAAATTGGCATACAAATTGGAACATTCAGGCCAATGGATCCTACTCATAGCCGCAATCCTTACCATCGCAAAACTTGTAGGAAGTTCGGGACAATTTTTCTGGCCATTAGAATTCGGCGCAGACTCGATCAAAGTATATTATGATTTGATTGTGGACTTAGGTCTTGGCGGAGTTGTAGGAGTCGGAGCATATTTTATGTTCTCCGGAAGGATCTGGTGTAGAATGTTCTGCCCGCTTTCCGCACTCATGCATATCTACGCTAAGTTCAGTAAGTTCCGGATCTTCTCCGAGAAAAAAAGATGTATTTCTTGTAATATTTGCACCTCTGTTTGTCACCAAGGAATCGACGTAATGAATTACGCCAATAAGGGAAGACCGATGGATAGCGTTCAATGTGTCAGATGTTCAGCTTGCGTGGTAAATTGTCCTACCCAAGTCCTTTCTTTCGGAAAATTAGAAAATAACGGACAAGTGTTGGATAGGCTGAAAGCAGTATTATAATTATTTTCGGATTTTTCTTCCTAAGGCTTCTCTAACCGGATTTTTTCTTGTCAATTTATTGTTCTGAGAGACAATCCCCTGCCTATGAGTTCTTTTCTTACACATATCCAAGATAGATTAAAAGTCTGCGGTCCATTATCTTATAAAAATATGTTCGGCGGTTTCGGGGTCTATTCCGGATCTCAAATCTTTGCAATGGTCATCAAAGACCGTTTATATTTTAGAGTAGGACAATCCAACCAGGCAGAATACGAATCTGCAGGAATGGCGCCTTTCACGTATGCTGGGAAAGATGGAAAACTTGTCCGAGTCTCCTATTGGGAAGTCCCAGAAGAAGTTTTAGAAGATGACGAAGACCTTGTATTCTGGTTCAGAAAATCTTTGGCAGAAGCGAATAAAGCTTCTTCCTTAAAGAAAAAGACAATCCCCAAAAAGAAAATTATCGCAAAGAAGAAGGTTACAAAATCAAAAGTCTCTTCTTCTAAAAAGACTATTGCAAAGAAAAAAGCCGCCCGCAAAAAATCGATCAAACGTACGGTTAAGAAAACCACGACAAAACGCAAGGTCGGCAGGTAGTTTTTTCAATTTACATTATTGAGCCGACTGCTACTCTGGAAGAATGAAATCGAGATCCTTGAAAGTTCTGGTGGCCTGCGCCTTACTTTCTATTCTCGTACCTGCATTCAATTGCGGCCCTTTTTGTGAAATAGAAGCTGGCACTTCCGAATCTTCTCCCTGTCATCAAGATCAAAATAGAGACAGCGGTCCTGTTTGCGATTGGGATCTAGTTTCTATCAAAAAAGAAATAGAGGATTTCCGTTCTATTCTATCCTTTCCGGTCCAAGTTTTTGAACATTTCAGAATAGGTTTAGAGGATTTAGTTCACATTTCTTCCTTCTATCCTTTCCAAATCGAATTCCAAAAACTTTCCAGCTCGGAAACAATTACTCACCTTTCATTTATCAGAATTTTAATTTAGATCTCACATTATAATTTTCTGTTCTTATAATGTGAGGTTATTGTGCGTTTTTATTATATACTCGTATTCTTGTCTTTTTTCGGGATATTATTCCTCCCTGCCCAGGCTTCGGAGAACGATACCGGAAAAGAATTAGATTTAAATTCGATCATGACGATCGCGGAGAAAAATTCTCCTTTGCTCACCGCGATCCATTCCGACTTAGAAAGCCTTTTTTATAAAAGAAGGCAGGAAGGTAAAACCCAGAACCCTTCCGTTTATATCGATTACGGTCAAAGAAAGGCTGCAGATGAATCAGGAGCAGAATATGCAGTCCAGATAGAACAACCTGTTTATTTCCCGGGAAGGAAGGAACTCAAACAACTTTTGGTGGATAATGATTCCAAGATCAAGGAAGTCCAACAAATAGAAGCTTTCAACTCTATCCGACTCAGTTCGATCAAGTTTGCATATCGTTACTTGGTGGCGGCCGATAAGAAGAATCACGTAAAGGAAAGACTCAAAAGACTCTCTTTGATAGAAAGTTATATCAAGGCCAGACCATTCTTCACTCCTCAGGCAAAAACGGATCTGTTTATCATAGAAACGAAAATTTTAGCTCTAAGAAAACATTTTAACGATCTGGAACTTGGAGCCGCAAAAGATTACGAATCCTTAAACTTATACTTAAGACAAGAGTTCATTCCGAATCTAAAAATTCCTTATTACAAATCCGGCGTAAAATTCGATCGTAAGGATTTGGAAAAAAAAGCCGTATCCCAAAATCCTTCCATTCTCGCCGCTAAAGGAGAATTGGATAAGGCCAGAACAGAACTCAGATTGGCAAATTTAGAAAAATATCCCGATTATTCCATCACTAGCCAGATCGGAGAGGATAAATCCGGGGTAGCCAACAGATTTTACGATTTTGGATTGAAGTTCAGAATTCCGGTCTGGGACCAATTCCAAAACAAAGTGGCTTCTGCAGAGACAAATATGAAGTCAAAACAAGATAGGTTAACATATCAGGAAAACTTAATACAAACTTCCTTTAACCAGGCATTTTTAGAGTATGAACAATCCAAAATGAACCTGAAACTCTATGACCTGGCCCAGCTGGATCGGATCGATAGAGATCTGAACTTCGCGGATATGGAGTTCAAGCGGGGAAGGATTCAACTCATAAGTTATCTGGAATTGGAAAACCAACTACACGAAACACATCATGCGGTTCTGGACGCTCAAATTTCACATTTGGAAAGTCTTCTGAACCTACTTTATATCACGAACGAAAAAGATATTTTAGGAGTAATGGGCAATGCTAGCCAGACTTTTGAATACCAGCCTAAATAACCCGTTCTTATCCGTAGGACTGGTCTCATTTTTATTAATATTTTCATTTTATACCTTAAACGAAGTTCCTATAGATGCGGTCCCGGACATCACGAATGTGCAGGTGATCGTCACGACCGACACCGGTTCTTTGGATCCGGAACAAGTGGAGAAGGTGATAACTTTTCCTTTGGAAACGGAACTTTTGGGTCTACCGAATCTAATAGATGTACGTTCCGTATCTAAATTCGGTTTATCTAATATATCCCTGATCTTCAAAGAAACTACGGATATCTACCAGGCAAGAGCCATGGTAGCTGAAAGAATTTCAAGCGCTAAGGAAAAACTTCCTCCTGGTGCTGCTCCTACGATAGTTCCAAATACGACAGGTCTGGGAGAGATCTTCTTTTATTCGGTAGAAGCGATTCCGGATTCCGAGTTAGATAAACTTCCTGAAGAGAAAAAACTTTTATTGCTAAGAACCGTTCAGGATTACGTAGTCCGCCCTCAGATCAAAGCAATGGTCCCTGGAATTGTAGAAGTAGATTCCAATGGAGGTTACGAAAAAGAGATCCATATAGATGTTGACCCAAACAGAATGAAACGTTGGGGACTTTCCATTGATCAGATCATCCGAGATATTTCTACAATAGGAGAAAGTTTCGGCGGAGGATTCATAGAGAACTCGGGAAAAATTTCGATCGTAAGAGCTTATGGGCTTAAAAAAAACCTGAATGAGATCTCTGCAATTTCTGTCAGAAGGACTCTTACCGGCGCATCCGTAAAAGTTTCGGATATAGCGGATGTAAATGAACATGGCACACCAAGATTAGGAGGAGCCAGTTCCAACGGAAAAGAGATCGTACTAGGCACAGCATTAATGCTAAAAGGAGAAAATAGTTACAGAGTAAACGAAGATCTCCATAAAGCAGTATCGAATTTAAGCCTGCCTGAAAATGTAAGAGTGAGGATCTTATTAGAAAGATCTTTTTTGATACAATCCACCATCAAAACGGTCCTAAAAAACCTGGGAGAAGGTGCGATCTTAGTCATACTTACACTTTTCCTAATATTGTTCAACCTAAGAGCCTCTTTAATAGTAGCATTGATCATTCCGGGTTCCATGCTACTCGCTTCTATTTTTATGAGGTTTTTCGGGATCTCCGCCAACTTAATGAGTTTAGGAGCGATAGACTTCGGATTATTAGTAGATGCCTCTATCGTAATTACGGAAAACGTTCTCTCTAAATTCGAGACCGGAAAATTCACAAACAACGAAGAAAAACGAAAAGTCATTTTGGATTCGTCTTTGGAAGTATTGAAGCCTGTATCTTTCGGTATCTTAGTGATCATGTTGGTCTATGTTCCGATCTTAACTTTAGATGGGATCCCAGGAAGAATGTTCCGACCTATGGCAGAAACTGTACTTCTCGCGTTAGGGTTCAGCTTATTTTTAGCGGTTTTCCTTCTTCCTCCCCTTTTATACTTCTTCTTAGCACCGAAAAACATAGGGGCGCATAGCAAGAAGAAGGACAGTAAGATTGTAAACTGGTACGCGGAAAAATTACCGAAGATCTTGGATCAACCTCGAAAGATCATTATATATTCCTTAATATTCTTCGCGGTTACACTTCTTATCTATTTCAGAATGGGAACTGTATTCCTTCCTAAACTAACGGAAGGAGATCTAATGTTAGTCATTGTTCGAAATGGAAACACAGGATTAGAAGAAAGTTTAAAAGAACAAAAAGAATTAGAACTTTTCCTTGGACAAATGCCTGAAGTAGAAAGTGTATTTTCCAGGATAGGCACGAGCTCGGTTGCAAACGATCCGATGGGGCCATTCAATGCGGACACATTTATCATTCTAAAAAAGGATATCCTACCGGATCTTTTAGAAAAGAATACTTGGGAAAAATTTCTGGATAAGATAGAAACATCCGTAAAAGAAAAATTCCCGGAATCGGAACTGACCTTGAGCCAACCTTTAGAGGCTAGGTTCAACGAATTATTAGAGGGAAGTAGAGCGGATATTAGTGTCAGGATCTTAGGGAAAGATCTGAACATTCTATTACAACTACAGGAAGAATTAAAAAGCACATTAGAAAAGATCCCCGGAGCGGCAGAAGTTGAATTAGATCCCATCATGGCATTAAGAAAATCGAATGTAATCGATGTGATCCCGGATAGCACAAAACTAAAATACTATAATATCTCGTTACCTCTATTTAACTCAGTGCTGGAAAGTTCAATGAGTGGATTTGAATTGGGAGGATTTTATGAAGAAGAAGTCAGATTCCCCATCAAGATCAGACTTTCGGAAGAATTCCGAAATAGAGAATCTGAAATTGGAGATATCAATGTAGGCACGGAAGATGGAGGAACCGTACCCATCCGACTATTAGCTTCCATCCAGAAAAAGGAGAAGGTAATGACCATCTCCAGAAATAAATCCAGAAGATTCGTAGCTGTTTCCGTGAACTTAAGAGGAAGAGATTTGGAAGGATTTTATAAGGAAGCGATCTCAGAAGTTTCTAAATTACAGATCCCTAATGGATACTCCATTTTTTGGGGAGGGCAAATAGAAAACCTTTCCCAAGCCAAACAAAAACTCTCCGTAATTGTGCCTGTGACATTGTTCATGATATTTACCGTTCTATATTTAGGGCTTAGATCCATCAAACAGGCCTTATTGGTATTCTTCTGTGTTCCATTCGCTTTAACCGGCGGGATCTGGTTTCTATTTTTAAGAGGAATGGACTTAAGTGTATCCGCATTCGTGGGATGTATCGCTCTTTCCGGAATCGCAGTCTTGAATGGACTCGTAAAATTATATACGATCGATCGGATCAGAGCGGAAAGTAAACTTAGTGTACGAGAAGCCGTATTAGAAGGTGCGGTCAGTCGTATACGTCCGGTAGTCATGACCGCTTTAGTTGCTTCTTTCGGATTTATTCCTATGGCATTCGGAACAGGATTAGGTGCGGAGGTCCAAAAACCTTTGGCCACAGTCGTGATCGGAGGGATTTTTTCTTCCACGATCCTAACCCTAGTATTATTGCCTGCATTCTATTATTGGTTAGAAAAAGAATAAGCCCAATTTATCATCCGGTTGAGATTAACAACCGCAGCCGGATGATTTTTGGACTTCTTTATTCTTCTTCTTAAAAGAAAACCAAAACCATATTCCAGCAAGAGCGACGCCGATCACTGGAACCATATATCTTTCCAGATCCAAAAGATTTCCTAAAACTTCTGCGGAGAACCATCCGAAAAGTAAAGGTGCGAAACAGGATAAACATAAGATCCCTGCAAACAAAACGGAAAGTTTGGCAAACGATTTTGCTTTCGTAGGAATTCCTATATTCTCCTTCTTCCGACTCAAAAAAGCCGATCTGAAAAAATTGATCCCTTCTTTACTGGAAGAGATCCGGATCATATTCCCATCCTGATTTCTTTCTAATTTGAATTCCAGAAAAGGACAACATTGGTGTTCTTTGGAAAACCATTCCGTCAGTTCTTCTGCGGATAAAGAATGATCAAAGTAGAGTTCAAACCCTTCTTCCTTTTCCAAAAATCCTTTGGCGCGATCTAATACTTTTTCTGAATGGGAAATATGAGATCTTCTCTCCTCGTTTGTAAAAACTGTTAAATCACAGGCGATAGGCGTTTCTTTTTTAGTTAACATAGTCAACCTCCTGACTAAAAACAGGTCCAATATACAGGTTGGAGTTAGGTCCAAGGTCAAGAGCAGGGGCTAAAATTTTATGCAAGAAAATAGAAATTTTTTAATAGGCCAACTGGCGGAGAAAGTGGGAGTCTCAACGGATACTATCCGTTATTATGAAAAAGAGGGACTGATCCGCTCTCACAGACATACAAATAATTATAGGATCTATTCCGAATCGGATTATAAAAAGTTGGGTTTTATTTCTAAAGCCCAGGGTTCGGGATTTACTCTCCGAGAAATAAAAGAACTTCTATCTTTGATAGATGAAGGAAGAAGGGACTGCTCCGATTATGAAAATGTTGCCAAACAAAAGATCAATGAGATAAAATCCAAGATCAAAGTTTTGGAAGAATACAATAATTCTTTAATATCATCCTTGGAGTGCTGCAGCCCGGAAACAAAAGAATGCAAAAGTCTGCCATCTTTTTAGCTGAGATAATTATGCGGCTACAGCTTGCAACTTTTTCTTAAGGACTGTCGCAGCTAAAGCATAACCTCCGCCTGCCCCATCAATAAAATGAACTTCTCTTTCGGTCCCTGCATGTAATAAACAAGTCATTAAAGCTCTGTCGGAAATATGGATTCCGAAGTATAGTTTACCGGACTTCTCCGCTTCCGCTAAACTGGATTCTAGTTTTTTCCTATCCATAGTGTCGGTTGCAAATACCATCTTAAAAGTTCCGTCAAACTTCCTAAAATCGGAAGAAATGATCTGATAGTTTTTTAACTTATTCAGTTTATAATGAAATACTTTTAAAGGAAGATTCCAACGGATTGCAAGTTCTGCGCCATAAGTCTCGAATTTAATCTTCCATAGATATAATTTTCTTAATATACTATTTCCTTTAGAAGACGCAATCGCTTCATTATTCAAAACGGAAGAAGAATGTTCTATGATCAGATTTTCTTCTCTTAAAGGATGATATTCTCTCTCGGAACCGTATAAAGAGTCGATTAAGGATAATAGGCCAGAAAGAGTTTTTGCTGCTTCCGAATCGGAATCCGAATTGATCTTAACGATTAGCGAAACCATTTCTCCTTTCGGACTTTGGATATCCTTCCATCTACAGGTAAAGCCTGAAAAATCAGCGCGAATATTCGGAATATAGGAATTATCTGTTAAATATCTAGAATTCGGCTCCTTGATCTTAATCTCAGCATAAGCCACACCGGTCCCACCTAAAACAGCCTGAGTATAATGTTTGGAAATCCTAAGTTTAGCCATTGTCAGGCTATAACCCGCTTCATAAATATCGGAAACAGGTACGAATCCGATCCGAAGATCCATCTTAAAATAATCTCTTACGAACTCTCGTGTATCCGCAAGTATGTCCCGGATCTCATTCAATCTAGAACCTGGAAGTAAAATGGTCACACCATCCCCGCCGAAGAAAAAAGGAAACTCCATGTCCTTGAGGAGATTCGTGATCCCCATCAGAGTCAATCCCCCGGCCATATTTACATCCTTATACCTACCTTCTAAAATCGCCTCGGTAGATTTTACTATGTCCGTAACGATTACAATCCAATCATCCGGAACCTTTCTATAATGTTTGCTGTCCGTAACTTCTGAAAATTGGGAAATCTCGGGAAGCTGCTTATAAAAATTTATGGTAGAATGTGTTAGGATATTCATTGGCTGGCCTACCGAACTTTGACTGTCCATTCACTCAAAAGGCAATGCTTTTTTCCAACTCGTAATATTTGGTTTGGGAATAGTGGATGCAAAAGCTTTTTAGAAAGGTTCGCATGGCAAAACCGCCGGGATCAGAACAAAATAGAATGAAGGCTACAGAAGAAAACGAACCTAAAATAATTACTTCTTCCTCGGATCTTCAAGAAAGGATCTTGGAAAAAGGAAAGGAGTTATTTCGTTTAAGCGATTCTTTCGAAGACGGTTTGTTTAGCACATACAGATTATTCTCCAAAAGCCTTTTGTTTTTGGAAAACCGTCCTCTTCTAAAATTGCAAGCATTTAGATTCGCGGATCTATTCCCGAGTCTTAGCTCTCTTTCTTCTATCTCCCGCTATATCAAGATCTATTTTGTCGAAACTCCTACGGAACTTCCTAAATGGATCTTATTACTTCTTTCCTTATTTTTATCCAATCGACTCAGTTCCGTATTCGTCGCATTAGGCGCTAAGATCGGGATCAGACTTACGGCAAAATTTTTTATCTTAGGAAGGACCTACGGTTCCGATCGTAAAAAGATCCTAGATAGATACAAAAACGGGATCTGTTCTACAATAGATATATTAGGAGAAGCCGTACTCTCCGAAAAAGAAGCAGAACGTTATATCTCCGAATATTTACTTTTATTGGAAGAAGTTTCCAAAGATAAAGAACTTTCGGAAATACGCGGCTCTCAATTTCCGGGAGAACCTACAGGGAACGTTTCCGTAAAATGTTCTTCTCTTTATTCACAATTGGATCCGCTTGCACATGAATCTTCCGTGACTCATTTAATAGAGAAGTTACGGCCAATCCTTAGTTCCGCAGTTTCTAAAAATATTTTTATCAATCTAGATATGGAACAATATGAGACCAAGGATATCATAATGGATACTGCGTTCAGGATTTTTGCAGAACCGGAGTTCCAAGATTATCCACATTTCGGGATCGTAGTCCAGGCATATCTAAAAGTTTCTCAAAAAGATCTACAAAGAGTAATAGAATATTCTAAAAAACGAAAATACCCTCTGACTGTCCGTTTGGTAAAAGGGGCTTACTGGGAATATGAAATGACCCAATCGGCTCAAAAAGGTTGGGATCCTCCCGTTTTTCTTATAAAATCCGAAACAGACAGAAATTATGAAAAATGTTCGGAGCTCCTATTGAAATCTTATCCACATATTCGGCCTGCATTCGGTTCTCATAATATAAGAAGTCTTTCTTCCGCATTTGTTAAAGCGGCAGAACATTCGGTCCCGGAAAACTTTTTCGAAGTGCAGATGTTATACGGAATGGGGAATTCTTATAAACAAGCAATTCGTAGCCTGGGAATTTCCGTCAGAGAATATTCTCCAATAGGAGAAGTAATCCCTGGAATGGCTTATTTAGTAAGAAGGTTACTAGAAAATTCTACGAACGAAGGCTTTCTCAAAAACATCAACGCAAATAGTAAAGATAGGGAACGACTATTGTATTTGGAGAATACAAAATCAAAATGAACTTCCATAATAATTCCAATTTTCAAAATGAAACCCTAAGAGATTTTTCGAGAGAAGAAGAAAGATCCATCTTAAATAATGGATTCGCCTCTATCCGAAAAGAATTCCCAATACAAGTTTTTCCGATCATCTCCGGAAAAACAAAAAAATCCTCCCTTATAGTTCCCGCTTTAAATCCGGCAAATACATCGGAAAAAATTGCGGATATACATTATGCCTCCGTAACGGATGCAGAAGAAGCAGTAAAATACTCGGTCCAATTTTTCGAAATTTGGAAAAACACAAAGCCGGAAGTCAGAATCGGTTTCTTAAAAAAAGCAGCAGACATTTTACGATCTAAAAAAGCGGAACTTACCGCATTGATGTCCTTAGAAGTAGGAAAAGGGGTCAAGGATATAGACGCAGAAATCGCAGAAGCAATCGACTTCTGTGAATTTTATGCAAAAGAAGCCGAACATATTTTTCAACCCAGAAAAAGAGATCTTTTGGGAGAAGAGAATATCTACACTTATATACCCAGAGGAGTCACATTAGTTGTCGCTCCATGGAATTTCCCTTTGGCAATCCTTTGTGGAATGACGGTAGCTCCATTAGTCGCAGGAAATCCCGTAATAATGAAACCGGCGGAACAATCTTCCGCGATCGCATTCAAACTTTTTAATATACTAATTGAGGCAGGCATTCCTTCTTCTGCACTTCATTTTTTACCGGGAAAAGGAGAAGAGATCGGAGCCTATTTAGTAAAACATCCTGAAATACATACGATTAATTTTACAGGTTCCAGAGCAGTCGGATTGGGAATGATCCGAGAGGCGGCCTCCCAAAATCTGAAATTTGTAAAAAAGGTAATCGCCGAAATGGGAGGCAAAAACGCGTTAATCGTGGATGAAGACGCGGACCTTGACGAAGCTGTGATCGCTTCTATACAATCTGCATTCGGATTCCAGGGACAAAAATGTAGCGCACTTTCACGAATTATACTTTTGGAATCTAAGTATGATACGTTCAAAAACAGATTTATAGACGCGTTACAATCCTTAAAACCAGGATTACCTGAAGATCCTTCCGTCAAAGTTGGGCCGGTCATAGATTCGGAATCCAAAAAAAGATTGGATGGAATAGCCTCCCAGTTCTCCTCTAAAATTTTAAGCAGACTTGAAATGGAAGATAATCAAAAACATACAGGCCATTTTGTGGAGCCTATCATTTTTGAAAGTGAGGATCCGATATCTCCTTTGGGACAAACAGAATTTTTCGGACCTTACGTCGCCTTATTCAAAGCTAAAAATTTTGAAGAGGCAATCAAAATAGCGAATAACGTAGACTATGCCCTTACCGGCGGGGTTTTCTCCCGAAATCCTAAAAACATACAATATGCAAAAGAAAATTTCGAAGTCGGCAATCTTTATATCAATAGAGGGATCACTGGAGCCGTAGTGGACAGGCAACCATTCGGAGGTTATAAACTTTCCGGAGTAGGCGCAAAAGCAGGCGGCCCGGATTATCTAAAACAATTTTTAGAGCCGATCAGTATAACAGAAAATACGATGAGAAGAGGGTTTATTCCGGAAACTTAGGACCTTCTTCTTTTTTTCTTGATTCTATCCTTAAGATGTCCTCCAATAAGGATCCTCGGATCCGAACATGAAGATCGTCTTATTACACGGAATGTGGTCCAGACCGGATACTCTGGACTCTGTTAGGAAAGTATTAGAACAAAAAGGCCATGAGGTCTTTGCTCCTACATTACCATTCCATGTTTTGAATAAACCACCCGATCCCTCATTGGGAAAATATAGACTTATAGATTATGTTGAATTCCTAAAACAGGAAATTCAAAATAAAGGTTGGGAAAAACCCACATTGATCGGTCACTCCATGGGAGGATGGTTGGCACAAGCATTGGCTGCAGAAGGTTTTGCATCCAGGATCGTATTGTTTGCACCTGCTGCTCCCTCCGGGATTTTTCCATTAGGACCTTCTCCTTTATATACTTTGTTAGAAGTTCCTTTTCGTTGGAAATTTTGGGCTAAACCTTTCAAACCCACCTATCGTGGAGCGAATTTCGGTCTATTTAATCGGATCCCGAAGGATAAAAGAAAAGAATATTATGTTTCTTTAAATTATGAATCAGGCAGAGCTCTTTTCGAACTTGCATTTTGGTTTTTTGATCCTTTCAAAGGAAGTAAAATCCCGGCAGAAAAAGTAAATTGTCCGGTTCTAGTTTTAGCAGGGGAGAAGGACAGGATCATTCCGATCCGAGTTACGAAAGCCGTCGCAAGAAGATACGAAAATTCCGAATTTGTTGCCCTTCCCAACCACGCGCATTGGCTTACGGACGAACCAGGAAAAGAAAAAATTTTCGAGATCATGTTCGATTGGCTGAAACAAAATAGCTAAAACGCTCAAAAAAACAACGAGTCGTCCGTTATAAATAGGAAATACATATCCGGAGAAATATTAATGAAAGAAGAGATCGGGACATTCGTAAAAACAGCGGTTAAAAGTTCCGCAAAAATATTTTTACTTTCTTCCATAGCCCTCTTTCTTGGATTCATTTTTAATCTTTTTTTATTAGCATTCTGTTTTCCAGAAATGAAAAGTATCGCGTCCAACCTGGGACCAATGCCAATCGCAAGAGCCGGAGGAATAGGAGCAATACTTGCATTAATCGTAATAGTCTTAGAGCTCTGGCCTATCGTTCTGTTGGTAATCGGATTTGCATTCGTATTCCCTTTTCTCTATTTCCTCGGGATCAAAAAATATCTTTTAGGAAGGGAATTAGGAAATCTGGTCTCAGAAAACAAAACTTGGTTCACTGAAAATATTTCCAAAACACTTTCGGAAATGATCAAAAAGAAAGTTGGATCCGAAAAGATCGATAACTGGGGTAAATTTATCTCTTCTAAACTGAAAGATCTACCAACGTTTTTGCAAGAGAAGGAGAACTTGCCCAAGGTTCTTCGTTTCATTTTGCAAACCTTCTTAAAAAAGATCCGAATTGCAGAATTCGCGGAAGAAGTGGCAGCGGCGTATGAGCAAAAAGGTACCCAAGACATTTCCGTTTTAGAAGAAATTATTAAAACCAGTTTGAACAAGGCGATAGATAAACAAATGGAACCTTCCCCTCCATTATTTTTCTATATCGTATTCGGGGCAAATTTCGGGATCTTCTTGCTCGTCAAAATTTTATTATAAAAGGTCCTGTTCGTCGTAACGATTTCCAGATAGGACGAACTATTATTTAATCCTTCTAGGATTTCGCGTATGAAAAAATCGAAACTTCTTCTCTTATCCTTAATTCTTTCCTGTTGCAGCAGTTACGAAGAAATGAATATGGAAGAAGATAAGGCCTTCCAAAAACTCAAAGAATCGGAAATATTCTACCAAGAATATTTTATCCAAAACAGTAAGGAAGACAATCCGGTCCATTGGATTAGTACCGGATGTAAACCTGACAAAGATAAGATCCTAATCTTCATCCACGGGTCTCCCGGCAATTGGTCAAATTATCTTAGATATTTAAAAGACCCGGAATTATTAAAAATTTATTGTATGTTTGGACTAGATAGGCCAGGTTTCGGAAAGTCTCCGGGGACAATCGCAGATGTAACCGGCCAAGCCGAAAAAATTTTGGGGAATCTATCCAAACTTTCTGAAATACAAAAAGGAAAAAAATCGATTTCTATATTAGGGCATTCTTATGGAGGTCCGGTCGCTGCAAGAATGGCTTCGATTTCTCCTGAAAAATTCCAATATCTGTTTTTATTGGCCGCCGCCATGGACCCGGAAACGGAAGAAATTAAATGGTATAATAAAATCGCGGATACATGGATCGCTGGTTGGATCTTACCTGAAGAATGGACCCATAGTAATTCGGAAATGTTACCCTTAAAGGAACAGTTGAAAAGTTTGGCCTCGGAATGGAAAAGGATCAAGGCGAAAACAATTGTGATCCAAGGAGAAGAGGACGGACTTGTAGATCCAAAAAATCCGGATTTTATTCAGAAAAGTTTCTCTACAGAAACAAAAACATATCTTCTACCGAAAGAAGGACATTTTTTACCTTGGAAAAACTATGAGCTAATTCAAAAATTATTAATAGAGTTCTCGAAATAATTCAAACCTCTAAGATCAGGTTTTTTCCGAGAAAATTCGCGTATTCTTTCGCAACCTTCTTCAGTTTCTTTTTAAAATTCGCATTTAAGGGTTTATAAGGATTTACTTTAAGAATAACATCTTCCTTTTTAAATTCTCTCTGCCAAATCCCACTTACCCAGCCATTAATAACCAGTGTAGGTCTAAAAAGATCATCTGCCGGAGTCAAAAGTCTTTTAGGAGGAGGATCCATACAATCTTTACGATCAGTAAACGCCAATAAGAACTCGTCAAATGCAGGGAGAAGGAATAATGTATCGGAGTCCTTTTCTACTAGATCCATCTTTTTGGGAATATAATAAGTCTGATCTTCCTTTTGAAAATTGGTCAATTTAGAACCAAAACTTTCTATACCCGCTTTCGCATCCTTTACATTCAATCCGGACCACCATACAAAATCCGCCAAGGTAGCCGGAGCCCTAGTATCGAAATATTTTTTAGTGATATCGTATAGTGCTTCTTCTTTCGGCTTCTTAACCTTTTTGATCTTTGGGATCCATTCTTCGATCAATGTGTAAGTAAAATCTTTATCTTTTCTTGGACCGAAACAGATCAGACCTTCCAAACCTGCTCTTTGTAGAATATGAGATAATCTGGTGGTATTTGTTATAATCCCAGATTTTTCCAAAATAGAGGATATTTCCTTTCTGGTAAGAAAGTTTTGGTTCGTAAGATTTTTAGAAAGAATAGAATAACATTTTTTTAATACTTTAGAATCTAACTCTATTTTTTTATAATGAGCCGCATATTTGGAAATCGTAGGAGGACCCAATAAGTCCAATAACCAATAGATATCCTTAGCGGAAACCACATGTAATGTTCCTCTCAAAGGCCAAGATCGAATGATTTTTTTATCCAAAAAAGCAGACTCTATATCTTCCTCCTTCGAACCGGGAGTCCTAAGTCCGATGGCCCATTTAGAGGCAGCATAGTCTTGGCCTTGGATAGCCACCAAATCTTCGACCAACTTTTCAGGAGAAGAATATGGAGAACTCAAAACATTTAGATGTTTCAATCTTGTTAATGCGATATTCACGTAAGTGTATCTAATCTATAAGATGTGATTTTTCGGGAATCATTTTACTATTTCCGAATGAAAACCGACGCAAGTATCGTTATTCAGTATTTCTGTGATCATCAAGACTTTTCCTGAGCAAATGGCGAAAAATACTACCTATCCAAACCTATATATGGATCATAACAAAGTTTATGGCAGAAGCTCTTAAGAACTTTTATGATGACGAGGTTCTACTAGAGATAGGAACCCTACTCTCCACAATATTATCTCATAAAAAGCCGAAAGATTGGGTCCAAGAGATCAAACGAAACGATTGGAAGAAGTTAGAACTCAAACAAAGGATCAAAAGAATTGCAGAAGTATTATCAGACTCTCTTCCTAAACCGTTTCCGAAAGCGGTCTCATCTTTATTAAAAATTTCGAAAGTTCTTGAGGAAAAATTCCCGGGAACCCAAAGGTTTTATATCATCTTCTTAGGAGATGTTGTAGAAATCTCAGGGATCGATTATCCGGAAGAATCCTTACATTGTATGGAGAAGATCACTCAAATCATCTCTTGTGAATTTTCCATAAGAGAGTTTTTGATCCGATATCCGGATATTACTTGGAAAAAAATGTTAGAATGGTCCAAACATTCTCATCCGGGAACAAGAAGATTAGCGAGTGAAGGTTCTCGTCCTAGATTACCATGGGGAAAAGGAATCCCAGGATTAAAACAAGATCCCAAAAAAACTCTCTCCATTTTGGAAAATTTGAAAAACGATCCCGATGAAGTAGTTCGCAGAAGTGTTGCCAATCATTTAAATGATATTTCTAAAGATCATCCTGACTTAGTCATATCTATCGCGAAAAAATGGAAAGGTAAATCCGAAAATACGGACCTTCTACTAAAACATGCGCTCAGAGGTTTATTAAAACAAGGCAACTCCGATACTCTCTCTATCTTCGGATTTCCAAAAAATAAATCCGCTAAAATTTCAAAATTGGAACTCCTACCTAAAATCGTAGAAATTGGAAAACATCTGGTCTATAAGTTCGAAATGAAATCGGAAGCGAAAGATCCGACTCTCTATAGATTAGAGTCTAAGATCCATTATCTAAAACCTTCCGGAAAATTTTCCGTAAAAGTATTTCAAATAGAAGAAAGAGAATTTTTTCCGAACGAAACAAAAGTTTATGAAAGAAAACAATCTTTTCAACAAATGACAACCAGGACACATTTCCCCGGAATCCATAAACTGGAAATTATAGTGAACGGAGAAACAAAAACAAAAGCGGAATTTAAAGTTTCAAATCCTAAAACCAGAAAATAACATAAACATATGAATCTACTATTACCTATAATCTTCGCCCTTCTTTCGGGACTCGCTATGTCCATACAACCGGGTATCAATTCCATATTAGGAAAAAATATAGAAAGCCCATGGCTTGCCTCCACGATTTCTTTTTTTGTTGGAACCATCGCCTTAGGGATCATAACGTTCGCCTTGGGAGAAATGAAATCCACTGCATTCATAGTACAAACAATCAAGGAGCAACCTTGGTGGATCTGGATCGGAGGGTTTTTAGGAGCAATCGTAGTCACCTCTTCTTTAGTTTTTGCTCCTAAGATAGGAGCCACAAGTTGGATCGCTTTATTCTTATTAGGCCAAGTTATAACTTCTATCTTATTAGAAAAATGGGGAATATTAGGATTTCCTGAAAAACCGATTTCAATTCAAAAGATGATCGGATTAGGATTGTTGATTTTAAGCGCTTGGCTGGTCAAAAAAGGTTGATCCGAATTTGAAAAGCCGGCGCTCACTTTTCGGAATTATTCCGTAAACAGACTTTTATTAGAAATTTTGTAGGAGCTCCAACAAAATTTATGAGGAAATGTAATTGAGGGAAATGCGAAATTGTGATAGAAGGAATCAGCTTCTCCCACGGGCCCTCCACCACCACCCAAACCAGGGTGGGGGCCGCCTTCTTTCCCACGTAGGAGCTCCAACAGATTAAAATTAACTTTTTCTAATAATCTTCGTCGGACCAACCAACATCTTTGAGGAAGTCTTCGTAAGAACCGTCAAAAATCCGAATCGTGTCGTTGTCAAAAACGATCAACTTGGTTGCGACAGCCCTAAGATGCATTTCGTTGTGGGTCACCATAATAAGAGAACCATCGAACTCATCGATGGCTTCTATCAACGCGTCGCATGATTGCATATCCAAGTGGTTGGTAGGCTCATCCAAGAAGAGGAGATGGCAAGGAGTGACCAAAATTTTCCCAAGCATCACCCTACTCTTCTCACCACCCGAAAGAACTTTGATTTTTTTCAAAGACATATCGTCGGAGAACATCAATCCGCCTGCGATAGTTCTCGCGAGCCATTCGGTGCAAGACTTATCCGCACTCATAATTTCTTCAGTGACGGTCGCATTCTCATTCAGATTCAATTTATTCGTCTGACCGAAATAACCTTCTTTCAAGGCAGGATGTTTTTGGATCCTTCCGGAACTTGGTTGGAGTTCCCCAGCAAGAAGTTTTAGAAGAG
Organism: Leptospira selangorensis; assembly: GCF_004769405.1. Lineage (NCBI taxonomy): Bacteria > Pseudomonadati > Spirochaetota > Leptospiria > Leptospirales > Leptospiraceae > Leptospira > Leptospira selangorensis. The sequence continues at coordinate 432,582 of NZ_RQES01000012.1, forward strand.
TGGATTTACCCTTACCGTTTTTACCGATGATACAAATCCGATCTCTCTTACCAACGCTCAGAGAAAAATCTGAAATCAAAAAAGGTTCCTTACCGGAATAAGAAAACGAAATATTTTCCGCAGACAACATTTGGCTCGCAGCGAAAGGAGCAGAGTTAAAATATAATTCTAGACTTTCGATTTCTTCCAAAGCCTTCATCTCGCCTTGTTTCTCTAGTTTTTTCACCCTGGATTGAGCGCGACTCGCGAAACTCGCCTTCGCTTTAAAACGTGCGATAAAGATCTCTTCTTGTTTTCTTTTTTTCGCCTCGTTCAAACGAGTTCTTTCATAAATTTCTTCAGCCTGATTGATCTGATTATAAAGTTTGTCAGTATCACCTTGGACCTTGATCGCCTTCGTACGATGGATCGCCGCAGTATGGGTCACAACACTATCCATAAAACTTCTATCGTGAGTGACCAAAATGATCTCACCTTCCCACTCGCGCAGGAATTCCTCAAGCCAACGAATAGTAACGATATCTAAATAGTTGTTCGGCTCGTCTAACATGAGTAAGTCGGGACCGGACACTAAAAGTTTCGCTAAATTCATTCGGATTTGATAACCACCCGAAAACTCTTCCGGGCTTCTTTCCAGATCCGCTTCCGAAAAACCCAAACCGGACAAAACTTTTTCAACCTGCCAAGTTTCGTATTCTTCACCCTCAGGAAGACCAAGCGCACATTCTTCCAACACAGTAGGCTTAGTGAATTTCAAGTGCTGTTGTAAATGCCCGATCTTATAACCCTTCGGCACAGTGATAGAACCGGAGTCCGGTTCCACATTCCCCAAAATCATTTGGAACAAAGTAGACTTCCCGTGGCCGTTACGTCCCACAAGGCCTAACTTTTCGCCCCGATTCAAACTCAGGTTCAGATCATCGAATAACAAATTAGAAGTATAAGATTTATGAAGATTAGAAATTTTGATCATCTTTAAGTGCGCTCTATATAAACCAAAGTTTTCCAAGGGTCCAAGATTTCACCTAAAATTGACTGTAGGAATTCCAACAGATATAAGGATTAGGGCGTTCCCCGTGAGTAGGAGCTCCAACAATGAAACAACCCTCGAGGTCCTCACGGGGCCGGGCTACTCCAGGCTTCGGACTCCTCGCGAGTGACCCATAGGAAGCGAGGAAGCCCGCGATAATAAGGGGAGTTTATCGAGGGCGCGCTAAAACTATCGGCTTTCGGCTGCGGGGTCCGCTTCGCGCCTTCCGTATCCCTAACGCGAGCCTTAAGGTCACTCCGAAGGGGTGGAGCCGCGAAAATTATAAATGTCTGATCTCCGCAGGTTGGTTATGCCAATTATTATTCAAACCATCCGCATACCATAAAGGAGCTTCGATTAGTTCATTCAGATCCGCATTATCTAAAGTAGAAATAGCAACACTTATGAATGCACCGCCGATTTCTTCGATATATCCTTTTGAGAAAGTTCTTACTCCACAATTTTTGCAAAAATGGTGTTTACTACTTTTCGTATTAAATTCGTAAAAGTTAAGACTATCTTCTCCGCTTAATAAACGAAAAGATTCAGGCTTAACGATGATGGACCAATTTCGGACCTTTCTGCAGAAGGAACAGTTACATCTACCTGTGCCAGCGCTCAAATCCAAATCCGCTTCGTAACGAACTGCACCACAATGACAACTTCCGGAATATTTTTTAAGGCTCATAAATAACTCCTTTCGGACCTTTAAAGTGGATCAAAAACTTCGGATCCGTATATGAATAATATTACAGATTAAATATGACAAATTCTGTCATATTTAGAAATCGGATCTGAAAAAATTAAAAATTTCCGCAATTTTAGTTCATCATCTATGATTCATATCGGGCGAATATGATAATTGGAAATTTAAATCGGCCTCTTACGAACCTTCTTCCTTTTGGTGTTGCCTGCTCCCTTTATAAATAGGATCCAAGCCTTCTCGAAATATTTGGAACGTTTAGAATGAGAACTAAATTCTTTACTTCCTAAAAGAACTTCGCTCAAAGGGTAACCGGTCATAACCTGGAGCAACTGAGTAGTCAGAAAGTTCGGATCCATCTGGCTTAAGTCCTTAGATTTTTGTGAGGAAATTACAAGATCCAAGATCCTTAAAAACGAAGGATTTCTCTCGCATTGTAAGTTAGATGCGATCTTAGGAATATGTTCCACTTCCGAAATAGTCATTCTGTAAAAATCCACAATCTCATCAGAAACGATTAACTCCAACAATCTTCTACAAGATTCCTTTAAAGTTTCGAGAGGATTTTCTTTTTTACATTCTATACGAACGAGTAAGTCGAAAAATTTCCGTTTTTGGAATTCCATCACGGCTAAGAATAGATCCGTTTTGGATTCAAATCGCCTGTAAATGGTATGTTTGCCGGAACCGCATGTTAGAGCTAACTGCTCGATAGAAGTAGCAGTAAATCCCTGGGTAGTAAAAAGCCCTAGGGCAATATCCAATATCTTATCGAATATGCCGTCTGACACTTCTTTGGGAGGGCGCCCCGTTCTGATCTTGCGGACCTTCTTCGCCATAAACCTTTTCCGAAAGTTCAGTTCGGATTTGGCCATAAGATCTTGTTTCATTCTACCGGGTCAAGAAATCTTCTGAAAAACTTATCAAAAGCCTTATTTATAAATAATTTGACACAGAAAAATTAATTCCAGACTAATGGAACGGTACCGTGCCGTTCTATATTGGGAGAATATATAAATGAATCCGAAAGATAAAATCATATTGGTGTTAGGAGCTACCGGGCAACAAGGAGGAGAAACTGCAAAGTATCTGCTTAAAAATCATTGGAAGGTAAGAGCTTTTACTAGAAGCCCTTCATCCGAAAACTCATTGAAGCTCAAGGATATTGGAGCTGAAATTTTTCAAGGTGATATGGAAGATCCTTCTTCTTTGGACTCTGCTATGCAGGGAGTATATGGGGTATTTAATGTTCAACCACCCGAATGGGAACCGAATGAGTCTACTGATACGAACGAAATTAAAGTAGGAATATCGGTTTCCGATTCTGCAAAAAAGGCGAAAGTTTCGCATCTAGTTTATTCTTCCGTAATTGGAGCGGAAAGACAATCCAGCTTTAGGACCCATAAATGGGAGGTAGAAAAATATATACATAGCTTAGGTTTACCTTTCACGATCCTAAGGCCTACCGGTTTTATGGAAAACTTGATCCATTCTCGCTCCGGTATACCGGGCGGACTTTTATACGAAACGGTTTTTCCGGATAGTCGGATTCATATGATCTCGGTGGAAGATATAGGAGCCTTTGCAGGTTTAGCCTTCGAAAATCCGGAAAAATATTCAGGAAGGACAATCGATCTTGTTGGTGATAGTTTAACTCCATTACAAATTGTAGATATACTTTCCATGTTTTTGGACAGGAGAATAGAATATATGAGGATCCCTCTCGAAACTGTTTATTCTCATAATAAAATTCTGGGTCGATTGTCCGAATGGATCAATGGAGAAGGTTATCCAAAAGTGGATCTGGATTCACTTCGAAAGGAATATCCTGACCTTCTGGATTTTCCGAAATGGTTGGAAAAAACCGGAAAGGCAAAAATAGAAGAGGCTTCTATCAGGTCTTAATAGCAGGAATTCCGAGCACTGTTTACTACTTTTCGGACCTTAAACTCAATTTGGCCCATTTATTTTTCCAGGATTGGGATTGACCGAATTTTGTAGCAACCGTTACAGTGATTCAAAAGATAACTATTCCAATGAGGCTCGGACAAAAACTCAAGGAATAGATAGAAAGTCCGGATCAATATATAATATCTTTTTTATATTCTCTAATGAGCGGTGAAAATCCAAAGGATGGAGAAAGAAAAATCGAAAATCCAAACGATTTTATATTAGGAGAATATTATGGGCCAAGCGACTTCTATAAGAGTCCAACCGAAAATACGTAAACCGAAATTCCCTTTGGAAGATATCGCTAAGGAAAGAGGTTTCGGCAAAAACATCCCATTCTTTACGGCATTTCTTTCCAGCTTAAGCGTATTATTTCCGGAAGGAGAACGTTTCTTTATTCGTTCAGTCAAAGCATTCAGCGAAGTTGTCGATCCTTCTTTAAAAAAGGAAATAATAGGATTCGCAGGACAAGAAGCAGTCCACGGAAATGTTCATGATAAAATGAACGAAAGATTCGTAGAGATCGGATTAGATTTCCGCAGTCATGAAAAAATGTTCTGCTGGTTATTCTTTGATATTTTAGAAAAAAATATTCTAAAACTTTTTCCAGTTTGGGGTAAAAGACTAGCACTCTCAATCACTGCAGCCGCAGAACATTTCACTGCAACTCTCGGAAGATTTTTACTTTCTCTCCCTGAAAAACGTGTAGCTTGGATCGACCCTATCAGCTGGAAAGTAATCGAATGGCATGCGTTGGAAGAATTAGAACATAAGGCTGTAGCGTATGATGTGTATCGTGCTTCCGGTGGCGGGTATTTTACTCGGATCCTTGGAATGACTATCGCAGTTCAACTACTCGGCCTTTTGGCAATCGTAGGAACAATTAGAGCCTTATTCTATTTTGGTATTCCAAATCCTGCTCAAATCGTTCGAGACATTCGTTTCTTCTTTGGTATTCCAGGTTTTGCTTGGGCAGTGATCTTCTATATTTTAGAATATTATATTCCTGGTTTCCATCCAAACGACCAAGACGATCATAAACTTCTGGAAAAGTTTGAGAAAGTGATGACCGCCCACGGATATTAAAAATTGGTCGAAGAGCTCCAGCTTGTTGGAACTCCTACAATAGGAATTCTCATATAGGTCTCGCGGACCAGTCTAATTCTGGTTACGCGAGTCCTCCGGATAAAGAGTGCCAAACATCCGATCCCAAATGGAAGTATAGAAACCGAAATTATAATCCTCATTCTGATGATGCATTGCATGGAAAGTGCTGGTAGTCAGTGTATTGAACAAATTAGAACGAAGCCATTTCTCAGATAAAGGCTCCACTCCCAAGTGTCCAATCGTTCCGAATACCACATTCAACCCGAGATAAATGCTCATCCCTATCCAAGAGAAATCATAAACACAAAGCACCAATAGCCAAAGTGTTCCAAATCCAAGAGCCTCCAGAGGATTCAGAACGAATAGAGTTAAAGGACGAGGTTTATCATATCGATGATGAGTTCGATGAGCGAATCGATATACAAGAGGAATATGGGCAATCCTATGCAGCAAATACATACCGGCATCCATAACCAAAAGAAGGATCAGAATGTCGAGTAACGCGAAAATCCCTATATCACCACGAAATTGAATAGAACCCGTTCTCCAAAGCCAAAGCCCGAGCAATGTAACAACAGTGTTCAGGAATATAGTAGAGGTTGCAAATAAGATCTCTTTAGCCTCGATCTTCGGAGGGGTCGGAACAATGCGTCGATGGGCATAACGTATAGACAGAAGATTGCCAACATACACCGAACAAGTGAAGATCAGAAGATTTTCAATCAAGAACAATAAAGCAGCCCAAGTATAGGAAATTTCTTGCAGAAAGTGAACTACTTCGTTTCCAAAATCATACATAAGTTTTATTGAATTTAAAAATCCACCTTGCAGCAAATAGTCGAAAATGTTAAACTATGCCCTATTCTGGAAAATAAAAGTGAAACGTGCATCTATCTTCTTCTATATTTTACTTATATTCTTACAAGTCCAATGCGGGACTACTTACTTGCTATACGATTATCTACAAAAAGATACGAATGATACGTCGAATCTAAGCCCGCTTCTACTCTTACTCGGCGAAAGTACTTTACTGATCGTTGAACCGATTAGCTGGGTGAATTTCTCTGCGGCTTCCATCAGTTTTCCGAGCGGAGGCTCAGGTAGTTTTGCTATAAATACGGACTATCCTTTCGCCAGCTGTCCAGGTGCCCAATTACAACTCACTGTAACTAGCACCGGAGTCCCGATCAACTTAGGTGGCACTACAGATATCTATGAAGACGGTTGTCCTGCCAACGTCAATTATACTTACAATTACGAAGTAACCGGCAATTCCGCTGGGACAGGGCAAATCATAATTCGAGTTGCCCCGTACTATTACCCCCCTTCCAATTTTCCAGATATCAAAGTGAATCAAGTTGTGGGAGTGGTTGGGGTTACAGTAAGTCCGTAAAAAGAGTTTGGCGTTCCCGCGACTAAGAACACCAACAACACAACCCCAGCTCAAATCTCGCGGGTCGGGCTACTACGGACTACGCTACGCTACGCTTCGGACTTCTCGCCTTCGGCTGCGAAGTCCGCTACGCGTCCTACGTATCCCTAACGCGGAAAGTGAAATCAAACCTTCGAAGTCTTCCATCCACCTTTTCTAAATAGCCAAAGAGTAAACAATCCCACAGAAGTTTCTGTGATCATACTTGCCCAAAATACTCCCGAGTATCCGTAAGAAAGAACCTTCGCCAAAACGTAAGCAAAAGGAATTTGGAACATCCAAAAGAAAACCAGATTGATTAATGTAGGAGTAGTAGTATCGCCCGCTCCGTTAAAGGCCTGAACGCTTACCATCCACCAAGCATATACAAAATAGGAATAGGAAACAATCCCCAACCACTCGGAACCGATAGCGATCACTTTCGCGTCATCCGTGAAGATCGACACAAGAGATTCTCTGAAAATAAAATAGCAGATGGAAACTCCGATCAAAAAGATCATATTCCATACACCGACAATCCAAACGGACTGTTCCGCACGATCCGGTCTCCCCGCTCCTAAATTCTGACCAACAAGAGTCGCTACTGCATTCGACATTCCCCAAGAAGGCATCAGAGTAAACATCATGATACGAAGAGCGATTGTTGCTCCTGCTACAGCCTCACTTCCAAAATCAGAAATAATTCTCACAAGAAAGATCCAAGAAGTCATACCGATAATAGTTTGCCCAATACCACCAATGGAAGTACGAACTATATCAGAAATAATTTCCCAGTGAATACTGATTTGGGAACGAAGCACTCGAATATGATTTCCACCTTTAAGAAGAAGATAGATTTGAAAAAGAACCCCGACTCCTCTACCTATATTTGTAGCGATAGCGGCACCTTCGATACCCATTGCCGGGATTGGCCCAAAGCCGAAAATAAAAATCGGATCCAGGATCATATTGAGACCATTAGCAATCCATAATACTCTCATTGCAATCGCTGCGTCACCTGCGCCTCTAAAAACCGCATTGAGCCCGAACAAAAGCATGATTACGAGATTTCCGCCGAAGATCCATTGTGTGTAACGAGATCCATGCTCCACAACCCAAGGATCTCCACCCATGAGAATCAAAAGATCTTTCGCAAACCAAACTCCGAAGATAGCAAAAGGTAAGGAAACAAGTATAGAAAGAAAAACGGATTGGACTGCAGCAATCCCAGCTTGCTCCTTATCTCCTTCCCCGATCCTTCTCGCAATAATCGCGGTCACTGCAGTGGACATTCCAATCGCGAGAGAATAAAGAAGAAACAAATATGTTTCCGTAAGCCCAACTGCAGCAACGGCAGAAGGACCTAAAGCTCCCACGAAATAAATGTCAACGACTGCAAATGCAGACTCCATGACTAATTCCAAAACCATCGGAACAGAGAGTAAAAAGACTGCCTTACCGAGTGAAATTTGAGTATAATCCGCTTCCGTTCCCGTAAGCGCTTTTCTTAATTCCCTCCAAAGGGAAGTTCGTTCTGATTCTAACTTAGGATTTTTTTGTATAGCATCCATCACAGCACCTTTGCGATCAATATGTGAATAATCAGCAAAGAAAAGCAAGGTACTTTATGAGATCCTTTTTACGGTGAGAACATTATAGATGTATTTAAACACCCGTCGGCTGGAGGCCGAAATATATCTTCGTTCTTTTATGCGGAAAGATTACTCCATTAGGTATCGAAAAACTACTGATCTTTGATTCTATTTTACATACAAGAGAGTTAATTATAGTCTATACATTCAGCCCTAAGTCTCAGACATACGATCTTTATTTTTTTGAATGTAGATGAAAAGTTATTAGAACTAAATTTAATTTAGTCGCCTGCTTTCTGATTGCATCGCACTTCTTTCTTCATAATTTGACTCAATGAATAAATTCACAATAATCCTTCTTTCCGCGTTATTCGCTATCATTCAATGTGCTGGCCTCACCGTGAAAGATCCAAAATATATTTCAAACTCTCCAAAAAGTAGCGATGCAGAATTAAAAATAGAATTAGCTGATTTCGGATTCTACAGAAAGGTAAATGACGACTGGTGGGGAGAAGATTTTTACATCGCGGAGTTCCGCGTAGAAAATCTTTCTGAAAAGTACAAGTTTTATCAAGTTTGCGATCACAAATTAGGGCCGAGAAATTTAGAATATACGCTGAATGAATGGACCGGTGTAATAAGAGAAATGTATAAAACATCTCCAGATAAGTTCGACACTGCTGGGTTTTTCAAAGGATTTCCTGAAATGAAATTGGTTTTGGAAATATCTGACGAGCAACTAGCGCCAACGGCTATATATTCCGGCAAATTTGTATTTCCACCCCTTTCCAAAACTAACAAAAAAATATATGGCGCCGCTATGGTTGGTTGTAATTTCGGAGTTCCAATGTCCCGAGATACGGATAGTGGAAAAACTTCTTCAGGATGGATTTCACCGAAAGGCTCGAATACTTTTAAGGTAATTTTCTCCGTTCCTGCTGGCGCAAGATTTTTACGTTTGGAACAGCAGAATGTGTTTACTACTGACCTTAATCCAGTCGTAAAACCTTAATGAACTCGATAGCCTAAAATCAGATTCATAAATTAGATCCTCTAATTTATGAATCACGTTAAGGGACAGATAAGTATACCATCACGCCCCCATACTCTCAATAAAGAGATTAACTATTTGGAGTTGTTAGAAAAGAAACTTTCTCTATCTCGGTATGGTCGGGCCCTACGGACTACGCGTCCTGCGTATCCCTGGGAGAAATAGTTTACAATTTTTGTATGTACAGGAAATTTTAAAATATGTCGGATTCATTATCCTTTCTTGAAATTGCGGAAAAGGCTCTTGCAGAAACCAGAGAGCCAATGACGGTCACTGAGATTTGGAATTTTGCCCAAAAGAAAAAATTAAAAACAAATTCAGTCGGAAAGACTCCTTTGAATTCCTTATCTTCAGCTATTTACGTAGATATTAAAAATAATCCCAGAACTATTCTCAAACAGATAAGCAAGGGACCATCAAGATTTGCATTAACTGAATGGGGGGAATTTTTTTCCGACCAAACATTCAAACTACAGTCCATTCACTTAGAGGATGATAATACACCGCAGAAAGAGAGGGAATTACATCCAAATCTTGCCGCATTCGTTTATTCCAATCTCCAATTCAAGGCATACGTAAAAACAATTTATCATGAAGTTTCACTAAAGGCCAAAAGAGGGGCAAATCGTTGGCTGCACCCTGATATTGTGGGGGTTCGATTTGCCTTCGAAGAATATGAACCCGAAACATTAGCATTACAAAAGCTAATGGGAGCCGCGGATTGTATATTATATTCTTTTGAAATGAAAGTAAACTTGCATTTCGGAAATCTGAGAGAGGCATATTTTCAAGCTGTTTCAAACTCTTCTTGGGCAAACGAGGGTTACCTTGTAGCTGCATACATTGAAGAGGAATCCGACTTTTGGGACGAGCTAAACAGATTAAATAATGCATTTGGGATCGGAGTTATTCTGTTAGATTTAGAAAATCCAGAAAACGGCCAGATAATCGTTGCGGCAAGACCTAAAGCTGAACTCGACATTGGCACAGTAGATAGATTAGCTTATAGTAATAAGAACTTTAAGGAATTTATAAGAAATATCGCGGAAGATATTAAGGTCGGAAAAGTAAAGAGCGAGTATGATAAAAGGAATTAAATAAAAAGCGAATCAAAGTTTACCGATTTCTTTTAAAATTCTCAGCCTGTTCGTAAATTTCCTTATATACTTCGTCATGATCGACAGGGGGATACCCATGATCTCCCAATAATACAATAAGATCCGCCTTCAGCTCAGCCTTAATATCTCCTCTCTTGTTCCAGTCTATGTATTTAGATTTGTCATCCACTAATTCTTTAACAGCTTTTGCCAACGGAATAAGTTTTTCATCCGGATAGACAAAATCATATTTAAGAGTAAGACTTTTTAAAATATCGTAAAATGATTTCTGTTCTATATTGAATCCTAATTCAAAACCAGAATTTTGCTCGCTTCTCAATGCATGCATTAAGTCAAGAATTTCAATTGTGAAATCCTCCAAGACTGTACTTACAAGAACGTCTTCCTCTTTACGTTCATTGTAACGATGAACTAAAACTTCAAATCGTTTCGTAAAGTCGATCCCTGTAACCTTATTTATTTTTTTAAATTCCTCTATCCCTCTTGCAAGAAGTTGTAAGAGTAATTTAATCTTCGTATTCGGTAGTTTGATTTTTTCAATTTTAGCGAGATATTTATCATCGAATAATTCGATTACGGATGCAGATCCCTCACCCAATTTAAAAATTTCTTCCACCCCGTCAGACTTAAGAGCTTCTTCAATCAGTTTCCGAACCTTTGCATTCATCTGCGATGTATCAGGAGCCGGTCCTTTTGTTAATTTATAGATAATGGAGCGGACCGCCAAATAGAAATGGACCGTATCTCTCTCCTGACCAGTTAAAATCTCCGAGGCGCTACAAATATCGTACGCTGCTTTTAGCCGTTTGACGATTTCTATGAATCGTTTTTCAAGTTTATCGAAGGTTTGAACAAATTCAGCAGAACGATTCAGACATTCCAATTGTTGCAAAGGAGTTCCATTAAAATAAGCACTTGTATCAAATGAATGAAATATCCTTTGTAGGAGGTCCAACTGGTCACGGACAATGACTATCGACTGACGTATCTCCTCGATATTCTCCTGATCCGCCTTATTATACAAAGCAAGCGCTAGATTCAGTTGGCTTTTGATCCCGATATAATCTACTACCAATCCCTTTTTCTTTCCCTCGAATTTACGATTCACTCTGGAAATCGTTTGAATAAGATTATGCCTTTGCACAGGTTTATCTATATAAATCGTATCCAATTCCGGGACATCAAATCCTGTGAGCCACATATCGACCACAATGGCGATCTTAAAATTAGATTTCGGATTTTTGAATTGTTGATCTAAATCTTTTCGGTATTCTTTACTTCCTAAAAGGTCGTATAATATTTTCGGATCATCTTTCCCCCGAGTCATGACCATTTTGATCCGCTCTAGAGGTTTGATTTTCTTTTTTTCTTCTTCCGCAATTTCCAAACCTGGTTCACAAGGTAACGACTCATTCCACTGGGGACGAAGTAAGACCACCTCTTTCCAAAATTCATAAGCAATCTCTCTTTTGCTCGAAACAAAGATCGCTTTTCCTTTAATTGAAGACTTTTCCTCCATTCTTCTTTCATAATATTCAACGAAATCTGAGGCAAGTGCGCGAAGGCGGTCCGGGTCTCCGAGGATCACGGACATATTCGCAGAAGCTTTCTTACTCTCCTCGATTTGGTATTCACTGGAGCCCTCTTCCGCACATTGCGCGTAGTAGTCTTCGATATCCTTTAGTTTAGAATTATCTAACACAACCTTTGCGGCCCTTCCCTCGTAAACGATTGGGACAGTGATTTTATCTTTTACTGATTCAGTCATCGTGTAGGAATCAACAATCTCTCCAAAAACATCGAGAGTAGAATCAATAGGAGTGCCGGTAAAACCTACATAAGTCGCATTAGGTAAGGAATCATGTAAATACTTGGCAAATCCGTAAGTACGCTTTATGCCATCAGGACCAATTTTTATCTTTTGATCTAGATTAATTTGGCTCCGATGAGCTTCGTCAGAAATACAGATAATATTTGTTCTATCGCTTAGGAGTTCAGTAGCCTCTGTAAATTTTTGGATTGTAGTCAAAAAAACTCCACCGCTACTTCTGCCTTGCAATAATTGCTGAAGCCCAGATCTGGTTTCCACACTGAGAACGTGATTGTCTCCGATATACTTTTTGGCAGCTGTAAATTGTTGGGAAAGCTGATCGTCCAAGTCTGTACGATCCGTAATGAGAATAATAGTTGGACTTTCTAACTCGACTTCCTTCATGAGAAGCCGGGTCAAGAAGAGCATTGTAAAACTTTTTCCACAACCGGTGGCCCCGAAATAAGTCCCACCTTTTCCATCCCCTTTCGGCTTGATATGTTTCAGAATATTCTTATATAGTTTTCTTGCTGCATAATACTGAGGATACCTACATACGATCTTTTCCTGCTTATGAGAAGTATCCGGAAAATAAACGAAATGATGGAGAACATCCAAAAGCCTTTCCTTTTGAAACAAGCCTTGCACCATGCTATGCAAGGAATCAAATCCGGAAGCCTCCACAGATTCGTTCCCTGTAATCTTGCGCCAGGTGTAGAAGAATTCGTAAGGAGCAAACATAGATCCAATACGAGAATCCACCCCGTTACTGATTACACAAAGCATATTATATTTCATTAACTCGGGTATGCCGCGAGTATAACGAATAGTTAATTGTTTAAATGCATCGTCGAGTCCCGCATTTTCTCGGATTGCACTTTTGAATTCGAAAACAATTAAAGGTAAACCGTTAATATAAAGAATTGCATCCGGAATTCTTCTTTCGGATCCAAGAATTTCTAATTGATTAACTACTCGAAACCGATTCTTTTCCGGATTTTCAAAATCAATCAGATCAAGATGAAAATCCTGCTCCTCTTGAGATTCTCGCTTCAAAGCAAAACCACTCGTAATCCAAGTATGAAGTGTCTTATTCGATTCGTATAAATCCGCAGTAGAAACAGCTTCTAACTTTCGAATGATAGAATCCAATTCTGATTCTGAAACTTTTTGTTCTGAATAACGATCTATCAGAAATTCCTTCAAATCCGATATAATGAGCACTGATTCTAAAGAACGATCCAAGGATTCTCCCTTGGAATGGGGATATCCCTGTTCCGCTAGTAAGGCAATGATTGCCGCCTCCAATCGTTCTTCCGGGAAATGGTTCATGGCTTTTCCTGGGAGAGTTTTGTGATGGATTCTAATTGTTTTATGGAATCCTCCGCACCTTTATATTCTAATGTTTCCCTTCTAAGTTTGGAGAATGTTTCATATTCTCGAAATGCCTTTTCGTCTGCTTCGTCTTTGGAGATAGTTCCCGCATTGGGAAGAACGTTTCGCTCATTGAATCGAAGGAAATCGTCAAGCTTGTCCTTCCAATCTTTCTGGAAAATCTGCTTTCTTCTGTTAGCTTGGTCTTCTGCATAGTCCAACCACATGACTACAATCCGATTCATTTCTGAAATCTCCGATTCCAGAAGATAATTCTTCGAGGTAGTAACATCTGATTTACGAACCACTTCTCCTTTCCAAACTGTGAGTCCCATATTAGCTTTGCTTGCATCAGCTCGTTTGGAAATCAATTCTGCAGCTGTCATCCCAGTAACCGCAAAGAGAAGTTTGTTTTGGACAGTACTGAAAAAAAGCTGTGTCTCATGTTGGTTTAGTTCGTAGTCTGCAGCTAAAGCAAAAATTTCTAGGACCCGAAGATACATTCTTCGTTCGCTAGCGCGAATATCCCGGATTCTCTCAAGTAACTCGTCGAAATAATCGGGTAGCGTAGGAAGTCCGGAGACTGAGGGGTGTTTTAGGCGTTCATCGTCCATAATGAACCCTTTTACCAGATATTCCCTTAATCGGGAAATGGCCCATTTACGGAACTGGGTTCCCCGAAGGGAACGAACCCTGAACCCAACAGCCAAAATGGCATCCAAGTTATAATATTGAACCTCATACTTTTTTCCATCGGGGGCAGTTGTCCGGAAATTCCGGACAACTGAATTCAGATCCAATTCCCCCTCTTCAAATAAATTCTGCAAATGCTCGCTGATTGTTTGTTTGGAGCGATCGTACAAACTGGCCATTAGTCCTTGCGACAACCAAATCGATTCCTCCACGAACCGACATTCTATCTTGGCCCGTCCATCCTCCGTCGTGTACAGTAGGATTTCGCCTATCGATTGTTCGTCGGGAGAGAAATTCATAGGACTCCAGCAACCAACTTTTCTGCATCGGGAACCTGGAGTTGCCCTGAGAGGAGTTTTGGGAGGAGGGTGTCGCGGAGGGAGGATAAAGTCATATTTTGCTCGATTAGGAATTCTCGATTCTTAACGAACGATCGTAATTGTTTTTCAGCAACGAGTGCTATCTCTTTCTTAAAAATAAATCTTAAATGAGGGATATTGAAAACATTCAAAGCATTAAGTATTGTCCCGACATCTGTTTTTTTTGATATTTCTTGTTTCATAACTTTACTATTTAATAAAGTTATCAAGAATCCAGGAAAATCATTCCCCTCTTGAAGGCGAATCGCTGTGATATTCCTACCCAATGCAGCTTTTAAATTTCGAGGAACGATGGCAACTGCGCCCACTCTTCCAACGTTGGTTATGACACAATCGTTTTCAGCCAACTCGATTCTTGAAATCCATTTAGAATAATCAGAATTGCTGATAAGATATTTATCAGTGATATCTATCAAACCATCTTCGCGTATATTATTAAGTTGCAGTAAAATTTTATTTGAGGCTTCAAAAACTCGATCAGGTTTCTTAGCATGCAAACAATCTATCACTTCGCAAATTTTCCCAATTGTATTCACATCCCAACCTTCCGGAATCCAACCCATATCCTTATGCTGGACGAACTTGTTTGGAAATAGTCTCTGGATCTCTTCGGGAAGAGGTTTCCGAGCTGAGCCTAAATTGGCTCTGGCTTGAGCTCTCGCCTGAAGTGCTTCCGGAATGGGATTTCCCGAATCCAATGCGTTATCGATAACCGGATCAAAATCCACAAACCAACTTTGGAAGAGGGCTTGGGACATGGCTTCTAAGGTTTGGTTCATTTTGCGGTTGAGTTCGATTTTGTCGTCGAGGGTTTTTAGAATATGCCCAATCGACCATTGCTTATTAGCAGAAGGAAAAACAATGGAAAGATGCCCAATCATTTCATTGTTTAAGCTCGCTCGCGTTGACATTGTGGAAAAGCTATACATCTTGCTTCGGAACAATGGGCTACGGAAATAATACGCAACGTATTCAGGAATGAGAAAATTTGGATCTTTAGGTCTCAATCTTTTGGTAAAACCATTAAAGGTAGCATTTGGAAAATCGTTAAGAGCAACGCTACTCATTCCAAGCTCATTCATAGTCTCACTTGTTCGCGTTAAAAAAACATCACCTCGTTTAATCGAACATTTAGTTTTGTCTTCTTCATTGGATTCTACAAGCTTCTCTAATCTGCTAGGAACAAAATAATTATCTAGAACATCTTTGAAAGTTAGAAAAGGAAATCCACTTCCAAACGATTCCGCTGATTTTGAAAGACCAGAGGAAATTTCATAAAGATCAATTAATTTCCCTTCCTTCCACTCACTTCCCATAGCCCAGAACCTCCAGGTTTTTTCGGATCTGAGCATCCAGGGCTTTAGATTCTTCCATTTGCTTATAAAGAGTTTGAGTGAGTTCCCTCATTTTATGTTCAAATAAGATTCCATCATCCTCCTCTTCGGGCGTTCCCACATAACGTCCTGGTGTGAGGACAAAATCATTTGCTTTCATTTCTTCTAATGTAGCCGACTTACAAAATCCAGGTTTGTCCTCGTATTTGCCGTCTTTGGATTCTCCTCTCCAGGCATGGTAGGTACGTGCAATTTCGGAGACCTCTTCTGTAGTGAGTTCCTTATGAGTTCGGTCCGTCATGACACCGAGGTTTCGGGCATCGATAAAGAGAGTCTTTCCTCTTCTATCCTTATGATTGCTGTCGGTATGACCTTCTATTTTTAAAGTGCCCTTGTTCTTAGTTAGGAACCAGAGACAAACCGGAATTTGAGTAGTATAAAATAATTGCCCGGGAAGTGCGATCATACAATCGACTAGATCATTTTCGATCATTCTTTGGCGAATCGCTCCTTCTCCCTTGGTATTGGTAGACATGGAACCATTCGCCATTACAAATCCAGCCATTCCATTATCGGAAAGTTTGGAAATCATATGCAAAATCCATGCATAATTTGCGTTACCAGTTGGGGGGACCTCATATCCGGACCAACGAGGATCATCCAAGAGTTCTTTCGGGTTTCTCCAAGCATCCAAGTTAAAAGGAGGATTGGCCATGATAAAATCAGCTTTTAGATCCGGGTGTTGGTCTTTGAAGAATGTGTCGGCGGGAATTTCACCCAAGTTAGTCGAAATCCCTCGAATAGCAAGATTCATCTTAGCGAGTTTATAAGTTGTGGAGGTTTGCTCCTGTCCATAAATGGAGATGTCTTTTTTGTTTCCCTTATGATTCTCAACGAAGGTTACTGATTGCACAAACATCCCGCCGGAACCACAACAAGGATCATAAATTTTCCCTTCGTAAGGTTCGATCATTTCTGCGATAAGATTAACCACACATTTCGGAGTATAAAATTCTCCGCCGCCTTTGCCTTCCGTCGCTGCGAATTTTCCTAAGAAGTATTCGTAGACTCGGCCTACTACATCTTCTTCTTTATCTTTGATCGTATCTATATCATGAATGGAATCGATAAGTGCCGCAAGCTTGCTTGGATCTAATCCGAGACGAGTAAAGTAATTATCAGGTAAGGCTCCTTTTAAGGAAGGATTTGTCTTTTCTACGGTGCGTAGAGCCTTGTCTATCTTAACCGCCAAATCTTTCTGTTTTGCGTTTTTCTGAATAAAAGACCAGCGAGCCTCTTCGGGAAGATAGAAGACGTTCTTCTGCGCATAGAATTCAACTCTCTCTATGTATTTCTCTTTTCCCTCCTGGATGAGTTGCTTGCGCCTTTCCTCGAACTTATCGCTGACGAATTTTAAAAAGATTAAACTAAGTACGACGTGCTTGTATTCGGAGGATTCCACGCTCCCGCGAAGTTTATCTGCAGTATCCCATAGGTTTTGTTCAAAGGATTTCTGTGGCTTGGTTGGGGTAACCTTCTCTTTTTTTACCGAGCTGGACTTCTTAGCTGCTGCTTTTTTTTTGGGGACAATCGCTTTTTGGGGCATAGATCTATAATTTTCCTTAATTTAAAGAGCGATTCTTTGAATTCCAGTGATTTTTCCTGTAGGATATCCTACGTTCGGAACAAAATCAGTCTCTCCATTCGTTTTTTTGAAAGTATTTAGCTTATTTGCAGTCTTGGCTTGATTATATACTTAAAAATCGAGACCAAACAAAAGGATTTTCCATTGAGATAAAATATGCTATCCAAAACCTTCCTCGAGCTTATCACTTTCTTCAAATGCAAAATTTTCCTTCTATAATCGATTTAGTAATTCATATTCTTTCGGAAACCAAAAAGAGCATGAACCATTTAGAAATTCTGGAATATGCAAAGAAGAGAGACTGGATTGTTGTTGGAAATTCGAATCTTTCTCTTAAATCAATTTCGAAGGAAATAAATCACGAGTTAAAAAGAAAAGATGGTCATTCGATTCGACGATTGATTAGCAATTTAGATAAGGTTTCACTTTCTCCATGGGGTAAAGCAGCCTTCAAAGCTATAAAAGGAATCAATAGTTATGCGATGCCACCTCAAAGAGAAGAAAGAGACCTGCATAAAGTTTTTTCAGTTTTTGCAAAAGGAAAATTCGGATGTGATGTAATTACAATCCATCATGAGCGTTCCAAAAAGGAACGTGGCCAGAATCAAAAATGGTCTCATCCCGATATCGTAGGTGCGGTTCAAAGAACGATTAATGCAGAGTTAAAATCCAAAAAGGAACTCTATACGATTTATTCTTTCGAGTTGAAAACAAATTTGAAATTTAACAATGTAACTCAGTCGTTTGCACAGGCATTTCTGAATTCTTCCTGGGCGCATGAAGGCTACTTAGTCTCTCCGAACATAGACAAAGAAGAAAGTTTCTTCCATGAGTTGCAACTTTTACATTCGATCTTTGGGATCGGAATCATAGAATTAATTCGTACTAACCCAGCTAAGAGTAAAATACTTGTGCCGTCAAAGAGAAGGTCTAAACTAAATCATACATTGATTGAGCGCCTTGCTTCTAAAAATCAGGAATTCGCTAATTTCATTGGTGAATTTGTTTTATGAATATGTTGTTCCCCCCCCCAAAAAAAAAAAATAAAAAAGCCAGAGTGTTGCTACTCTGGCTTTTCATAAACTTCAACATTGATATAACTGCGAATATCTCACAC